>NZ_JBVJWO010000033.1:34541-88361 GCF_055602345.1 Streptomyces sp. NPDC037401
GTTCTTTCGTGGTCCGTTGTTGTTTTGGTTTCTTTTTTTTTGTTTCTCCCCTTTTCCCCCTCCCCCCCCCCCCCCCCCCCCCCCCCCCCCCCACCCCCCGGCGGTGAGCACGACGGCTGCGATCAGGGGAAGGGGAAACAACCGGCGGAGCATCCGACGACTGTGCCGCATGCCCGGGCACCTTGGGGCGAGGGCCCGCGTGCATGCCACCGAAGAGTGACGTCAGGCCGTCCCGCCTCCGCGCAGGACGACGAACGGCCCGCGCCCCCGGGAACCGTCCGGCCGCTCCCACTCCGCGGTCACCTGACCGAGTACTCCGGTTGCGGCGGAGCCGCCGGCCTGCCCCTGGGCTTCCAGGACCCGGTTCAGGTGCACGACCAGTGGGCCGTGTGCGTCCCTCCCCACGACCACATCGGTGCCCTGCGCCGTGCTGCCTACCGCCGCGACCGGCCCCGCTGCCGACGCGTCGGCCCCCGCAACGTCAACCGCCGCGAAGTCCGCCCCCGGTCCCTCGGCGGTGACCGAGCGGTCCGGGGTGCCGGTCGCGTTCTGCGCCTGCGGCTCGGCGCGGCCCTGGAGCAGGGCGAGGAGCTGGGCGACGCACACCGGGTCGTACGCGCCGTCGTACACCCATCGCCGACCGAGCACCCCGTGCTCCGAGGTGCCGACGAGCCCCTGCGCGGCGCCGTCGAGCGGCGCGCCGCGGTAGGTGAGCGGCACGTGGTACGTGTGCGGCCGGTCGCCGGAGTCGTCCGTGACGACCACGAACTCGATGCCGACCTCGCCCTGCGGGTCGTCGAGCCGGAAGCCTCCGGCCTTGCTCAGCCGGGGACCGTCCCCCGCACCGGCGTACCAGGGCTGCCCCGGAAGCCAGGCGGCGAGCAGCTCCAGTTTGCCGGGGGACATGGTGGTGCGATGAATGACAGCCATGCTCCGTGAACTGCCACGGTACGACGGGAATTCCCCGCGCCCGCTTCGGTGACCCGCCCCGGCGCCCTACTCGTTGCCTCCCGCCGGCCCGTAGTGCTCGAGGTACTCCCGGAAGGCGGGCACGAGCGCGGGCCGGTCGGCACCCTGCACCAGGTCCCAGAGTTCGTTCTCCACCCAGAAGCGGTAGGCGAACTCCTCGAAGGACGGCGCGCACCACAGGATCGCCGACGCAGCGCCGCCGCCCTCGGCACCGTCCTCGCGGCCTTCTCCGGTTTCGTCACCCGCGGCGTCGTAGTCGTCGCAGTTCTCGTAGTCGTCGCAGGCTTCGTAGTCGAGGTGCGACGCCACGACGAAGGCCTCCCCGCCGGGCCGCAGGTAGAGGTACCAGAACACGCAGTCCTGCTGGTCGCGGAGGAACCGTACGAGGCGGGCGCCCTCCTCCACCGGGCTGCGCAGCGGCCCCGAGAAATCGGTCCAGCAGCCGGTCACCGAAGCCCGGTCGAGCGAGTGGCACAGACGCGCGCTGCGGTAGAACGTCCGGAAGTCCCCGGGCAGGGTGATCCCGGCAGCGGCCAGCTGCTCCGCCAGCGCGGCGAGCTCACCGTCGTGATCCGACGCATCGGAACCGGCCCCGCCCAGCCACCGGAAGCCGCCGTCGAACGTGACGGTTTCGAGCGGCGGCAGGCTCTCGTACGGGTACACCTCGTACGTCCCCTCGCAGGCCCTGTACACGCCGAGGTCGGTGGCGCACCAGCCCCGGTCGAATTCCACCGGCGGCGGTGGGGTGTTGTCAGACGTTTCTGCGGACACCGCTTCCCCCTGTTGCTCATCGACCCGTCCCGGAACGGCGGGTCGATCACGAGCATGGCACCCGCCACTGACAACGCGACCGCACGGGCAGCAATCGCACATAGCGGGACGAGGAATGACAACCCGCTCATCGTACTGGACATGGCGACAGGCACGCTGAAATGATCTCCGGCCCCCCTTCCCTTACGTAAAGGCTTCAGAGAATGACGACGCCTCACACGTCCGTCTTCCGGCGTGCCGGGTGGGTCGCGGCGATCGCCGCGGTGCTGCTCGCGGTGCCCGCGCTCGGCACCCCCGCGCAGGCGGCTCCCGGCGACCCGGCCACCGTCTCCTCCTTCGACCTCAAGTCAGGGCCGGACCTGACCGGTCACGTCGCCGACCTCAAGGCCGCCCTGCCCGTGACGGGCGTGCAGGTCCTCCTCGACCAGGCCAACCGGATCGCGAAGACGGGCGCGTCGTGCACCACGGACCCCTTCGGCGCGGGGGACAACGGCGGCGCGCTGGCCCCGGCCGGAAAGCTCTGCTGGGACGGGGGCGACGCCGACACGAAGGAGTGGATACCCCAGGGCATAACGGGCGTATCTGATGCGCAGTCCGACGAACTCTGGGGCTCCCGGAAGCCGTTGGTCACCTCCTGGTACGACAAGTCCGACGCCGCGCTCTGCTCCTCGGACCCCGGCACCTGCGACGACAAGGGCGTGCGGTTGTCGTTCCTCGACCCGGAGACCCCCGTGACGGGGGACCCGGACGGACGCCGGTACCGGCACGTGCTGCTCGTCGAGCCGTACTACAACTCGTACGGCAACATCTCGTACAAGTCGGTCAACGTCCACGCCGGCGGCCTCGCCTGGTACAAGTACTACCTCTACATCGCCGACACCATGAACGGCCTGCGGGTCTTCGACATGCGGGCCGTGCTCGACCTCAACCCCGACCGTGACTCCGCCGTCGACGACACCACGCTCGACGGCCTCAAGAGCAACGTGCGCGACGAGACCAAGATCGGCCGGCAGAGCGGCGTCTACTACAGCCACACCTACCGGTACGTGATGCCGCAGGTGGCCTCGTACAAGTTCGTCGCCGCACAGGGCAACTCCTCCTCGGCGGCGACCTGCGTCGCCACCGGTGCCCCCAAGGCGTCCTACATCTCCGTCGACCGCAGCGACCTCACGGCCCCCGCGCTGCTCATGGGCGAGTACTGCAACTCCGACGAGACGCACCCCGAGAAGGGCCGGGTCGGCGCACTGCCCATCGACGACAGCACCGGCCTGCTCAAGGCGGCCGGCGGAGTCGTCAGCGCGACGCAGGCGTACTACCTGCCGCGCGACCTCACCCAGGGCGCCGCGCGCTACAACGGCACGTACTACTTCAACCGCAGCTACCTGAACAACAGCGGCAGCCTGCGGCGGGCCACCGTCTCCGGCGGCCGGCTCGTGGACTTCGGCGGCAACATCACCAACGCCGTCGGTCCCGAGGACCTGTACTTCGAGCACGGTCAGGGCCGACCCGGGGCGCCCCAGCACCTGTGGTCGCTCACGGAGCACCGCATGGACGCGAGCGACCCGACCTGCACCGACAACGGCTCCCCGTGCGGTCGGGTCGTCTACGCCCACCAGGTGAGCGACATCCTGGCGCGCCCGTAGCGCCCCGGGCGCCCGCGCGCCCGTAGCGTCCCGCGGCAGCAGCCACCGGGGGCCGGCCCGTCGGGCCGGCCCCCGGTGTTAGTGTCGCGCCATGTCAAAGACCGAGATCGACGTGGTGACGGCCGACTTCTTCGGAGCCTTCGACAACCGGGGCGGCAAGGCTGCCGACCTCGAGCGGCTCCGCAGGCTGTTCCTGCCGGGCGGTGTGATCGTCAAGACCGGCCCGGACCTCACGGTCTACACCGTGGACGAGTTCATCGAGCCGCGCCGGAAGCTGCTGGCCGAAGGCCGGCTGGTCGACTTCTCCGAGTGGGAGACCTCCGAACGCACCGACATCGCGGGCGACATCGCGTCCCGGTTCGGCGAGTACGGCAAGTCCGGGATCCTGGACGGCAAGCCCTTCGAGGGGGCCGGGACCAAGACCATCCAGTTCGTCCGCACGCCGGAGGGCTGGAGGATCGCCGCGTTCTCCTGGTACGACCGGCCCTGACCCCGGGACCGCCGGCGGGTACCGCCGCGGGCGCCGTGCTCAGTCGTCGAGCAGCTGCCATGCGGTCAGTGCGACGCCGGCCCGGATCAGCCCGGTGGGGCCGGTGAGTTCGATGCCCAGGATCCTGCCGATCTGTTCGAGACGGCGGGCGACGCTGCTGTGGTGCAGGTGGAGACGGTCGGCGGCCCGCCGCAGGGAGCCGGTGGCACAGTAGGCGTGCAGCGTCTCCAGGTCGTCCGGGTTCTCGGCGATGCGGGCGATCGCGGCCACGTCGGCGTTCTCCCGCGCGGCGTCCCGCGGCACCCGGGCGAGCAGGGCCAGCGCGCCCAGGTCGTCATGGCGGACGACCGGCCGGAGCGGGGTGGTGAAGCGGAGGGCCGTACGGGCCTGCTGCCAGGAGCGGTCGGGGCCGCCGGCGGAGCCGATGCCCGCGCGGACACCCTCGGGGAAGCGGTCCGGGTCGATGCCGGTGGCCAGGACGACGCCCACGCCGGCCAGCTGCGCCGCCCTGACCGTGCGGGCCGGGCAGACCAGGCCGCCGATCCGGTCGAGCGGCAGCGGCGAGCGTACGGCGGCGACGTGGAGCGGAGCGTCGGCGGCGAAGCCCAGGAGCCGTAACGCCCGGGCCCTGGCCGCTTCGTCGCTGCCGGAGCTGACGGCCAGCTCGACGAGGGCGGGGTCGGCCATGGTGGTGCCGGCCGGTCCGTACCGCTCGACGGCCGCCGCGGTGGCGAGGGCGAGCCGGTCGAGCAGTACGTCGTCCAGCGGGCCGGGTGCGCCGGGGCGCTCCAGCCACACCGTGCCGATCTCCTCCTCGTCGAGGGTGATCGGCACGGCGCTGGAGGCGGGTGCCTGCGGGGCGGACGCCGGCCTGCCGTCGGGCGCGACGCGCACGGTCCGGCCGGTCCCGTGGAGCCGGATCCCGGCCACGCACTCGGCCAGGACCGCCGAGGCCCGGGCGAGCGCCTCCGGGTCCACCCGGCGGCGCATCAGCGTGTCGTAGAACACGACGACGCGGATGGCGCCCTCGACGTGCGAGTCCAGATGTGACAGCCGTACGGCCAGTGCCTCCATGGGCAGAGGATAGGGCGCCACGGCAGGAGGCCAGCACGCCGGTCGGCGCGCAATCGGGCGGCGAGGCCCGACAGTTGGCGGATGACCTCGGCAGTGCCGGCCAGCAGGATGGCCGGCATGGATCCCGAACTCGAAGCATTCGTCCCCCTGCTCCCCTCGCTCGACCTGACCGACCCGGAAGCCGCTCGCAAGAGCTTCGCCGCGGCGGCCGCCGCGAGGCCGGCGGCGGACACCGGCAACGTGACGGCCGAGGACCGCACGGTGCCCGCCGGTCCCGGCGTGCCGGTGCGCGTCTACCGCCCGCGCCAGGCCCGGGGGACCGTCATCTGGCTGCACGGCGGCGCCTGGGTCCTCGGCGACCTGGACACCGAGGACCCGGTGGCCCGCCTGCTCGCGGAACTCTCCGGCGCGGTGGTCGTCTCGGTCGGCTACCGGCTGGCGCCCGAGAACCCGTTCCCGGCCGCCCTCGACGACGCGTACGCCGTGCTCGACTGGACGGCCGGGCACGCCGCCGAGCTCGGCATCGACCCGGCGCGCATCGCGGTCGGAGGCCACAGCGCGGGCGCCGGACTCGCGGCCGCGGTGGCCTTGCGGTCCCGTGACGAGCAGGGGCCGCCCATCCGCTTCCAGCTGCTCAACCAGCCCGAGCTCGACGACCGGCAGGAGACCTGGTCGGCCCGGAACTTCACCGACACGCCCTGGATGAACCGCGACAAGATCACTGCCTCGTGGCGGCACTACCTGGGCTCCGCGCCCGCCTCGCCGTACGCCGCCCCGGCGCGGGCCGCCGACCTGTCCGGCCTGCCGCCCGCCTACATCGCCACCGCGGAGTTCGACCCCAACCGCGACGAAGACATCACCTACGCGCTGCGCCTGCTGCAGGCGGGCGTGTCCGTCGAACTCCACCAGTGGCCCGGCACCTTCCACGGCTCGCAGGCGATCGCGTCCGCGGACGTTTCGCAGCGGCAGATCGCCGAACTCGCCGCAGCCCTGCGCCGAGCCCTGACCGCGTGAACCGGCAGGCGAGGTGCGGCGGCGCAACCGCCCGGGCCGGGAACCCGGCGGCACGGGCGGCCGTGGGAAGCCGTCCGAGTACCTCAGCCGGGACGCCGACGTCCTGGGGACGCCCCGGGCCCTCGGCGGAGGGTGGACCCCGGCCGCCCAACGCCTGCTGGTGTCGGCGGGCGACGCCACCGGCGACGCGACTCCCGGCCTCTGGCCCACCGCCACCGACGGCACGGCCGAAGACCTCGCCTTCGTGTCCGCAGTCACGAGCCCGTCCGCACCGGTGACGATCGGCACCGGCGGCTGGCAGTGGATCAACTCGCCGTCCTGACAGCCCGGATGTCCCTGCGCCGCCGATCCTCCGGAAGGCACC
Organism: Streptomyces sp. NPDC037401; assembly: GCF_055602345.1. Taxonomy (NCBI): domain Bacteria; kingdom Bacillati; phylum Actinomycetota; class Actinomycetes; order Kitasatosporales; family Streptomycetaceae; genus Streptomyces; species Streptomyces sp. NPDC037401. The sequence continues at coordinate 40,867 of NZ_JBVJWO010000033.1, forward strand.
GGAGGCCCGGCGGCGCAGCCGCACCGCATGCCCCGCGGGGCATGCGGTGCGGACGGGGTCAGCGGCCGAGACGCTTCAGCAGGCGCTTGCCCTCGGCGGACTCGCCGAGCGTCTTCCACAGCTTGGCCGAGCTGGTGGAGGCGTACACGCCCGGGGCGCCCTGCTCGGCGCAGCCATCGCCGTACGAGACGATGCCGATCTGGTACGTACGGCCGGCCACCCTGCGGAACAGCGGGCCGCCGCTGTCACCCTGGCAGGAGTCCTTGCCCTCGACTCCCGCGCACACGTTGACGGCCTTGTTGTATCCGGGGTAGGTCGCCTTGCACTCGAAGTGCGACAGCAGCGGCACGTTCACACCGCGCAGCCGGTCGGGGTAGTGGGTGATCTCGGTGTCCGTGTTGCCCCAGCCGATGACCGTGGCCTTCGCGCCGGGGCGCAGCAGCGCGTCGGTGCCCGCGGTCGGCAGTTTCACGGGGGCGATGCCGGTGACCGGCTTGGCCAGTTCGAGCAGCGCCAGGTCGTAGGCCTCGTCGCCCTTGACGTAGCGGGGGTGCGAGACGATGGTGCGCACCGAACGCAGCTGCCCCTGGCTCTTGTCGGAGAGCACGGTGCGGCCGACGGTGACCTCCAGCTGCTTGGCCTTGGCGCCCGTCACGCAGTGCGCTGCGGTCAGGACGAGGTCGCTGCTGATCAGACTGCCGCCGCAGAACTGGCGGTTGACGGGGCTGCCCTCGCCCTTGCTCAGCAGGGCGGCCATCCACGGGTAGGCCGCGTCGGGCTGCTCCTTGCCGCCGATGACGCCGACGGGGGGCTTGGACGAGGTGGTGGACGGCTCCGGGAGGGCCGTGGCCGGGCCGATGGTCGACGCGGACAGGGCCAGCGCCGCGCCGGCCACCAGACCGGCGGAGGCTATGCGGCCGCCGCGGCGGCCGGGCAGGGACGTCTTCATGGGGGGTGGATCTCCTACTTCTTCCTCGATCGAATGCCAAAGGTCCGTACCTTCTGGGCTGTTGGCCTTGGCATCTACCGAGATACGAGAGTGGAATCCGTGCCCGGGGGTTCACTCCCGTCCAATTCGGTTGTGCGAAAGTTGATCTTCCGGCTACAACCGTGGTGCTTCACGGGCCCGTTGCTGCGGCCCGCCCGCCCGGAGGGAAGGAACGCCACACGTGGACGCCGACCAGAGCCTGTTGCCGACAGAGCGCTTCGAGGAACACCGGTCACATCTGCGGGCGGTGGCCTACCGGATGCTGGGCTCGCTCGGCGAAGCCGAGGACGCCGTCCAGGAAACCTGGCTGCGCCTGAACCGGACCGACGTCAGCGAGGTGCAGAACCTCGGCGGCTGGCTGACGACGGTCGCCGGTCGGATCTGCCTCAACATGCTCCGCTCCCGCGAGCACCGGCGCGAGGACCCGCTCGACGTGCAGGTCCCCGGGACGGCCGGCAGCCCCGACGCCGCGGTCCCCGACCCCGAGCAGGAGGCCCTCCTGGCCGACTCCGTCGGGCTGGCGCTGCTGGTCGTACTCGACACCCTGACGCCGTCCGAGCGGCTCACCTTCGTCCTGCACGACATGTTCGCCGTGCCCTTCGACGAGATCGCGCAGCTGATCGAGAAGACACCGGCCGCGACCAGGCAGCTCGCGAGCCGGGCCCGCCGCCGGGTCCGGGGCGCGGAGCCCGCACCGGACGCCGATCTGAACCGCCGGCGCCGCGTCGTCGACGCCTTCCTGGCCGCCTCCCGCGGCGGCGACTTCGCGGCGCTGGTCGCCCTGCTGGATCCGGAGGTGGTGCTCCGCGCCGACAGCGCGGTCGGCCCCACCCCCGCGCCCGTCTTCCTCCGCGGTGTCAACGCCGTGGCCAAGGGCGCGTCCGCTGCCGCGGAGCGGGTCCGCTACACGCAGCCGGCGCTGGTCGACGGCGAGGTCGGCCTGGTGATGGCGCCCCTCGGGAAGCTGTTCCTGGTACTCCGCTTCACGATCGCGGAAGACCGGATCACCGAGATCGACATCGTCGCGGACGCGGACCGCCTCGGCCGGGTGGAGATCGCCGTTCTCGACGCGTGACCAGGCCCCCGGAGCCCGGTCCGGCCGGGCTCCGGGAGTTCCGCCGGTGCGCTCCCGCCGGCCGTACGGTCAGCTGCGCGGCCAGTCGTACGCCGTGATGAGGTGTTCCAGGACCGGCGAGGTCCCCATGCCCAGCAGCAGGCAGGAGTTGAGGGCGTCCGCGAAGGTGGCGCCGGGGCGGCCCGCGGCCGGCTGGAGGCGGGGCTCGGAGCTGATGCCGAGCAGGCCGCCGTCGGCGATGGTGTGCCAGATGGTCGAGTACTGCCGGGCCGGCAGCACCAGATGGGCCGTGCTCCTGCGCGACGCCGTGCCCTGGAACTCCAGGTTCAGCTTGACCAGCGGCTCCAGGCCGCCCATCGCGGACCAGCCCGTCCCGATGCCGAGCCGGTCCCCGACCTCCGCCGGGCCCACCTCGTCCAGCAGCCTGAACGCCTCCCGCAGCTGCGGCGCGGGCCCGAACGTCCGATCGTCCTCGTGGACGAGGAAGGTGAACAGCGGCTTCATCGCCACGTCGCGCGCGCCCTTGCCCGGCAGGATCAGCGCCGCGCCGGCCGCCAGCACCGTGCCCGCGAGGAAGTCCTGCCGCTGGCGCGCCTCGTCGTCGGGGTCGTACCGCGTGCTGCGGGTGATCCGCCCCGGGGTCGGCCGGTGCAGCGGACCTCCGCCGTCGTCCGTCCCGCCCCAGACGTCTGCCGCTTCGCGTTCCTTGCGTTCCTTGCGTTCCTCGCGATCCACCGCCGCCCCCAGTGCTGCGCCGACCCGATGCCCGTGCCGCCAGCGTGGCACAAAGAGAGCCCCGCCGGGGCCGGTTGGGGGATCGGGGGCGGTGTCCGGGACGCCGGGCTCATTCCTGGACTGGTGTCCATGTATTCTGGACACCCGTCCATGAAATGGAGTGCTCCCCATGGAGATCACCGCGAACGTGCTGGTCGCCCTCGTGGCCTTGCTGCACGCCTACATCCTGGTGCTGGAGATGTTCCTGTGGGAGCGTGCCCCGGGCCGGGGGCTGTCCGGGTTCGACCGCGAGATGGCCCGGGCCACCGCCCCGCTCGCCGCGAACCAGGGCCTCTACAACGGCTTCCTCGCCGCCGGACTCGTCTGGGGCCTCGTCGCCGACGACCCCACCGGGTTCCGCGTCCAGGTCTACTTCCTGATCTGCGTCGTCATCGCCGGGCTGTACGGCGGCTTCACCGCCAACCGCCGCATCTTCGTCGCCCAGGCACTGCCGGGCGCCCTGGCCCTCGCCGCCGTCCTGGCGGTCGCGGCCGGATGAGCCCCCGGCCCTCCGACCCCCGCACCCGGCGCACCCGGGCCCGCCTCCAGGAGGCGCTGCTCGCCGAGTGCGCCGACCGGCCGCTCCGGGAGATCACGGTCGCGATGCTGGTGCGCCGGGCTGCGGTCGCCCGCGCCACGTTCTATCTGCACTACGCGGACGTCGAAGACCTCGCGGTGGACACCTGCGGGGGCATCGTGCGCGAGGCGGTGGACGCCCTGCACGCCTGGCAGGGCGCCCCGGACCCGGCGCTGCCACCGCCTGCCCTCTCGGCCTTCTTCCGGGACGCGGCAGGGCGTACGGACCTCTACGCGGCCCTGCTCGGCCCCGGCGGCGGCGGTCCGCTCGGCGACACGCTCCACCGCGACCTGCGGGCCCGCAGCCTGGCCGAACGCACCGCCGCCGGCGGCTCGGCCCCCGACCTCGTCGCCTCGGCGGTGGCCGCCGCCTTCACCGGAATCCTCGCGGACTGGTCCCACGGGCTGATCGACCGCACCCCCGAGGCGCTGGCCGGGGACGTCTGGCGCCTGCTGATCGCCCTCCACCGGCACGGCCCGCCGCGCTGACGACGGCCGCCGTTCACCGTGACCGGACAGCCGGCGGCCGCCGAGCCGTCGGCCGCCGGGGCGCGTGCGCCGTGCCGTCAGCCCGTGATGATGACGGTGGCCGTGGCGGCCACGATCGTCGTGACCGAACACACCAGCATGACGGTCCTGACGCGATGGCCTTCGTCGGACGCCAGGGCCTGGCGCAAGTGCTCCAGCGCCCGGGCGGCTCCGCAGCCGGGCTCGGCGGGAGTCGTGTGCTCCTCGCGGAGGAGGGCGCAGCGGGTGCAGTCCTCGGTGTGCGAGCCGCCCTGCCAGTACGCGCCGTCCAGTTCGGCGAATCTCGGTTGTTCCACGCCGTGCTCAACTCCGCCGCCGGGGCCGGGCAACGCCCTGGCCACGGGTCGAGACCTGATCGGTATGCACCGGGCCCGGGGCGTCCTGGAGCCACAGCCACCGGGCGAGCAGGCCGGTCGCCGTGCCCGCCGCGTGGTACGGGACAGGCCAGGCGCGAGGGCCGCGCTCGCCGTGTCCCCGGGAAGTGCCGTGCGGAGTCCGGGGGTTCGGATGGAGGGCAGGCCGCCCCCGTCGTGCCGGACCGGCACGTGCACATCACCGCCGGCGGTGTCGCGGGGCCGGCGGTGAGGGGGTGCTCCAGGTCAGAGTCTGCCCATGCGCGTGTACGGGCTGACGATCCGTGCGGTGCGGGATCCGAAGTCGACCAGCATGGCGACGCCCTCCTCGACGCCGATGATCCGGCCGAGGCCGTACTGGTCGTGGGTGACCCGGTCTCCCAGTTCGAAGTGCTTGGCTGCCGGGGCGACCGGAGCCTGGAAGGGACTGGTGGGCAGGTGGCGCCGCGGCGCGGATGGCTTCGTCATCGTGAAACCAGTATGCGCCTCCGGACCTATGATCGGGCAGGCCTGCGGCGCCTCCGGGGCGGCGAGGATGCCGGGCGGCCGCAGCCGTCGGGCCGCCCGCCCCGGGTCCTGCCCTCGCCCCGCCGCCCTGCGGACCGGGCAGCCACCGGAAAACGGCAGGTCCAAGCTCGATGCCGGTATCCTGTCCCCGCATTGACCCAAGGTCAGCTTGTCCAATGAGCCGGCGAAAAATCCGATACGTCAGGCCGTGTGGTGGTACGGCAGGAGAGGGAGACCCCGATGGACGCGCAGCACTTCGAGCGGATCACCGCGTTCATCGAGGCGCGCCTCACCCCGCTGTTCGACGCGGAGACGGGCAGCGAGTACGGCTTCGGCATGGACGACACCTCCCGCGCGCTGCGTGCCCTGCGCAACGCCGTCCTGGAGGCCTCGTCGATCAAGGGCCTCATCGAGACGCGGGCGACGGCCGAACCGGCCGTGCGCCGCATCATCGACCAGTCGGTGGAGCACAACTGGGACGTGCTGCGCGGCATCGCCCGCCAGTGGGAGGACCACGGCGACTTCCGGCGCGAGTTCAAGCGCCACGCGTGGGAGCTCGACGAGGCGCCCGCTCCCGCCGCCGCGAAGGGCTGAGCCCCCCCCCCGCGTCCGCCGGGCCACGTGCTGGTGTGGCACCACGGCCGGTGAACCGGGCGGATCCGGGGCCGGGGCGGCCGGGGGCGGTGTTAGCGTGCGGGGATGCGCGCTCCCCTCGGAACCTTCGACGACGCCCGGCCCGCCCCCGACTGCCTCGACGAGCTGACCCGGCCGGTGGCCGAGGCGGTGCGCGGATGGCGCGGCGGCGTACCGGCCGGACAGATCGTGTACGTCGACACCGACCCGGAGATCGCCGACACCGCGGCCTTCGTCGCACACTACGGGCAGGAGCTGCTCGGGCAGTCCGCGAACTGCGTGGTCGTGGCCGCCAAGCGCGGCGGTGAGACGACGCTCGCCGCCTGCGTGGTGCCGTCCGCCGCCCGCGCCGACGTCAACGGCGTGGTGCGGCGCCACCTCGACGCCCGCAAGGTGTCCTTCGCCCCGATGGCGACGGCCGTGGAGCAGACCGGCATGGAGTACGGCGGCATCACCCCGCTGGGGCTGCCGGCCGGCTGGCCGCTGCTGGTGGACTCCGCCGTGGTGGACATGCCGTACGTACTCGTCGGCAGCGGCCGACGGCGGGGCAAGCTCATCGCGCCGGGGAAGCTGTTCGCCGAGCTGCCCGGCGCCGAGGTCGTCGAAGGCCTCGCCGGCTGAGGCCGGGGGGGCGCCCCCCCCCGGCCCCGGACGGGGTCAGTTGCCGGGAACCGGCGGGATGGCCTCGGTCGGCGTGGTCGTCGGCGTGTACCGCTGCGGGGCGACCGTCGTCGGCACGAGGGCCTTGTGGATGGCCTTCGAGATGCCCTGGATGGTCGCGACGCCGTAGTCCATCGTGGTGTTGTCCTGCGTCAGCACGGAGATGGAGTAGTCGCGCCCGCCGCCCTGGAAGGCGCCGACGCTGTGGACCCGCCAGCCGTGCGTGGCGCGCGGCAGCCAGCCGTTCTTGACGTGCACCTTCACCGTGGACGGCGCGCCCGCCGGGGTGCCCCAGCGCTGCGAGGCGACGACCTTGTTCATCAGCTTGAGGAGGTACGCGCGGGAGTTGTCGCTCAGGACCGTGTTCTTCGCCGTGATCAGCGCGAGGAGCTTCTGCTGGTCCGTCACGTTGATCTGGGTGAGGCCCCAGTAGCCGCCCGTGCCGGGCACGGTCTTCGTCATGCCGGCTGTGGTGAGGAACCCCTTGATCTTCGTCAGGCCGAGCTGGCGCCACAGGGCGGTCGTGGCGTTGTTGTCGGACTTGGTGATCATGGCGGTCGCGAGGTCGGCCTCGCGCTGCGTCAGGTAGCGGTTGGTCTTCTTGGCGTCCCACAGCAGGGTGGCCAGCACGGTCACCTTGACGATGCTGGCCGAGTCGTACGCCGAGGTGGCGCGGAAGGTGCACGTGGTCTTCGTGCTGCGGTCGTACAGCCCGACCGCGATGGCGCCCTTGCGGTACTTCATGGCGGCGGTGATGTCCCGCTGGAGCTTCGTGGCGAGACCGGCCTTGGCCGAGCTGCAGGCCACCTGCGGTGCGGGAGCGGCAGCGGCGGGCGCGGCCGCCGTCACGAGCGGTACGAGCACTCCCGCCGCGGCGGTCGCGGACAGCACGCGGGCGCGCCGGGATATCCGGTGAATCATATGGAGGTGTCCCCATCCCCTTGTCGTCGGTCGAGTGCGCCCCCGGCGCACTCGCACCCTCATGACGCGCGGGAGCGGGGAATGGTTGTACCTCGTACGAAAAAATGTTCGTAACGTTATCGAGGGCCGGTCGCGCTCGCCGGGCCACCTTCGAGTTCACGGTCGGCACACCCGCGCGCCGTGTCGCGGCTCGTGCGGCTTCATCTCGCGGTCCCACGCTCGGCGACGACTGACCGTCATGTTCCTGACATTGGAGTCCCTTCGTGGCCCTGCAACGTCGCGTCCGGCCCGCCGCACCCGCCGCCCTCGTCCTGAGCGCGGCCCTCGCGGTGCTCGCCGCCGGCACCGCCTCTCCCTCGACCGCCCTCGCACACCCCCGCGGGACGGCGACCCTGCCGGCCGTCACCCCCACGTCGGAGACGGCCACGCTGTTCGACGACGAGGAGGGCGGCAACGCCAACGCCGACGACCCCGCGATCTGGCGCAACACCGCCGACCCCGGCCGCAGCCTGGTCGTCGCCACCGCCAAGGAGGGCGGACTGCGCGTCTACGACCTCGACGCGGCCCAGGTGCAGGCCCTTCCGGCCCCCGCCGGACCGGGCGCGGACGACGCGCCGGGGCGCTTCAACAACGTCGACCTGGTCACCCGCATGCGGCTGCCGGCGGGCCGCGCCGACCTCGCGGTCGTCACCGACCGGGGCAACGACCGCCTGCGCATCTACCGCATCGACGGCGACCGCTCCGGAGCACCGCTGACCGACGTCACCGACCCCGCCGCCGCCCCGGTCTTCTCCGCCGACCAGACCGAGATCAACGACCAGCGCACGGCGTACGGGCTCGCCACCTGGACCGACCCCGCCACGCAGCGCTCGTACGCGCTCGTCAGCCGCCGCCACGAGACGACCGTCGCCCTGCTCGAACTCCTCGCGGTCCCGGGCGGCAAGGTCGGCTACCGCAAGGTCCGCACCCTCGACCTGCCGTCCTCCTTCAGGCTGCCCAACGGCACCGCGTGGACGCCGTGCAGCGAGCCCGGTGAACGACCGCAGGTCGAGGGCATGGTCGTCGACCCCGCCACCGGGACGCTCTACGCCGGGCAGGAGGACGTCGGCATCTGGCGCGTCCGCGCGGACCTCACCTCGCGGCCCGTCCTCGTCGACCGGGTCCGGGAGTACGGAGTGCCGGGCACGTACGACGAAGAGACCGAGGAATGCGCCCCGGGCGCCGACCCCGGCTACGGCGGGCGGCGCATCTCCGCCGACGTCGAGGGCCTGACCCTGATCAACGAGTCCGGCGGCGACGGATACCTGATGGCGTCCAGCCAGGGCGACGACAGCTTCGCCTTCTACGACCGCGAGCTCGACGAGGACAACGAGTACGAGGCCGGGCTGCGCATCACCGCGCGCTCCGAGGACCTCGACGGATCCGAGGAGTGCGACGGCGCGGCGGCCCTCAACCAGCCCCTCGGCCGGAAGTACCCCCGCGGCCTCCTCGTCGTCCAGGACGGGCACGACGCCCCGGAGGACGGCGAACGCACCGCCACGGGCTTCAAGTTCGTGGACCTGGGCGCCGTCCTGGACCGCATCGACGACTGATCCGGGCCTGGACGGCCGGTGCGGGACGCCGGTGCAGGGCGGCGGCCGCGCCGCCCTGCACCGGCCGGATCACCTTCAGCAGCGCGGGCAGGCGTCGCGGATCACGCGCCACGTGAACGTGGTGCTGCCGGTGCCGCCCGCCGCGTCCACTGCCGTGACCGTGACCGTACGGGTGCCGGCACCGCGCAGGATGCCCGAGATGCGGCCGGTCGTGGCGTTGATCGACACGCCGGTCGGCAGGTTCGCGGCCGACCAGGTGTACGGCGGTGTACCGCCGGTGGCCGTCATCTGCAGCGAGACGCTGTCGTACTGGTACCCGGTCTGGTTGCCGGGGTTGGCGACGTTGACCGTGCCGCTCTGGCTGCCGCCGGTGTACAGCAGCAGGTTCGGCGACCCGGAGCCCGGGTTGATCACCTTGCCGGGCGTGGCCGCGGCCGTCAGGGCGGCCTGGACCTGCGCCGGGGTGTCACCGGTGTGCGTCGCCAGGTGCAGCGCCGCCGCGCCGGCCGCGTGCGGGGCCGCCATCGACGTGCCCTGGAGGACGTTCGTTGCCGTGTCGCCCGTGTACCAGGCCGAGGTGATGCTCACGCCGGGCGCGAACAGGTCGGTGCAGGGACCGTAGTTGGAGAAGCCCGCCCGGTTGTCGGCGCTGTCGGTCGCATTGACCGTGATGGCCTCCGTCACGCGCGCGGGGGAGTAGTTGCAGGCGTCTCCGCTGCGGTTGCCGGACGCGAGAACGACGGTGATCCCGGCGGCGATCGTGTTGCGCACGGCCGCGTCCGCGGTGGTGTCGATGCCGGCGTAGCCGAGGCTCATGTTCGCGACCGCGGGCCTGACGGCGTTCGTCGCGACCCAGTTCAGGCCGTCGACCAGGCCGGCCGTGGTCCCGGACCCGGCGCAGTTCAGCACCTTCACGGCGGTGAGCCTGACCTGCTTGGCCACGCCGTACGCGCCGCCGCCGACCGTACCCGCCACGTGCGTGCCGTGACCGTTGCAGTCGGTGTTGTTGGTGTCGACGGAGTTGTGGCCCCATACCGCCCGGCCGCCGAAGTCGGCGTGGGTGGTGCGGATTCCGGTGTCGAGGATGTACGCGTTCACGTTGGAGGCGGTGCCCGCGTACGAGTAGCTGTTGTCGAGCGGCAGGTTCCGCTGGTCGATCCGGTCGAGACCCCAGGACGGCGGGCTGGGCTGGGTGCCCTGGAGGCGGATCTCGGCGTCCTGCTGGACGTACTCGACGCGCGGGTCGGCCGCCAGCCGGGCGGCCTGCGCGGAGCTCATCCGTACGGCGAAGCCGTGCAGCGCCTTCTGCCACACCATCCGGACCTGGCCGCCGTAGCGGTCGGCCAGCGTCTCCGCGGTCTGCGGGATCGACCGGAGCGACACCGCGCCGTCCCTCAGGACGACGACGTAGCTGCCGGGAACGGCCCGGGCGCCGGCGACGGTGCGGATCTCGCCGACGTCCGCACGGGGCGCGGCCGCGCCGGTGCCCGTGCTCGCCGCCGTGGTGGCGGTGACGGCGGCGACCACGCCGACGACCAGTGCGGATAATCGCCGGCGACGGCTCTGGTTCTTTTCCAAGGGGGACCTCCGGACTCGACAGGGCATGCCGGGGCGCACGCGCCGGACGCGTGTACGCCGTGGACATGAGGGGACATACCGTTCGAAGTGCGAGGGAGCTTCGGCAGCATAGAGAGCGCCGAGGATCCGGCACCAGGGCACGGACGGCCCGAAAAGCGGAGGCAAGCGTCCCTCTTGGGCGGATCAGCCGGCCTCCTTGACGCAGGTCCGGTCGCGCGCGGGCGGCCTGCCGGTGGCCAGGCAGCGGTTCACCTCGTCGTCCGCGCACGCGTTGCCGGTCGCGGACACGATCGGTGCGGAGGCGTCGTGGCGGACCTGCGTGGGCCGCTCGCGGGGCCGGTCCCGGAAGGCGCACGGGGTGATGTTGTGGGTGAGGGGGCCGAGGAGCGGGTGCGTGCCGCGGATGCCCTCGATGTCGCGCCAGTAGCGCTCGGGGTCGCGCGGTGCGGCCACGTCGCCGCAGATGATCGCGATCTGGACGCTGCCGTAGTGGGACTGGCCGTTCTTCAGTACGGCCTGCAGCAGGGCGGCGAAGGGCGGCGGCAGCACCGTCGGGCGGCCCTCCGCCGCCCTGGCCGGTACGGACAGCTGCTAGGCGAGCGCGGCCCGGGACGCGTCGGTGTCGTCCGCGATGCCGTTGACGATGACGAACGGCACCTGGGTGTCGTCGAGTTCGAAGGACCGGGGTGAGGTTCCGACGGTCAGCGGGCGGCGCGCGGACTCCTCGACGATGCGCTCGAGGGTGGCGAGCACCTGCGTGCGGGTGCGGCCGAGTCCGTAGGCGCCGTCGCGGCGGGCCGCTCATGCGGCCCAGTCGGCGAGCGCGGTCGTTCTCGGCCAGGGCGGGGCGCAGCGGCCGGGGCCGGTAGTGCGCCGGGTCGATCGCGCCGTCCAGGACCACGCGGTCGGAGCGGCCGGGGAACATCTGGGTGTAGACGGTGCCGAGGTACGTTCCGTACGAGTAGCCGAGGTAGGAGATCGTGCGCTCGCCGAGTGTGCCGACCTGGCGGTCGAAGGAAGCCCGGCCGAGACCTGTCGCGAACTGGCTGGTGCCGACGGGCCAGTTGCAGTCGAGGGGAGTGCTGCGGCCGGTGAAGCGGGGGTCCATGCCGATGATGTCGAAGCCCGGCACGGCCTGCTTCATCGCCGTGCGCATGCCCGGCGGGGAGTGCAGCGCGGGACCGCCGGGGCCGCCGTTGTCGAGGACCAGCGCACAGATGCGGTGGCGGGTGTCGGTGGCCCTGAGCCGGGAGACCGCGACGGTGATCGTCCGGCCCGGGGGGGCGTAGTCGAGCGGCACGGTCACGTCGGTGCACTGGGCGCCGGCTGCGTCCAGCTCGCGGCCCGTGGTGTCGTCGGGGCCCTGGGCACATCTGCCCCGGTCGAGGCGCTGCCGGCAGTAGCGGCCGAGGCCCGGCCGGGGCGGGCCGTACGGCCGGATCCGCCCCGGCGGCGGACGCGGGAGCGGCGGAGGCGGAGACCGCGGGGAGGAGGGCGAGACAGACGGCGGCGGCCAGTGCCGAGGCCGAGGCACGGCGCACGGCCGCGCCGGGGGTGGCTGGGTACGTGCCACTCGACGCCAAGGGCTGTTCCGTCACCCCCGGCGGGCGCACGGCGTCGGCTACGGCACCTCGCTGCGTTGTCGGAACATCGGAATGCACCCGGTATGAGGATGCTCCTCCGCCTTGCGACGCACCGCATCCGACGCCGTGCGCTGATCCACCAGGGGTTACGGGACAGTCCTGGGCGCGTGCAGCCCGGCCTTCACTCCGGCCTGCACCCCGACACCGGTGAGGCCCGCCCCACCTGCCCTCGGCACGCGCCCGCGGTCACCGTACGGGGCGCGCCCCCGCGGCCCGGGCCCGGTAGCGCCCGGGAGTCGTGCCGAACTCGCGGCTGAAGGCGTGCGACAGGGCGTACGGGCTGCCGTATCCGACCCGGTCGGCGACGGCGGCCAGGGGGTCCGTGGTGTCGCGGAGCAGGGTGGCGGCGAGGCTGAGGCGCCACCAGGTCAGATAGGCCATCGGTGACCGTCCGACCAGGGCGGTGAAACGACGCCCGAGGGTGGGCCGGGACACCCCCGCCGCGGCCGCCAGGCGCTCGGTGGTCCACGGAGCGGCCGGGGCGGAGTGCAGCGCCCGCACGGCCGCGGCGGCCACCGGGTCCCCCAGGACGGCCGGCCAGGCCCCGTTCCGGCTCTCGGCCACCCAGGAACGGATCATGTAGACGAGGAGCAGGTCGAGCAGGCTGGGGACCGCGACGCCGGAACCGGGCTGCTGCCCGCCCAGCTCACGGCCCAGCAGATCGATGGCGGAGCGGAGTCCGTCACCGCTGCCCGCCCGGCGCGGCAGGTGGACGACCTCCGGCAGCTCCGCCATCAGCGGGTGCACGCGGCTGCGGTCGAGCCGGTACTTGCCGCACAGCAGCTCCACCGCGCCCGTAGGGGCCCCCGGCGCGCGGGGATGCCCTTCCCCGGGACCGCCGGGACCGTTCAGCCGGTCGAGCACCTCCTCGAACGGCGCGGCCCTCCGCACGGCTTCCGCGTCGGCCGGGGAGTCGGCGATCACGTGCCCCGTGCCGTACGGCAGCAGCACCGCGTCGCCCGGCCCGAGCGAGACCGGGGAACCGCCGTCGGACAACAGCCAGCAACTGCCTTCCAGTACGACGTGGAAGCCGGCGCCGTCGTACGGCGCGAGCCGCGTGCACCAGCTCCCGCTCACCCGCACCCGGTCCGACGAGGGCCGCCCGATGCGTACGGCCGAGATCGCGTCGCTCACCACATCCATCGCACCAGCGTATGAGCAGGACGCGTATCCGGCTGACCCGGACGGGCATTGAGCGGCTCAGCCGCGCTTCCTAGGGTCGAGTGCATGAACACCGAAAGCAGGCAGAGCATCGTGCTCGGGGACGTCGAGGTCATCCGGGTCGTCGAGTGGCAGGGCCCCTTCGTCCCCGCCCGCGCCATGGTCCCGGAGGCCGGGGCCGCGGTCTGGAAGGACAACGAGCGCTGGCTCGCGCCCGACCACTGGCGGCCCGGCGACGACATGGCGGTGATGGCACTGCAGACGTGGGTCCTGCGCAGCGGCGGCCGGACCGTCCTGGTCGACACCGGGGTGGGCAACGGACGCGAACGCCCGCAGTCCCCGCACTTCCACCACTGGCAGGGAGACTTCATCGGCGCCCTGTCGCGGGCCGGAGTCCGCCCCGAGGACGTCGACGTCGTCGTCAACACCCACATCCACGCCGACCACGTCGGATGGAACACCCGCGACGCCGGCGGGCAGTGGGTGCCGACCTTCCCGAACGCCCGGTACCTGATCCCTGCCGCCGACGACTTCCACTTCGGTCCGCGCAACTCCCACGGCAACGGCCTGCGCCCGGACGACCGGCTGATCTACGAGGACAGCATCGCCCCCGTCCACCGGGCAGGCCAGGCCGTACTGTGGGAGGGCACCCACCGCATCGACGACCGCCTCACCCTGGAGTCCGCCCCCGGCCACACCCCCGGCTCGTCCGTGCTGCGCCTCGCGTCGGGCGGCCACCGCGCGGTCTTCGTCGGAGACCTCCTCCACAGCCCGGTCCAGATCCTCGCCCCCGCCTGCAACAGCTGCTTCTGCCTGGACCCGGAACAAGCCGCGTCGTCCCGCCGCCGGGTGCTCGAACGCGCGGCTGCCGAGGGCGAGTTGGTGCTCCCTGCTCATTTCGGCGGCGCGGGCGCGGTGGAGGTCCGCCGGGAAGGCGCCGGCTTCGCCCTCGGACGGTGGGCCGGATTTCCGAGCGTGCCGGGGCGGCCTACGGCACGGGGATGACGTTGCCGGGGGACACGGTCTCCGTGACCGCCTTGCCGAACAACATGCTCGGCTCGTGGTTCTCGTACAGGACGTCGGTGTTGAGCAGGACGGCCAGCGTCGCCTGCGCCTGCGGCAGGTAGACCGTGAACAGCCCGCTCCGCATGCCCGTCAGGTCGCGCGGGGTGATGCGGTCGCCGTCGGGGACGCGGTCGATGTGCTTGGCGATCGGATCGTCCAGGCCGAGCTTGCCCCGGTCGACCAGTTCGAGGACGGCGGTCACCGTGAACGTCTTCGTCTCGCTTCCCGGTGATGCGCGAGGCGCAGGTGCCGGGCGTGATGGTGGCCCTGGGCGGCCGCCCCACTGGCCGCGAGGTGAGCGCCGGCACCCGGCCGGGTGCCCGGGCGTCACCGGTCGGCCCGTTGCGTCGTTGGTGCGCTATGACTGATTTGATGGTGAAGATCCCCGCCGACTGGCTCGCCCGCGTGTTCCTCTCCTTGCGCCGGGGCACTTCCGCGGACGCCCACGCGCTCGCGGTCGAACTCCAGCCGTTCACGGAGAAGCCCGGTCAGCGCGTGCCCGTCCCGAGGGCGACGGTGCTGCGGACCGAGGTCGTGCTGCGCGGCGAGATGGAGACCGCGGGCGGGCAGCGTCGGCGGGAGGAGCTGGCCGAGGCGGCCGAGTACCTGCGCATGACGGGCTGCGGCTGAGGTCCGCGGCGGGGCCTGCCCGGGGCTGCCGGGCGGGCCTCCTGCCGCGGTACGGTCCGCCCCCGGCTGAGGTGTACCCATGAGTCAGCCCGGGTCCGTGACACCGCGTCCGCGGTCTGCCTCTGTGTATGACGCCACGGCGTGCCGCGGCCCGCCTGCCGGTGCCGGGCGGGAAACCGCTTGGCGGCGGCAGGGAGCCGTCCTACCGTTCGGAGGCGATGGACATCACCTTCCGGAAGCTGCCGGACAATCAGCACGAGATCCTGGTGACCGGGCGGCGCGGGCCCGACGTGCGGCTGCCCGCCCAGCCCACCGGGCCGAGCATTCCGCACGACCTCGCGCACGCCGCCGTCGAGGAGGCGCTCGGGATCACCGACGGCTTCTGGGGAGCGATCGCCGAGGGGGCGACCTTCGAGGGCTTCGAGTTCACCGCACCGACCCGGCACCGGCGCTCCGGTCTGAAGGTCCTGCGCCGCGGGGGCGACGCGGTGATGGCGGCCGAGCTCCACGTCAACTGGGCGTACCGGGTGTGGTCCGGGCTGTCCGTGACCGGCCGCGGCGTGGGCCGCGCCCCGCTCGACGGGCCGGCGCTCGTGCGGACGGGCGCCGCCCTCGACGCGGCTGCGGCCCGCTGGGCGGCCGTAACGGAGGGTGACCCCCTGCGCTGGCACTGGCGCTGAACCCGGGCGCCGGAGCCGTATCACCCGCGAAATGACCACGGAGGGTGAGCGTGCGGGTGTGCCGCGGTGAGCAGGGAGGCGTCCGGGCGGAGCTCACATCCCGCAGGACTTCTGCACCTCTCGGGCGGTGTGGAACGCTGGTGGGGTGAACCGGGCCCGTCAGACCTCGTGCCGCCCGGCCGACAGACACGGAAACCGCCCATGTCACAGTCCCTGCGCCTCCCCGCCGCCGTCGGCGGCGCCCTCATAGCCCTGGTCGTCGCGGCCTGCGCGCCCGGCACCGCCGCCGCGCCCGCTCCAGGCCCGGCCCGGTCCACCGCCGCGGCGGCACCGACCGCAGCGGCCGGAACCCCGGTACGGGAAGCCCCGCCGCGGGCCACGTCGCCCTCCTCGGCGCCGGCCACCACCGCGCCCGCCGTCCAGACCCGCGTCGCCAAGCCGCCCGCCCGCACCGTCGCCGTGATGTCCATACCGGCCATCGGGGTCCAGGGCCTGCGCGTGGTCCCGTACGAGGGCACGACGGACGACGAAGCCGGCACCGTCATCCAGGACCGCGGCGTGGCCGCCAGCCCGTACGGCTCCCGGGGCGGAGTCGGCCCGGGCGAGGTGGGCAACTACCTGGTCACCGCACACCGCCTCTCGGCGGGCGGCCCGCTGCGCGACCTGCCCGCGCTGGCCGAGGGATCGCCGGTCTACGTGACCGCGGGGGGCGTGACGTACGAGTACGAGATCACCGGGACCCGCAAGACGTCGTTCCGCTCGGAGCGCTCGCTCGGCGAGCAGCGTGCCGCGGTCCCGGGCTTCCCCGGCCGGACCCCCACCCGGGCGATGATCACGATCTCGACCTGCGCGACCCCCGAGGACCACGCCGAGGGCAACTACTGGAGCGACGCCCAGGGCAACCCGGAACACCGCATCGACAAGATCGGCGTGCTGCGCAAGACGACACCCGCCACCACCTGACGGTGGTGGCGGGCCCGCGCCCGCCCGTGCGCCCGTCTCCGGCTCAGTCGTCGGCGGCGCGCAGCAGGGGCTGGACGGCGCCCGACGCGTCGAAGCGGAAGCGCAGCGTCCAGGCGCAGAAGTCGCGGACCACCGGATCGGGGTGCGTGCGCAGCCGGTTCAGGAGCCGGCGGGAGATGTCCTCGTCCCTGCCCGGCGGCGGGTCCTGCGCCGTGAAGGTCAGGAGGTAGACCAGGGCGCGGGCCACCGGATGGCACCGGCGGTCGTTGATGAGCTCCGAGGCGGCGAGCTCCTCCAGTACGGGGGCGATGCCTGTCTTGATGGTCCGGTGCGCGCCCTGGTCGGGGGCGCCGAAGCCGACGCCGAAGCAGTCGCCGATCGCGAACAGCGCCGCGTGCATCTCCGTGATCTGGCTGTGGGTGGGTGCGGGGCCGCGCAGGCCGTCGTAGGCCTTCCGGCAGGCGGTGACGAGGATCCTGGCCACGTGGGTGTCGCGGCGCTGGAGGAAGCCGATGGCGAAGAGGACCCGTACGCGCAGCCAGGCTTCCCCCGGCGCGTCCTGCTCCCGCAGGACCTGCCCGAAGGCGGGGATGACCTCGTCGGCCCAGCCGCCCGCGACCAGCGTGTCCAGGGCCTGCCGCCGCTCCACGCCGCCGTTCTGGAGCAGGGCGTGCAGGAACAGCGCCCGGGTCGGCTGGAGTATGTGCTCCGGGATGTCGCCCGCAGCGAGGGTCTCGGCGGCGTTGCGGACGCTGCGCAGCCACGGCTCGTCGAGCACGGGCCAGTCGTTGCACACCGGTGTGCGGCCGTCGAGTACGGACTCCAGCGTGGCGGAGAGCCAGCGCATGCCGGTCGCGGCGTCCGGCCGGATCTTCGCCTCGCGGAACTCGGCGACCAGCAGCCGCAGTTCGGCCTCGACCTGCTCGACGTTGCGCAGCTGCCGGGGGTCGTCGGCGTGCCGGGCGTTGCCGGCCAGCGTGCGCTTCCACAGTCCCATCGTGGCCGTACCGCGCTCGCGGAGCGTGGCCTCGGGGTCCTTGGCCCGCTCGAGCAGGAATTCCCGTACCCAGTCGTCCTCGTGCGGGGACCAGGCCGGCGGAATGGCGATGGCCAGTTCGAGGTCGAGCGAGCGGCCGGGATAAATGCTGAGGCGGCGCAGTTCCTCCGCCTCGGACATGACGGTGTGCCGGACCCATTTGCTGATCGCGGCCGTCGCCCTGATCGAACTGGAGGACTGGTGTTCGGCTCCGGATTCCTCTCCGCACAGCTGAACCATTTTGGTGACGGCACGCCAGAGGCGGAAACCCAGGGGAGTTTTCAGCTGGTGCACCACGATGTCACCGACGCTCGGGTGAAAGGCGTAACGCACGAGACTGCCGAGCAGGACGAGGGCGTCGATATTGCGCGACGTCGGCGGCGCACCGCCGATCAAAGCCAGCCGTACGAGCAGGGGTTCGAGTTTCTCCCCGTACTTGCGCCGCAGTGTCTCGGGGCTTTTGTTCGCCTTGGCCAGCGGCAGGAACAGGGACAGCAGCGCGGAGGACTGGATCAGCACGGAGAAGTCCGTACGCGGAGTCTCCTGGAGCATCTCCCAGGTCCAGGCGGCCGGCAGGTGCGCCAGCAGGCTGTCCCGCTGGGTCAGTCCGCGCAGCCGTATTCCCAGCGAGTGCAGCGTGGAGGGATCGTCCGGGGCCAGGGCCGCGACGGCCTCGTCGATCCTGCGCAGCGTCTCGGACGACGGGATCCGGCCGGTCCCGGCCAGCAGCCGGGAGATCGCGGCGGACGTGACGCTGGCGCTGCCCACGGCGTTCTGCGTCACCGCGCCGTGCGAGTTCAGGTCCAGTCGCGCGATCTTGGCGGCCACGGCATAGCGGATCAACTGCTCCTTGTCACTGATGTCGTCGATCGCCAACTGGATCCGCGCGGCCCCCGAACTCCGGGAACCGTTTCGCGCCACCGCGCCCAACTCCACCTCGGCCATTGGCAGAAGCTATCAACACCTTTGCCATGCGACAACGCTGTTGTGTGCACCATTGCCAACCCGTTGCCCGCCGCCACGGCCCCCGCTCTGAACTGCAAAAACGACTTCAAGCTGGTGTTCTTGCAGTGCTTGCGGGGACCTTGGCCGATGAAAGGATGGCCGCACGGCCTCCCCCGGAACCTGTCACGGAACCAGACGCGCAAGCAGAAGCGGTGTCAGAAGCGGAACCGGAAGCGGTCCGGATGCCCCAACGGGGCGGTCAAAAGAAGAAAGAAAAAGGGCAGTCGGCGATGTGCCGTCGCCGACTGCCGTCCGGCATACCACGCCTGAGGAGCGACTATGCCTGATATTTCCACGACCGAAGGTAGCCCACCGCAGCGCTGGGCGGTAGACATTCCCATGATCCGCAACACCGACGGCTCGTCCACGCAGCTCAGCGGGCGCCGATCGTATTTCTACGCACCGGTGTTCGGCGTCGGCTTCAGCAGTGCGGGCCGGATCGTCCAGTCCGTCTTCGGCATCGACGGCGTCCTGGACAGCTGCGCCCTGTACGTCCTGTGCATGGTGTTCTCCGTCGTCGTCAGCCTCGCCGTCCGCGGCGCCAAGGACGAACGGGTCTCCCGGGTCGTCGGCGCGGGCATCGGCGTCGCGGCGCTCGCCGCCACCCGGCTGGCCGACGCCGTCCCCGGCGGCGGCGTGGGCGACGGCTGGACCACCGTCGAACTCCCCCTGGCCTCCGTGCTGTTCCTGGCCGCCGTCTCCGGTGTGCGCGAGCTCCTGTGGCGCCGCCACCCCGCCCGCCCCGCCCCGTGCCCGACCGAGCGGTAGCGCGCGGAGGACCGCAGACCACGCCGTGGCGCCCAACAAGGGCGCCACGGCGTCACATTTTCCCGCGGCTGCGAGTCAATAGGAGCATGAGGACTCCGTTGCTCACCCTCGGCATCCCGCTCGCCGCCGCTCTGCTGGCCGCGACCACCACCCTGCCCGCCGCCGGACAGGCGGCCGCCCCCGTCTCCTGGCGCACCGCCTGGGCCGCCTCCCCACAGGCCCCCACGCACACCAACTGGTACGCCAACTGGTCCGAAGCAGGCTTCGCCGACCAGTCCGTACGCCAGGTCGTCCGCGTCGGAGCCGACGGCCGCCGGCTGCGCGTCCGCCTCTCCAACACCTTCGGCAGGACACCGCTCAAGCTCACCGGCGCGACCGTCGCCCGCAGCGCCGGCGGGGCCGCCGTCCGGCCCGGCACGGCCCGCCCGCTGACGTTCGCCGGATCCCGCTCCGCGACGGTGCCCGCCGGCGGACAACTGTCCAGCGACGCGGCCGACCTCCCCGTCTCGGCCTTCGAACACCTCACCGTCACCTTCTACTTCCGCGGCCGCACCGGCCCGGCCACCTTCCACAACGTCGCCATGACCACCTCCTACCGGGCCGCCGGAAACCACGCCGGCGACACCGGAGCCGCCGCCTTCTCGCAGCAGAGCCTGTCCTGGTACTACCTGTCCGGTGTGGACGTGGAGCACCGGGGGCAGAGCGCCCCCCGGCCCCGCGGCGCGGTCGTCGCCTTCGGCGATTCCCTCACGGACGGCTTCGGCGCCACTCCCGGCACCGACCGCCGCTACCCCGACCTGCTGGCCGAGCGCCTCGCCGCCCGGGACCGCCAGCGGCCTGTGCTGAACGCCGGAATCGGCGGCAACAAAGTCCTCCACGACTCCGTCTGCTACGGCCAGAGCGCGGTCGCCCGTTTCCGCCGCGACGCGCTCGGCCGCCCCGACGTGGCCACGGTCATCGTCCTGGCCGGCACCAACGACATCATCCAGCCCGACGGGCCGTCCGACCGCTGCACCTCGCCCAGCCCCCGGGTCACCGCCGAGCAGATCATCGCCGGCCACCGCAAACTGATCGACGAGGCCCACGGACGCGGCGTACGGATCCTCGGCGGCACCATCCCGCCGTACCGCGGCTACCCGTACTGGACCCCGCAGGGCGAACGCGTACGGACCGCCGTCAACAACTGGATCCGCACCGGCGGCGCGTACGACGGCGTCGCGGACTTCGACCGGGCGGTCGCCGACCCGCGCTCCCCGCAGCACATCAAGGCGGAGTACGCCTACCGCGACCGGCTCCACTTCAACGACGCCGGCTACCGGGCGATGGCCGCCGCGGTCGACCTCAACACCCTCGGCTGCGCCCGCTAGGGAGTGTCGTCAAAGTGGGTCGTCGGCCCGGTGGGCGGGGTGGGCGGGGTCTGGTGCGTGCGATCGCTAGGCGGAGGAGGGAGCCCGTGCGGAGCATCGGCGACCGACGACAGCTCGGCCTCCGAAGGGCTGCGCAGCCGAGCCGGGACGGAGCGAGCGGAGCGAGCGCAGTGCGGCGAGCGTGCGTGCCGGACCCCGCCGACCCGGGGGCACCTCCCAGCGGTAGCCGGGGGAGGGACTTCGACGACACGACCCAGGGCGCGGCGCGCCCCGGTCCGAGCGTGATCCGGGCGACGACCGGGACGTGGTCGCTGCCGGTGCGGGGAAGCGTCCCCGCACCGGCAGCGCTCGCCCCGCGGGTCAGTACGTGGTCGATCCGGGAGACGGGGAAGGCCGCGGGCCAGCTGAACGCGAAGCCGCGGCGCGGCGGGTCGAGCCGAGAGGTGAGCGGGGACAGCCCGCGGTCGTCCACCGTGCCGTTGAGGTCGCCGAGCAGGACCACTGTCTCCAGCTCCTCCGACGCCAGGGCCGCGCCCAGCAGCCGGGCGCTCTCGTCGCGCAGGCCCGAGCCGAAGCCCGTCGGCCCGAGCCGCACCGACGGCAGGTGGGCGACGTACACCGCGATCTCACCGTGCGGCGTCCGGACACCGGCCCGCAGGCCGCGGCTCCAGCCCGCCGGGATGCCCCGCGGCCTGATGTCCAGCCGCCGGGACTGCGTCAGGGGGTGCCTGGACCACAGTCCGACCGTCCCCTCGACCGCGTGGTACGGGTAGTCCGGCGCCAGGGCCGCCCGGTAGACCGGCAGCGCCGAAGGCGACAGTTCCTCCAGTGCGATGAGGTCCGGACCCGCCTCGCGCAGCGTGTCCGCGGTGCCAGCCGGGTCTGGGTTCTCGTCGCTCACGTTGTGCTGCACGGCCACCAGATCGTGCGGACCGCCGTCCTCGGGGAGGAGGAGTCCGCCGAAGAGGTACGCCCAGACGGCCGCGGGCAGCAGGGCGGCGAGCGCCACGAGGGCCGAGCGCCGCAGCAGCGCCACGCCCAGCAGGACCGGCACGGCCAGTCCGCACCAGGGCAGGAACGCCTCCAGCAGACTGCCGAGCCGGCCCGCGCCGTTGGGGACCACGGCGTGGCAGGCGGGCAGCGCGGCGGCCGGTACGGCCGACGCGGCGGCCGGCCGGCCCCGCGCCCACGGCGAGCGGCCCGCGTCCGCCCCGGGGCGCCTGCACCACCGGCGCCACCTCCGGCGCCGCGCCGTGCCCGCCCGTTCCGACGGCACACCGCTGTCCGTACGCTCCACCACGCCCCGCCCGTCCGCTCCGGATCCGCTCCCGCTCCGCAGCCATGAGGACAACAGCCTCGAGCACGATGTCCTGTGCTACGACGCAGGACGCGCCGGTCGGGTTGCAGTGGGCCCGGGGAGTCCGGCGGTCCCCGGGTCGAGCAGCTCCCGGCGGGACCGTGGCGAGAGCGGCCGTGTTCAGGGCCGCGTTCCGGCGATGGCTTGATCCTCCGTACCGCCCGGCGGGGCGCGCGTACGCTGACCGGCAGCGGCCGCCCGGCCGCAAACCGGTTACGGGGAGGCCGTCTTGTCGGATCCGATGTCGTTAATCGCCATGGCCGGAGCGAGTGCCATCGTCTCGGCCATGGCCACCAGCGCCTGGCAGGCGGCCTGCGAGCGCACGGTGGCCCTCTTCCGGCGGCGCGGAGAGGCCGCGGACGGCGCGGAGGACACCGAGAACACCGCCGTACGGGCCGAACTGGAAGCCAGCGAGGCCCGGGTCCGCACCGCCGCCGATCCGGACGCCGCCCGCCGTTCCCAGGAGCGCCGCTGGCAGGAGAACCTGGAAGACCTCCTGCGCGAGCGCCCGGAGGCCGCCGACGAGCTGCGCGCCCTGACCGGAGAGCTGTCCGGCCGGGCGGGCGACGTCCGTCCCGTGGCACAGCAGAACGTCGTGGGCCGCGACGGCGGCTCGGCGTACGGCGCGATGGGACCGGGAAGCAGCGTGCACGTCCACCACCACGCTCCGGCGCAGCCGCCCTCGGTGCCGGGCCCGGCAGGCCGGGGGGAGGCCGGCGCGTGAGCCAGACGGTGCGCGCCGAGAACGGCTTCGCCTACGGCGTGGTCGGCGCGGACATCCACGTCTTCGGCGACGGCGTGCCGGTCTACCTGCTGCAACGCTGGTCCCCGGCCCCCGCGCCCGACGACTCCTTCCTCCGCGAGATGCCGAGCCGCATGCTCAACGCCCGTTTCCGGGTCGTGGAGTTCACCGGGCGCAGCGCCGAACTGCACTCCCTGCGGCAGTGGCGCGGCAGCGGTCCGCGGCTGGCGGTGCGCTGGCTCCACGGCCCGGGCGGCCAGGGCAAGACCCGGCTCGCCGACCGCTTCGCGCAGGAGACGGCGGAGGACGGCTGGCAGGTCGTCACCGCCACGCACGGCCCCGGCAGCGTCCTTCCGCCGCCCGGCAGCCAGGACCTCGGTGGCGCGGGCTCGGCCGGGACGCTGCTCGTCGTCGACTACGCCGACCGGTGGCCGCTCTCCCACCTGCTGTGGCTGTTCAGCAACTCGCTCCTGCACCGGTCCGACGGGCGGGGCGTGCGGGTGCTGCTGCTCGCCCGCGGTGACGACGTCTGGCCCGCCGTCCGCGCGGCGCTGGCCAACCACCAGGCCGGTACGTCGGCCCAGTTGCTCGAGCCGCTGCTCGACGCACGCCCCGCCGGCCCACCGGAGGACGACGCACCGGAACCGGGCCCACCGGGGGCCGGCCCACCGGACGCCGCGCCGGAGGCCGTCTCCGCACGGGAGCGGATGTTCGCCGTGGCCCGCGACTGCTTCGCCGCCAGGTACGGCGTCCCGCCCGCCGGCATCACCGCCCCCGTCGGCCTGGCCGACCCGGACTTCGGCCTGACCCTCGCGGTGCACATGGCCGCGCTCGTGGCCGTCGACGCGGGCGCGGTGGGCCGCCGGGCGCCCACCGATCTCGCCGGGCTGACCGGCTACCTCCTGGACCGCGAGCACGTGCACTGGGCGCAGCTCCACGGCGACGGCGGCCACCGGATCGCCCCGGCCGGCCGGGCGTTCACCACGCCGCCCGACGCCATGAACCGTACGGTCTTCACCGCCGCCCTCACCGGCCCGGTGGCTCCGGCCGCCGGGCGTGCCGTGCTGGAGCGGCTGGACCTGCGGCTGCCGGCCGACAGGGTCCTCGCCGACCACGCCGCGTGCTACCCGCCCTCGGATCCCGCCCGGGACACCGTGCTGGAACCGCTGTACCCGGACCGGCTCAGCGAGGACTTCCTCGCCCTCACGCTCCCCGGGCACGACGCGGAGTACCCGGCGCAGCACTGGGCGGGCCGGACGGTTGCCGGCGTGCTCGACGAGTCCGGCGGGGCGCTCCCCGTGACGTGGACGCCCCGCGCGGTCTCCTTCCTGGCCGCGGCCGCGCAGCGCTGGCCGCACGTCGGACCCCGCCACCTCTTCCCGCTGCTCGAAGCCGAGCCCGGGCTCGCGGTGGCCGGCGGCAGCGTCGCGCTGACGACGATGGCCGGCCTCGACGGCATGCCCGTCGAGCTCCTGGAATCCATCGCCGCGCACTTCCCGTCCTTCAAGCGGCCCCACGCCGACCTCGACCCCGGCATCGCGGCCGTCAGCGACCGGCTGCTCCCGCACCGCATCGCCCGGGCGGGGAACCCCAACGACGAGGGGGTCGTACGGCACGAACACGCGGTCCGCCTGTCCCACGCCGGCCGGCTGGAAGACGCCCTGGCCGCGTCCGAGGAGTGCCTCGCCCACCTGCGCGCGATCGACCTGCGCACGCTGCCGCACTCCTCCCTGATCCCCAAGGTCGAAGCCAACCTGGCCATCGCGCTCAAGGCGTACGGCACGCGCCTGGCCGATCTCGGCCGCCGCGCGGAAGCGCTCGCGGTCACCGAGGAGGCCGTCGTCCTGCTGCGGGGGCTCACCGTCCGCACGGGAGAATTCCTCGGGGAGCTGGCCGGTGCGCTGCTGGCCCTCGGACGGGACCTGTCCCGCGCCGAGCGGTGGCAGGAGGCGACCGCAGCGGCGCAGGAGTGCGTGGCGCTCCACCGGCAGCTGGCCGCATCCGACCCCGGCGAGCACACGTCGGACCTCGCGGCCGCGCTGGTGGCGCTCGGGCTGTGCCACACGAACACGGGGCAGGCCGAGGCGGCCGTGGAGCCGATGCAGGAGGGCGTCGCCCTGCTGCGCCGGCTGGCCGCCGCCGATCCGTTCGCCTTCAACCAGGCCCTGGCGAACGCCGTGTCCAATCTCGGTGCCGCCCTCGCCCGCGTGGGGCGCAGCGAGGGCGTCCCCGCAGCCCGGGAAGCGGTGGAGCTGTACCGGCAGCTCGCCGCTGCCAACCCCGCGGCCTACGAGGGCCGGCTCGGGGATGCGCTGGCCGGTCTCGCGCTGCAGCTGCTGCGCGTGCGCGACCTGGCGGAGAGCCTTCCCTGCGCCCAGGAGGGGGTCGCGGTGCTACGGCGCGCCGTCGCGCGCCAGCCGGGTGCCCGCGAACCCGCGCTGGCGGAGGCGCTGGGCGTCCTCAGCACCACGCTGCTGGTCACCGGCCGGATCGACGAGTCCCTCGGCGCGGCGGACGAGTGCGTGGCGCTGCGGCGGCGGCAGGCCGAGCAGCAGCCGGGCGTCGCCGGACGGCTCGTGATCACCCTGCTCCACGCCACCGGCGTACGGACCGAGGCGGGCGGCGTCCTCCGGCTCGACGAGGCCGTCGAGCTGTTCTGCGACGCCGCCGACCTCATCGAGCTCCACCCGGCCCTCCCTCCGGAGGCCCTCGGGATGCAGCAGGCGGTCGGCGCGCAACTCGCTGCCCGACTGGGCGAGGTCGGCCGCCCCGAGGCGGCCGCCAGGCTGCGCCGTGCCTTCCCCCGCCCGCCGGGGCCGCCGGCGGGCCGTGTCACGAGCCGTACGGGGTCCCCGAGGTGAGCAGGCCGACCAGGTGGTCGAGCGCCTCCTGCGCCCCCTCGCCGTCGACGACGGTCTCCGGGGCGGCCTGCGGCGCGGCGCGGCGCAGCTCGATCCACCCGAGGTAGGCGGCGTACGCAGCGACCGCCCGCCGGCGTGCGGCCGGTGCCTCCAGCCCCAGATCGGCGAAGATCCGCGTGAGGTAGTCGAGCCGGGTGCGGGTCACCCGGTCGAGCACCTCGGCGACCGCCGGGTGGTCGACCTGGGCCACGATCGCGGGCTCCAGCCCCGCGATCTCCTCGTCGCCGAGCGCCACCGCGAACAGTGCCCGGGCCCGCTCCAGCGGGTCGGGTTCCGCGCTGACGGCCTCGATGACCTCGCCGGTCGCGAGCCGTTCCCATGCTTCGAGGGCGGCGACGAGCAGCGCGTCGCGGTTCTTGAAGTGCCAGTAGAAGCTGCCGCGGGTCACGGCCAGCTCCTTGGCGAGCACGTCGACCGCCACGGCGGCGACTCCGCCGCGGGCCAGCGCAGCCAGTGCCGCCATCGTCCAGTCGTCGCTGGTCACTCTGCCCTTGGCCATGTCCATACGCTACTGTATGGATTATCCATACAGTACTGTATGGATGTCCTTCGTGGAAGGAGAACGCCATGCACGCCACCGACTCGACCGGCGCCGCCGGAACCCTCGCCGGGGCGGTCGACGGCGCCACCCGCGCCGCCGCCGGGGCCGCGGCCGCGGGTCTGATCGCCGCGGGCGCCCTGCACGCGGTCTGGGTGTTCACCCCCTGGCCGCTGGACTCGGCGGCGGAGTTCGCCGAGACGGTCGTGGGCGTTCGCGAGGACCAGCTGCCGTCGGCCCCGATGACCCTGGGCGTCACGGGGCTGCTCGGAGCCGCGGGCTATCTCGTCCTGAGCAACGGCCGCCTCGTGCGGCCGGTCGGACCGGACAGGATCCACCGCGCCGGAGTCTGGACGGTCGCCGGGGTGCTCGCCGCCCGCGGCGCCGCGGGCCTCGTCACCTCCGGGCTCTCCCTGGGCGGCGCCCCCGACTCGTACCGGAGATGGGACCTGGCCCTGTACTCGCCGCTGTGCCTGACCCTGGCCGGGCTGACCGCCCTGGTCGCCGGCCGGACCCGGCGCCGCGCGGGCGCCCGTTCGCGCTGAGCGGTCCCGCCGACTCCTCATACTCAACGATGTGATTAGTCATATTCTTGAGTAGGGTGGGCGCGGAGAGGTGCGGAAACGGACGGGGACACGGGAAGGGAGTCCGGTCATGGCCCTGCGGCACGCGGTGCTGGCGGCGCTGCTCGACGGCGAGTACAGCGGCTACCAGCTGGCGAAGGCCTTCGACATCGGCGTGGCGAACTTCTGGCACGCCCTGCCCCAGCAGCTCTACGCCGAACTGGCCAGGCTGGAGAACGACGGCCTCGTCGCCGGCCGCGAAGTGGTCCAGGAGACCCGGCCCAACAAGCGCCTGTTCCACGTCACCGACGCCGGCCGCGCCGAGCTGGAACGCTTCGCCGCCGCCCCCTCGAAACCCTCCTTCATCCGCGACGACCTGCTCGTCAAGGTCCAGACCGCCGACCGCATCGGAACCGGCCCCGTCGTCGAACAGCTCGAAGAACGCGCCCGGGCCGCCGAGGCCAAGGCCGGGATGCTCGGCGCCCTGCTGCGGCAGCTGCGCGGAGACACGGACGAGGAGGAGTACCTGCGCCACGGCGAGCGCATCGGCCCGTACCTGACGTGCCTGCGCGGCCTGGCGTTCGAGCAGGACCAGCGGGACTGGTGCCTGCGGATCGCAGCCATCCTCAAGGAAAGGCAGACCACGCGTGTCCCGCGATGAGTACCAGCGCTACGTCGCCCTGGGCGACAGCCAGACCGAAGGCCTCGGCGACGGCGACGACACCACCGGCCTGCGCGGCTGGGCCGACCGTCTCGCCGAGCACCTCGCCGCCGGCAGCCCCTCGTTCCGGTACGCCAACCTCGCCGTCCGGGGTCGTACGGCAGGCCAGGTCCGCGCCGACCAGCTCGGGCCCGCCCTCGAGCTGCGCCCCGACCTGGCCACCGTCGTCGCCGGGGTCAACGACCTGCTGCGGCCGCGCTTCGACGCCGCCGAGGTCGCCGGGCACCTGGAGGAGATGTTCGCCGCCCTCACGGCCGCCGGGGCGCACGTCGCGACCGTGACCTTCCCCGACATCGGCAGGATCGCCCCGCTCGCCCGGCCCCTGCGGCCCCGCGTGCTCGAGCTCAACGCACGCATCCGCACCGCGGCCGCCCGCCACGGCGTCACGGTCGCCGAAACCGCCCTCCAGGACGTCGCCACCGACGCGCGCCTGTGGACCGTGGACCGGTTGCACGCCGGCCCGCTGGGCCACGAGCTGATCGCCGCAGCCGTCGCCCACGCCCTCGGCCTGCCCGGGAGCGACGACGCCTGGACCCGGCCCCTGCCGCCGCAGCCGCGCCCGACGGGCGCCCAGGCCGCGGCCGCCGAACTCCGCTGGGTGGCCGGGTTCCTGGGCCCCTGGCTCGGACGCCGCGTACGCGGCCGGTCCTCCGGCGACGGCCGCACCGCGAAACGCCCGCAGCTGCTGCCCCTGCCCGCCGCCCGCCGCCCTGCCGCCGACACCGGCTCGGACGTCCCGGCGTAGGACGGCCCGGTGCGCACCTGTCTCAGCCCAGCGCGTCGAGCAGCTCGCGCTCGCGCGCGGCGCTGAGGCCGGCCCGCCGCTCCCGGTCCAGGCCCTCCTCGCGCTCCCACCGGAGCGTGTCGGCCACCAGCCGCTCCCGCGGGCGGTGCCGCAGCCCGGCCGCGTGCGCGGCGCCGCCGCTGCGGGCCGACCACCCCTGCCAGCCCGGCGCGACCAGCCACAGCGGCAGCGACCCGGGACCCATGTACTCGGCCACGCCCTGCGCGAGCAGCCATGCCGAACCGGCCTCCACCACGGGCCCGGTGTGTCCTCCGGCCGCTCGCGACAGCGCGATCCACTCCGCGAAGGACACGCGCGGCCCCACGGCGTCGTACGTACCGACGCGGCCCGCCTCGGCGCCGTCGAGCAGCCAGCCCACGAGGTCCCGTACGTCGACCACCTGCGTCGGCAGATCGGGCGTCCCCGGGACCAGCATCGGTTCCTGCGGATCCCGGGCCGCCCGCGCCGCCCAGTAGCCGGACCGTCCGCTGTGGTCTCCGGGCCCGCCGATGAGCCCCGCCCGCGTGATGACGAGCCGGTCGCCCACGGCAGCGGCCGACGCCCGCTCACAGGCGACCTTCGCCTCCCCGTACAGCTCGCGGCCGACCTCGTCCTCCCCGGTCGGCGGGAGGAGCGCCGCCGACTCGTCCGCGCCCGGGGGACCGTGCGAGGCGTAGGCGCTGATCGACGACACGTACGTCCAGTGCCGGGCCCGGGCGCCCAGCGCCGCCAGCGCGCCGCGGACGAAACCGGGCTGCCAGGACACCTCGACCACCGCGTCCCACTCCCGGTCGGCCACCGCTGCGTACGCCTGCGGATCACCCGGTCGGCGGCCACCAGCACCGCGCCCGGCGCCGTGCCCCCGCTCTCGCCGCGCGCCAGGCACGTCACGCGGTGACCGCGCTCGACCGCCTGCCGCGACAACTCCCTGCCCACCCACGCCGTGCCGCCCAGAACCAGGATCTCCATCCCCCCACCCAAACACCGTTTCCCCGCACCCGAGAGGGAGTTCGCCACCGGCAGACCGGCGTCTGGCAGACCGCCCTGCGATTCGCGCAGGGGTCCTACCGGCCGGTTCGGGAAGCGTCGTGCGGGTCCGCCGCTTGCCCGCGTGCGGAGAGGTGGTAGACGGCGAAGGCCCGGTCGATCACCGGCATGGCGACGTTGCGGACCATCACGCCGCCCGCGGTCGTCCCGTGCTCGGTGCCGAGGTGGGCGTGCCCGTGGACGGCCAGGTCGGCGCCCGCCTCGTCGATGGCCTCCGCGAGGAGGTAGCTGCCGAGGAACGGATAGATCTCCGGCGGCTCGCCCGCCAGGGTGTCCGGTACGGGGGAGTAGTGCGTCAGCGCGATGCGCAACGCGCACGCCCGGGCGCGGAGTTCGGTCAGGGACCGGTTCAGCCCCTCGGCGCAGTTGCGGGTGTAGCGGATGAACGCTTTCATCTCCGGCTCCCCGAACTCGCCTGCGCTGCGCCCGGCGAAGCCGCCGCAGAACCCCTTGGTGCCCGCGACACCGACGCGCGTACCGCCCACGTCGAGGACCACGCCCCCGCCTTCCAGCACGTGCACGCCGACGGCCGCCAGCTCCGCCGCCACGTCCTGCTCCCGGTCGCTCTGGTGGTCGTGGTTCCCGAGGACCGCGACCACGGGCACCGGCAGCCCGGCCACTTCGCCCGCCACCACCCGGGCCTCCTCCGGCGTGCCGTGCCGGGTGAGGTCCCCGGCCAGGAGCAGCAGGTCGGCGTGGTCGCCCAGGGTGTCGAAGGCGGGCCGCAGGCGCCCCTCGCTGCCCGGCCCGAGGTGGATGTCCCCGACGGCCGCCACGCGGATCACGACAGCTCCTCGGAGTGGTCGGGCGGGAAGGCGCAGCTGACGGTGAGGTCCGCGTGCCAGTCGACGCCGGCCAGTTCCTCCGCGGCGATCCGCAGCACCGTGTCCCGGAAGTCCGGGCTCGTCACGCTGCCCCAGAGCTTCACGCGGGCGCCCCGGGCCTCGATGCGCACGCCCAGCTCGGCGATGTCCTCGCGGGCCAGCCGCTCGCGCAGGTGCTCGATGCGGTACTCGACGATCCCGGACGCGGTCATGGCGCCTCCTGCTGCTCGGGTGCTCGGTCGATGACCCGGAGCCGGTCGAGGAGGTACAGGAACGCGTCGGACAGGGGCGCGGCCCGGTGGTCGCGTTCCAGCCGGTCCCAGTCGATCTGCTCGCGCAGCATGCGGGCCATGGGCAGCAGCTCGCCGAAGTCGCAGTAGTGCTCGCAGAGCGCGGCGAGCCGGCTGTCCATGAGATCGGTGGGGGCCAGGACCGGCATCCACACCGAGTCCACGGCCTTGACCTCGGCCCGCTCCAGCAGCTCGGTGCTGACGGGGCGACGGGCCAGTTCGAAGATCAGGTCGATCTCCTCCCCGCCGGAACGCCCCTTGACCAGCCAGTCCTCCGGGGCCCGGCGCATCGCGATGCCACCGGTCTCCAACGCCTCGATGGCCGGTCCGGCGTCCTCGGGGCGGACGCAGAAGTCCGTGTCGTGCTGGAAGCGGGCGGGCAGCCCGTGCGCGAAGGCGGCGACGCTGCCCGCGAGGGCGAAGGGCCGCCCGGACTGCTTCAGCAGGGCCGCGACGCGCTTGGTGGTCTCCAGGATCGCCTGCGTGTGGTCCTTGGGCAGCGGCGCCGGGGCCGGCGCGGGCGGGCCCAGTTCCTCCTGGGCCGCGGGGTTCCCGGGCGGGCGGAGCGCAGAAACAGGCTGGCTGTTCACGATGCCTCCATGCCTCGCGGGTCATGCGGGGCGCCTTACCGGTCGGGCCCCGGCCAAACCCCGCCGGGCCCGCGGCGGACCGGGCCGGGCGGAGGAGGGGGGCGTACGAGCCGGGGGAGCGGGTAGGCGCCGCGCATGTCCGCCGGGTGCGATCACCGCCCACCGCACACCGCTGCCGGACACCGGCCACCTAAGGAGTCGCCATGCCTCGCGGTTCGAGTCCCAAGCGTGAACGCCAGTACGAGCACATCAAGGAGAGCGCCGAACAGCGCGGCGAGAGCACGGAGCGTGCCAAGGAGATCGCCGCGCGGACCGTCAACAAGGAGCGTGCCCGCGCGGGCGAGTCCAAGACGGCGAGCAAGAGCTCGACCGAGGACATGTCCTCGTCCCGGCGGGGCGGGCTGCACTCCCACAGCGGCGCGCAGGGGCCGACGTACGACCAGCTCTACGCCGAGGCCAAGCGCCGCAACCTGCACGGGCGCTCGTCGATGAACAAGGCCGAGCTCAAGCGCAAGCTCGGCCACTGAACCTGCCGGGACAGCCCGCGCGCGCCTCAGGTGTGCAGACGGCTGTTGGAGCCGTCCCGGTCTCCGGCGGTGTCGTCGTTGAACCAGTAGTCACCGGCGGCCAGGTACCGGAACTGGTGCGTGCTGCGGCTGGGCAGCTCCACGGTCACGGCCCGCTTGCCGTCCTTGCGCGGCAGCAGCGTGTGCACGCCCGGCTCCCAGCCGTTGAAGTCGCCCACCACGCTCACCGGGCCCGGCGGAGTGTCGGCGGGCAGGACGAACGTGACACGGGTGCGGCCCTTGCGCAGCGTGCGTTCCAGCATGGGACGGGCTCCTTCGGCTCGGACAGGGGGGTGCGCCCATCGTCCCCCCGCACCGCGGGCGCCCGCACTCCGGCGCGGCGTGCATACGCCCGCCCGGGCGTGTCACCGGGCGCCACGGGGGTACGCCGGGGACGCGTCAGTGCGTGTACAGGGCTGCGGCGGCCTCCGCGGCGATGACCTCGGCGACGGTGGACAGCGCCGGGGAGTCGAGCTTCCACTGCTGCCAGAAGAGCGGAACGTCCACGGGGCGGTCCGGCGCGAAGCAGACCAGCGCACCCGCGTCGAGCATGGGCAGTGCCTGGGGCTCGGGGACCAGGCCCCAGCCGAGGCCGGCGGCCACCGCGTCGCAGAAGCCCTGCGAGGCCGGGATCTGGTGCCGCACCCGGCTCGCGCCCGCGCGGCCCCGGGTCAGCGAGCGGACGAAGGCGTCCTGGAGGTCGTCGCGGCGGTCGAAGACGATCACCGGGGCCTGCTGGAGCGCGGCCGCCAGGCTGCCGGTGAGGTGGCGCGCGGCGAAGTCGGGCCGGGCGACGGGCAGGTAGCGGGCGAGCCCGAGGCGCCGCACGGTGCATCCGGCCACCGGGTCGGGCGACGAGGTGACCGCCGCCATCACCTGGCCCTCCCGCAGGAGGGCGGTGGTGTGGGACTCGTCCTCCCGGTGCAGCTCGAAGCACACGGGCGGGTCCTGCGGGACCCGGCCGAGCGCCGGCAGGAACCACGTGGCCAGGGAGTCGGCGTTGACGGCGATGGGCAGCCGGGGCGGCCCCAGCGCGTCATCCAGGCCGAGCTCGGCCCGTGCGTCCCGCTCCAGCCGGGCGAGCTGGCGCGCGAAGCGGACCACGACCTGGCCGGATTCGGTGGGCCGCACCGGCTTGGTGCGCATCAGCAGGACGCGCCCGGTGCGCTGCTCGAGCGCCTTGACCCGCTGGCTCACGGCCGAGGGCGTCACGTGCAGGGCCGCTGCGGCGGCGTCGAAAGTGCCCTCGTCCACCACGGCGAGGAGGGTACGGACCTGGTCCAGGGGCAGTTCGTCCATCACGCGCCTAAGCCTAGCTAAGGATCCGTAAGAATCTTTAGCTGTACTGATGAACCGCAGGTCCGTACGGTCGTTTGCATGAACAACGGCATCCTCGCGGCGGCACTCGCCGGTTTCGGCACCGGACTCTCCCTGATCGTGGCCATCGGCGCCCAGAACGCCTTCGTGCTCCGCCAGGGCGCGCGGCGGCATGCGGTCCTCGCCGTGGTCGCCATCTGCGCGGTGTCCGACGCGGCCCTGATCGTCCTCGGTGTGGCGGGCGTGGGCGCCGCGGTGACCGCCTGGCCCGCCGCCCTGACCGTGGTCGGCCTGGCCGGCGGCGCCTTCCTGGTCTGCTACGGCGTCCTGGCCGCCCGCCGGGCCCTGCGCCCCGCACCCGAGGGCGGTCTCCACGCGCAGGGCCCGGCGGCCGGTTCCGTCCGGGCCGCAGTGCTGACGTGTCTGGCGATGACCTGGCTCAACCCGCACGTGTACCTCGACACGGTGCTCCTGGTCGGCTCGCTGGCCTCCGACCGCGGCGACTTCCGGTGGGCCTTCGGGGCCGGTGCCGCGCTCGCCAGCCTGACCTGGTTCACCACCCTCGGCTACGGCGCGCGGCTGCTGAGCGGCCTGCTGTCGCGGCCCGCGGCCTGGCGGGTCCTGGACGGCCTGGTCGCCGCCACCATGATCACGATGGGCGGCTTCCTGGTGGCCGGGGCCTGATCCGCGGCCCGCGGGTCCGGGGACTCGTACCGACCCGCGGGACCTGGAGCGGGACGGCGACGACCGTGGAGGAGGTCGCCGGGTCGCTCCAGTCCGCGTCGAAGCGGGCGTTGACCACGTACAGGCGGCCCGCGTGGACGGCCGCGGTGGTCGGCTCGTCGAAGCGGGGGTCGGTGATCTGGCGGAGGAAGTCCGCGCGGGTGCCGTCGGGGCTGATCCGGAACACGTCGACCGCGTACTTCCAGTTGCGTACGACGTACAGGGTGCGCCCGTGCGCCACGAGGCCGTCGCCGAAGCTCACCGAGCCGCCGTCGAGGACGGTGCGGGTGGCGGCGCCGGTGTGCGGGTCGACGCGGAACAGCGCCTCCGCGTGGTCGTTCACCACCAGCAGCGCCCGGCCGTCCGGGGTCTGCTCGATGCCGTTCGCGCCCCAGTACTGCCCGCCGGGCGGCGTCGGAACCCACTCGCCCGTCAGCGGCAGGGCGGTGACCGTGCCGGCGTCCGCCGGCCGTCCGGGCCGCAGCGGCAGCCGGTACAGGACGTCGTTGAAGGAGTCGGTGAACCAGGCGGCGCCGCAGCCGACGACCGTGTCGTTGACGAACGTCACCCCGGTCGCGGCCCGGTGGGTGGCCAGCACGCGGCCGGTGCGGGTGTCGATCACCCGCACCTCGCCGCTGTCGCCGCCGGCGACCAGCAGCCGTCCGTACGGGTCGACCTCCAGCCCGACGGAGGCCGGCCCGGTACCGCGTGTGACGATCCGGCCGTGCCCGGTGGCGAGGTCGAAGCAGTAGACCGAACCGTCGATCAGGGAGCCGGTGTACGCGAGGCCGCCGCGGCCGACGGCTATTCCCTCGGGCTGGAAACCGGGAGGCGTGCGGATCTCGTCGGGCCGGGCTCCGGCGGGTACCTGCGCGGCCGGGGCCGGGGTGCTGGTGAGCGGGCCGAGCAGCGCCGCGCCGCCAACGGCCGCGGCTGCGCTGATGACACGACGGCGGGACAGGGAATGGGCCACGGGTGGATCCTTCCGGCAGAAACCGCAGAGGGATACAGGTGAACGCAGACGGACGCAGACGGACGCAGACGGAAACGGGCAGGGCCAGACCGATCAGATGGCGCTGCCACTTCAGCACATACCAGAGCCGAAAATCGGTCGCCCATCGAAATTTCACAACCGGAAAGTGGTCTCGGATGAACACCAGTTGAGTGTGCAGCACACGAAGATCCCGAGGAGCCGTGAACCCGTGTCGACCCTGCGAGTCACCGCCGAAGCCCTGACCATCCACGAGCATCCCCGCGCCGACGCACTGGAGCTGGCCCAGGTGGGCCTGTACCGCGCCGTCGTCGCCAAAGGCCACTACCGCACCGGCGACTTCGCCCTCTACATCCCCGAACAGGCCGTGCTGCCCGCCGGGTTGATCGAGGAGCTGGGCCTCACCGGCCGGCTGGCGGGCAGCTCCGCCGACCGGGTCAAGGCGGTCCGGCTGCGCGGAGAGCTCTCGCAGGGCCTGGTCTGCCGGCCGGGCGCCCTGGCCGGAGTGGACCTGGAGCTGGCGGCCGAGGAGGGCACGGACTTCGCGGAACTGCTCGGGATCACCAAATGGGTGCCTCCGGTCCCCACCACCATGAACGGCGAGGTGGCGCCCGCCCCCGACCTGCTGCCGTGGGTCGACATCGAGAACCTCCAGCGCTTCCCGGACATCTTCGAGCCGGGCGAGCCGGTGGTGCTGACCGAGAAGCTGCACGGCACCGCCTGCCTCGTCACCCATCTGACCGCGGACGACCGCGTCCTGGTCTCCTCCAAGGGCTTCGGCGCGAAGAGCCTCGCGCTGGCGGAGGCCGACGGCAACCTCTACTGGCGGGCGGTCCACGGCCACGGCGTCCCCGCGGTCGCCGCCCGCCTGGCCGCCCGCCTGGGCGCCGCCCGCGTCGGCATCTTCGGCGAGGTGTACGGCGCCGGGGTGCAGGACCTGGTGTACGGCGCCGACGCCCGCACCACCGGACCCGGCTTCGCCGTCTTCGACGTGTCCGCCGAGATCGACGGCCAGGTCCGCTGGCTGGACCCGGCCGAGGTGACCGAGGCCCTGGCGGGCGAACTGTCCCTCGTACCGACGCTGTACGAAGGGCCGTACGACCCCGCCGCCGTCCTGGAGCTGGCCACCGGCCGCGAGACGGTATCGGGCCGCGAGCTGCACCTGCGCGAGGGCGTGGTCGTCCGGTCCGCGACCGGGCGCTACAGCCCGGTGACCGGCGGCCGGGCGATCGCCAAGGCCGTCAGCCCGGCCTACCTGACCCGCAAGGGCGGCACGGAGTACGAGTAGGCGAGCAGCAGCAGCGGCCGGGCTGGGCCGGGCCGGGCGGGGCGGGAACCGGACGCCCTCGCGTGCCGCGCGGGTACGCTGGGACACCCCCTCCGCCCGTCCCGACCACCCAGGAACCCGCATGCCGATGACCGGTCCGCAGTCCGTCGACCGCGCGCTCGCGGTGCTCGATGCCGTGGCCGACGCGGCGGGACCGGTCACCGCCAAGGCCCTGGCCCGCGAGGTGGGGTGCTCGCTGTCCACCGTGTACCACCTGCTCGGTGCACTCACCGCGCGCGGTCACGTGGTCCGCACCGCCCGGGGGTACGCCCCCGGGCCGCGCATCCCCGCCCTGAGCCGCGGCTTCCACCGGCACCTGGGGACCGCGCCGGGCATCGCCGAACTGCTGCCCCGGCTGCGGCGCGCAACCGGGGCCGAGGCCTACCACACGGCGTACCGGGCCGGTCTGATCACGGTCGTGGACACGACCGCGCCCGTCACGGACACCTCGAACCCCTTCACTCCGGGCCCCGAGGCCCGGGCGCACGCCACCGCGCACGGCAAGGCGCTGCTGGCCGCGCTGCCCCGGCCGGTGCGCCGCCGGTACCTGGCCGACCACGGCATGGCGCGGTTCACGGAGCGCACGATCACCAGCGCCGACCTGCTGGAGGCCGAGCTCGTCCGGGTCCGCGGGCAGGGGTTCGCCGTCTCGGTGGGCGAAGCCGACCCGGCGTACACCTGTCTCGCCGTGACCCTCGACGGCACGCGGGAGGACGGCGCCGTGCACGCCCTGTCGGTGTCCCTGCCGACCGCGGAGTTCCGGGCCCGCCACGGCGAGATCCGCACCGCCGTGGCACGGGCCGCCGCGGGCCGGCTCTGACCCGGTCCGCCACGCCGGCGCCGACGGCCTGCGCGCCCTTTCCGGCCCTGACGGAATCCGGGACCCCTGAGGATGCGCACCGGCGCCCGCGCCGCCACCCTTGAACGCATGATCTTCATTGCCGTCAGGTTCCAGGTCCGCCCCGAGCACAGCGACGACTGGCTCGCCCTCGTCGACGACTTCACCCGCGCCACCCGCAACGAGCCGGGAAACCTCTTCTACGACTGGTCCCGCAGCGTCGACGACCCGCACAGCTTCACGCTGCTGGAGGCCTTCACCGACGCCGAGGCGGGGGCCGCGCACGTCGCGTCCGCGCACTTCGAGGCCGGGATGGAGACGATGGCGGGAGCCATCGCCGCCACGCCCGAGATCATCCATGTCGAGGTGCCCGGCCAGGGCTGGAGCGCCATGGCCGAGCTGTCACCCCGGCCCTGAGGTCACGGCCCTCAGCCGGACTGGGCCAGCTCCAGGACCTTGACGCCGAGTTCCAGTGCCTCCCCGGGCTCGCGGACGCACTGCTGGAGGTCCAGGAAGCAGCTCTGCGCGCCGGTGGCCCGTACCCCGGCCAGGGCGGCCGCGATGTCGTCCGGGGTCGCGCCGGGCCGCGGGTTGTGGCGGATGCACTGCCGCAGCGCGTCGGGGTCGCGGCCGGCCTCCTCCGCGGCCTGCCGGGCGATCGGCCACAGCCCGGCGTGCACACCGGGCGGCAGGGAGACCCCCACCCATCCGGCAGCCCTGCGCCCGATCCGGCGCATCGCGGCCGCACTGAAGCCGCCGAGCAGCACCGGCGGGCCGGGCTGCTGCACCGGGCGCAGGCCGACGTGGGAGGGCGGGATCGTCCAGTGGGGCCCCTCGTGGGCGAAGACCTCGTCGGTCCAGAAGGAGTTCAGGATGTCGAGGATCTCCTCCAGGCGGGCCCCGCGACGGCTGAAGTCGGCGTTCACGGCGGTGAATTCGTCGCGCATCCAGCCGAGGCCGAGACCGGCGTCCAGCCGCCCGCCGCTGATCTGGTCGAGCGAGGTGAGCGAGCGGGCCAGCAGCAGCGGCGGGTACCAGGGGGCGTTGAGCGTGCTCGTCCCGAGCCGGATGCGGTCGGTCGCGGCGGCGACGGTGAGCACCGTGAGGGGGTCGAGGAACGTCCGGTACTCGCGCGGGTACGGGTCCTGCGGGGTGTGCCCGGGATAGATGTCGCTGGGCGCGACCGGAGTGAGCGAACGGTCCCCGACCCAGAGCGAGTCGAAGCCGGCCGCCTCCGCGTCCCGTGCGAAGCCGGCGATGAGGCCGGGCCGGGCGTGGGTTCCGTACTGGGGCAGTGCGATGCCTATGCGCATGCCGTCAGTATCCGAGGCGAACGCCCGGGGACCGAAGGGGTCCTGACCGCAGATCAGCTCGTGTCGCGCGGACGCGCCCGGCCCGTGGAGGCGGGCCGGGCGCGTGCCGTGGGGCGAGGCCGGGGGGAGGGCCTGAGGTACCGCGCTACCGCGGTACCGCGTTTCTTGCTTGCGACGTCACTTCCGTCGTGCGCGGACGGACCGGCTGGCTAGCTGACGACGTACAGCTTGGTGACGCGGTTCCAGCCGATGCCGCCGATCTTCGAGAACAGGTTCTTGATGTTGGCCGGGTTGAGCTTGATGCAGCCGTTGGAGTAGTAGTCGTTCGGGTTGCTGTTGGTCCACTTCTCGGACTCGATGGTGCCCTGGCGGCCGTTCGGCTTCATCTCGCTGTGGATGAACAGCTCGGTCCGCTTGGTGCCGTTGTGGCACTTCTTGTCGGAGATCTTGATGACGTAGCCGTTGATGATGCCGTCGAAGTTCGTCCGGTGGAACTCGATGTTGTACGTGCCGTTCGGCAGCCACCCCTTGCTGAGGGCACAGGTGTTCTTCGTCTGGCCGGAGCCGGCCTTGTAGCTCGCTATGACCTTGTCGGGCCCGTTGACGCTCTTCATCAGCAGCAGCTTGGAGTTGGTCACCGAGCTCTTGTCGAACTTGAGGTAGTAGGCCGGTGCGGCCGCGGGAGCCGCTGCCTGCCCGTCCGCCGGCTTCGCCTGGGCCGGAACGACGGCCGCGGAGAGCAGACCGCCCGCGAGGGTCATCGCGAGGGCCACGGGCATGACGAGTCGATTGCGCATGACGGAACTCCTGAAGATCAGGGAAGGGTGAGGGTGCCCGGCGGAGACTGCCGCCCGGGCCGCCGCCGAGTCTTGCGGCAGGGCGCCGGGCACACAACGGTTTCCGGTGTCCAGGACAGAGCCCCACGCATCTTCCCAGGTCAGCAGGGGTGGAACGGTCGAGGTAAATCCCTTGTCCGAAGATCGGGACAGCGCTCGGCGGTGCGGGGCGGCCCGCACCGCCGGCCCGCCGCGGTCGTGGAGAGCAGGGCCCGGCAGGGCGAAGGTCACGCGTCCGCCCTCCTGTTCGCCGCCTTCCGGGCGGCGTCTGCGGTCATGAGCAGCCTCACCGGCGGGGACGGGCTGTGCAGCCGTACGTCCTTCTGCGGCCAGGCGGCGAGGGCTTCGAGCAGCCCGCTGTCGGCGAAGGTGACGCGGGAGGCGTCGACCCGGAGCCTGGTGTGACCACGGGCCGCGGCGTCGGCGAGGAGTTCGCGCAGGGGCGCAGCGCTGAAGTGGTCGATCTCGCCCGTCAGACGGACGTAGAGGGTGGTGCCGGTCGAGGCGACGGAGTCGACGACGTCTATGACGCAGGGCGCGGTGTCCGCGCCCGGGCTGTGCTGCAGTCGGATGTGGCCGGAACGGGCGGGCAGTATCGGGCTGCTGGTCTTCATGCCGGGGCCAACGGGCGCGGCGCAGGCCGGGCAACGCGAACGGGCCGTCGATCACCCGCCTGGTGTCGGCGGTGTCGCCTGTGGGAGGGAAACCGCTCACCCTCGCGGGGGAGTGACGGATGCCCGCGCTTCCCAGCGCCGGGCGGAACGTCCGGTCCGCCGGTGCCCGGCTCGCACGACGTGCCCCGCCGGGCGACGATGGGACACGGGACCGTTCCGGGGGCCAGGCACTGGGAGACGCCCGTGGTGCACACCCCCGAAATCGACGTACTGATCGCCGGCGCCGGCCCGGTCGGGCTGAGCGCCGCCGCGGGACTCCGCTGCCGCGGGGTGCAGTGCCGCCTCGTCGACCGGCTCCCGGCCCGCCTCCCGTACGCCAAGGCGGTCGGCATCCAGCCCCGCACCATGGAGCTGTGGGACCGGATGGGCCTGGTCGGCCGCGTTCTGGAGACCGCCGTACCGCTGCGCGGCCAGCTGCTCTACGTCAACGGCCGGGAGCAGCCGCGCCTCGACCTCGTCCTGCCTCCCGAAGTGCCGTACTGCTTCGCCGCGCTGCCGCAGTACGAGACCGAGCGCCTGCTGGAGGAGTACGTCGCGGGCTTCGGCACGGCCGTCGAACGCGGCACCGAGCTGCTGTCGTTCACCCAGCACGCCGACGGGGTCACCGCCCGGCTGCGCACCGCGTCCGGGGCCGACGAGGAGGTCCGCGCGGGCTATCTGATCGGCTGCGACGGCGCACACAGCACCGTCCGCAAGGGCCTGGGCCTCACCTTCGAGGGCGGGGCCTTCGCCGACGAGTACATGCTGGCCGACGTCGAGGCCGACTGGGACCTGCCGCACGCGTACGGCGTGCGGTCGATGCACCGCGCCGACGACGGGTCGACCGACGACGTGCTGGTCTGCATCCCGCTGCCCGGCGAGGGCCGCTACCGCATGTCGATGCTGGTCCCGCCCGAACTGTCCACCCGCGGGACCGACCGCCCGGCCGACGCGGCGCCGGCACGGGACGCGGGTGTGGCGCACGGCCTGGAGGGCGGCCGGGCGCCGGAGCTGTCCCACATCCAGGCCGTCGTCGACCGTCTGGCCCCGCGCCCCGCCCGCGTGTCCCGGATGCGCTGGTCCTCCGTCTTCCGGATCAGCCACCGCATCGTCGACCGCTACGCCGACGGGCGGGTCTTCGTCGCCGGCGACGCCGCCCACATCCACCCGCCCACCGGCGCCCAGGGCATGAACACCGGTATCCAGGACGCCTGCAACCTGGCCTGGAAGCTCGCCCTCGTCGTCGGCGGCGAAGCCCGGCCGGCCCTGCTCGCCAGCTACGACGCCGAACGCCGCCCGGTCGGCGAGGAAGTCGTCGGCCGGACCGTCCGGCACGCCACCCAGGGCATCGAGGCCGACCCCGACGACCCGCAGACCCTGCTGCTCCGCGAGGCCCAACTGCTCGTCGGCTACCGGGGCGGCCCGCTCGCCGGCCCGCCGTACGGGCCCGCCGACGCCCCCCAGCCCGGCGACCGGGCCCCCGACTGCGCCGGGCTGACCACATCGCTCGCCGCCTACCCGCTGCGCCTCCTCGACGTCCTGCGCGGCCGCACGGGCCACCTCCTCCTGCTGTACGCGTCCGACCCCGCCGACCTCGCGGGTGCGGGCCGGGCGGCGGACGGGGCAGGCCTGCCTGCCGTCGCCGTCCTCGCCCGCGGGGACGGACCCGAGCCGCCCGTCCCCGGATACCGGGACGCGGCAGGCGAGTTCGCCCGCCTCTACCGCTGCGACGGCCCGACCGGATTCGTCGTCCGCCCCGACGGACAGCTCGCCGCCCGCTTCCCCCTCCCCGACACCGCCCGGGCCCTCGCCGACTACCTCGCGGCCCTCTCCGCCTCGGGATGAACTCGCTTCGGATCGGCAATCACTACGGTTTCGTAGCGGGTGCGGAGTGTTTATCGTGGAGGAATGCCGCAGACGCCGGGACTCCGCGAACGCAAGAAGGCCGCCACCCGCAAGGCCCTGTCCGACGCCGCCCTGGCCCTGTTCCTGGAGCGCGGGTACGACCGCGTCACCGTCGCCGAGATCGCCCGCCGCGCGGAAACCGCCGTGACCACGCTGTTCACGTACTTCCCCGGCGGCAAGGAGGCGCTGATCCTCGGCGACGGCACCGAACGCCGGGCCGCGCTGACCGCCGCCGTACGGGAGCGCCCGCGGGGCACGTCCGTCCTCGCCGCCCTGCACGCGTTCCTCGCGGAGCGCGGACCGTTCATCCGCGGCGCCGGCCCCGAACACCGGCGCCGCACCGAACTGGTCCTGTCGACCCCGGCGCTGCGGGCGTACAACCGGACCCTGTGGGTCGGCTGCGAGGAGGCGCTGACCCGGATCCTGGCCGAGGAGACGGGCCGGTCCGCGGACGACTTCGCCCTGCGCGTACTGGCCCGCTACGTGCTGGAGACCCCCGACCTCGCCGGCGCCGCCCCCGACCCGCGCGCCGCCCTGGACACGGTCTTCGCCCGCCTCGCGCTCGGCTGGCCGGAGCTGTGACCGGCCGCCGCGCCGGGCAGGCACCGCACCCGCACCCCGCCGGCCTGACCGACCGGGCCCGCGCACTGGCCGCCGCCGACGGCCGGCGCATCCTGGGCATCACCGGTCCGCCCGGCGCCGGCAAGTCCACCCTGGCCGTGCAGCTCGCCGAGGCGCTCGGGCCGCACCGGGCCGCCGTCGTGCCGATGGACGGCTTCCACCTCGCCCAGGCGGAGCTGGAGCGCCTCGGCCGGGCCGACCGCAAGGGCGCCCCCGACACCTTCGACGCCGCCGGGTACGCGGCGCTGCTGCACCGCCTGCGCGAACCCTCCGCCGGCCCGGTCTACGCCCCGGAGTTCGACCGCTCGCTGGAGGAACCGGTCTCCGGCAGCATCGCGGTCCACCCGGGCGTACCGCTGGTGATCACCGAGGGGAACTACCTGCTGCACGACGGGGGCGAGTGGGCGCGCGTACGGCCCCTGCTGGACGAGGTGTGGTTCCTCGCCCCCGACGACGAGCTCCGCGTCCGGCGGCTGGTCGACCGCCACGTACGCCACGGCAAGGACCGTGCCCGTGCCGTGGCCTGGGTGGCCCGCTCGGACGAGGCCAACGCCCGCCTGATCGCCGCGGGCCGGTCCCGGGCCGACCTGGTGGTGACCACGCCCGGCCCCGCGCCCGGCCCGACTCCCCGCCCCGCGCCCGGCCCGATGCCTGGCTGACCACCGGACCGGACACCGGTACGAACGGGTGGGAACCGGCACACCGCCCGGCGCGTCATGATCGGAAAGGTCCCGATCGAAAGGGGTTCGTACCCGTGTGTCCCATGCGCCCTGCCCGCCGTACCGTGCTGACCGCCCTCGGCGCCGGAGCCGGCGCACTCCTGACCGCGTCCGCCCCGGCCGTCGCGGCCCCGGCGCCCCGTGGCCGCATCACGGAGTCCCTGGCCGCCCTCGAACGCGAACACGGCGCCCGCCTCGGCGTCTTCGCCTGCGACACGGGCACCGGCCGGACCGTCACCCACCGCGCGGACGAACGCTTCCCCCTGTGCTCGGTGTTCAAGACCCTGGCCTCCGCGGCCGTCCTGCGGGACCTCGACCACGACGGCACCGTCCTCGGCCGCCGCGTCCACTACACCGAGGCGGACATCGCGCGGTCCGGCTACTCGCCCCGGACCAAGCAGGAGAAGCACCTGGCCGACGGCCTGACCATCGCCGAACTGTGCGAAGTGGCCATCACGCACAGCGACAACACCGCCGCCAACCTGCTCCTGCGCGAGCTCGGCGGCCCTGCCGCCCTCACCCGCTTCGCCCGCTCCCTCGGCGACCGCACCACCCGCCTCGACCGCTGGGAGCCCGAGCTCAACAGCGCCGAGCCCGACCGGATCACGGACACCACCACACCCCGCGCGATCGGCCGCACGTACGCCCGCCTGACGCTCGGAGACGCGCTCGGCCGCCGCGACCGCGCCCTGCTCAACGGCTGGCTGCTCGCCAACACCACCAGCGGCACGCGGTTCCGCAAGGGCCTGCCCGCCGACTGGCGACTGGGCGACAAGACCGGCGGCGGCTCCTACGGCACCAACAACGACGTCGGCATCGCCTGGCCCCCGCACCGCGCGCCGCTCGTGCTCGTGGTCCTGACGACCAAGCCGGACCGGGACGCCGCGTCGGACGACGGACTGGTCGCCGGGGCCGCCGAGCTGCTCGCCGGTGCTTTCGCCGGCACCGGCCGCAGCCTCGCCCCCGGCACGGCCCACCGCTGACGGCCTGCGGCGCGCCGTGCACGCACGCCGTGCCGGGCCGGGCGCCGCGCGGGTTACCGTCGGCGGCATGGACGGTGAACGTCACGGATGGCGCCAGTGTCTGCTCGGCGGGGCGGTGTTCCTCGTGTGCATGGCCGGCACCACGCTGCCCACCCCGCTCTACGGCCTCTACCAGGAGAAGTTCGGGTTCTCCGAGCTGATCGTGACCGTCGTGTACGCCGTGTACGCCTTCGGGGTCATCGGTGTGCTGCTGCTGGCGGGCAACGCCTCGGACGCCGTTGGCCGGCGGCCGGTCCTGCTGTGGGGCCTGGTGTTCTCCGCGGCGAGCGCCGTCTGCTTCCTCTGCGCCACCGGCCTGGGCTGGCTGTACGCGGGACGACTGCTCTCGGGACTGTCCGCCGGCCTGTTCACCGGGGCCGCCACGGCGTACGTGATGGAACTGGCACCGGACGGCGGCGCCTCCCGCGCGACGTTCGTGGCGACGGCCGCCAACATGGGCGGGCTGGGCTGCGGCCCGCTGCTCGCCGGAGTGCTCGCGCAGTACGCCGCCTGGCCGCTCTACCTGCCTTTCCTCGTGCACCTGGCCCTGGTGGCGGTCTCGGCCGCCGTCCTGCTGGGGCTTCCCGAGACCGTGCGCGACCGGCGGCCGCTGAGCACCGTACGGCCGCAGCGTCCCGGCCTGCCCCCGCAGGTCCGGGCGGTGTTCGGGCCCGCGGCCATCGCGTCGTTCGTGGGCTTCGCGCTGTTCGGGGTGTTCACGTCCGTCAGCCCGTCGTTCCTCGCCCAGTCCCTGGACGTGCACAACCGCGCCGTGAGCGGGCTGGTCGTCGCCCTGGCCTTCTTCGCCTCGAC
This sequence comes from Streptomyces sp. NPDC037401, assembly GCF_055602345.1. NCBI lineage: Bacteria > Bacillati > Actinomycetota > Actinomycetes > Kitasatosporales > Streptomycetaceae > Streptomyces > Streptomyces sp. NPDC037401. Next base: position 85,391 of record NZ_JBVJWO010000033.1, read on the forward strand.
CGCCGGGCAGCTGGCGGTCCCCCGCGTGGGGTTCGGGCGCTCGCTGCCGCTGGGCTGCGCCGGCCTCTTCGCCGGACTGGCACTGCTCGCGGGGGCGCTGCGCTGGGACCTGCTGGCGCTGGTGGTGCTGAGCGCGCTGGTCGGCGGGGCCGGGCAGGGACTGGCCTTCCGCGGCGCGCTGTCCGCGGTGGCCGGGGCGTCTCCGCCGGACCGGCGGGCCGCGGTGATCTCGACGCTCTTCGTGGTGGCGTACGCGGGCATCTCGGTGCCCGTGATCGGGGTGGGCGTGCTGGCGGAGCCGCTCGGCCTGGAAGGAGCGGGCCTGGTGTTCATCGCGTGCATGGCGGTCCTGGTGACGATCGCGGGGCTGTACCTGCTCCGCCGGCCGGTACGGACGCGATGACCCGGCGCGCTGCCTGCATCCCCGTCAGAAGGGCCTGCCCCGGAGACTGTTGAAGCCGGCCGCCGGGCCGCGCGCGCTAAGCTGCGCGCGCCGCAGTACGCACACACAGACGAGGTGAACGGTGTTCGAGCCGGTCCAGGAGAATCCGTACCCCGACAGCCACGTCCTCGGAACGGGCCCCGAGCCGCACCCGCTGCTGAAGCCGGTGCTGCCGCTGCTGGGCCGCTGGCAGGGAACCGGGCGCGGCGAGTACCCGACCCTGGAGAAGGACTTCCGGTACGCGCAGGAGGTCACGTTCAGCCACGACGGGCGCCCGTTCCTGGTGTACGAGGCACGGGCCTGGCTCATCGACGAGTCCGGCGCCCCGCTGCGCCCGGCGGGACGCGAGAGCGGATGGTGGCGGGTGACTCCCGACGCGTCGCTGGAGGTCGTCCTCGCCCATCCCACCGGAATCGTCGAGACGTTCGTCGGCCGGATCTCGGGGGAGGAGTTCGAGATCGAGACCAAGGAGGTGGCGACGACCCCGCTGGCCAAGGAGGTCACCGCGACGCGGCGCCGCTACACCCTCGACGGCGCCGGCCTGACCGTCGTCCAGGACATGGCGGCCGTGGGCCGGCCGATGCAGCACCACCTGTCCACGCATCTGCGGCGACGCCCGTCCTGACCGGCCCGCGCCGGGCGGTCCGGCCTGCCCGGCCGTCCGGCTCGGGCAGGTCAGATCGGTGAGGTCAGAGCCGGGGGAGTCCGGCGGTCACGCGCTTCCACGGCGACCGGGTGGCCCCGAAGCCGCTCTCGTGGTCCCAGATGTGGGTGCAACCCGGGCACTGGAGGTGGAGCAGGCTGCCGGAGTGGGAGAGCAGGTAGCGCCAGTGGTCGCGGCAGGTCTGCCGCTCCTCGCAGGGGGTGCACCCCCGGGTGTCCTCGCAGTTCGGGCAGGCCACCCATGCCCGGCGCCCGATGTCGGCCTGCGGGTCAAGAGGCAGCACGGCCGGCCCCGTCCCCGCGCCGGGGCAGCACACCGGCCGCCACCAGGTCGTCGTACAGGCGCTGCTGCCCCTCGTCGAGTCCGGAGTACAGCAGGTCGTACGCCGCCTCCTCGCCGAGCAGGACCTCGACCGGGTCCCAGTCGGGCCCGAGCGCGGCCATGACCTGGGCCCGCCGCAGGACCTCCTGCGCGCTGAGGTCGACGGCGAAGTCGACGAGCGCGGGGTCGCCCGGGTCGATGGGGGGTGTGGGGTGGTGCACGTCCATACAGTGAACTTAGGTAACCCTTCCTTCCCCGGTCAAGGGAGGGTGGGCGGAGTCACAGGCGGGCCGCCCGGGCCGACTGAGCGGCCTTCCGGTTCCTCAGTCGGTGCCCTTGCCCGACCGCTCTGCGGCGCGGCGGTATTCGGCGTTGATGCGCTGCGCCTCCTCGAGCTGGTCCTCGAGGATGACAATGCGGCAGGCGGCCTCGATCGGAGTGCCCTGGTCGACGAGCTCCCGAGCACGGGCGGCGATCCGCAGCTGGTACCGGGAGTAGCGCCGGTGGCCGCCGTCGGAGCGGAGCGGGGTGATCAGGCGGGCCTCTCCGATGGCCCGGAGGAATCCGGGGGTGGTGCCGAGCATCGCTGCTGCGCGGCCCATCGTGTAGGCGGGGTAGTCGTCGTCGTCCAATCGGCCGCCGAGCGCATTATCCGCTGTCATCTGCACCTCTTCCTGGGAGCGCGTCGAGGGGCCCTGGTGCCGTACGGCACCAGGGCCCCGAAGGAAATTCAACACCATCCGTCGGCCCTAGTGATGCGCCGACCTCCTGTTTCCGCTGCCACGCCCTGCTGAAGGGCGGGGGTGCGGGGATCGCGAATGCGTAACCGGGGACCACCTTCCATTCCGGGGTCTTGCGGTACCCGGGCCGAAGCTCCACCACCCGGGCGATCCTGATGGCGTCTGCTCCTTCCGTCCTCCGTCTTTGGCTACAGGAGAAACCTTAGCCATGGGAGAGATCAATGTCTACTGCGGCGAGGATAGATTTTCGGATACTCAATGGCCAGGTATCGGTGCGGAACATCCCGGGATGCAGGTTCGCCCCGGCATCCGGGGCGAATAGAATCGGGTTCCATGTCGAAGCCTGACGAGCTGCTCGCTGACATCGCCGCCATGGTGGAGTCCGGGCAGACCAATCAGATGTCCCTGACCGTGGTCACCAACGGCGCCGTGATCACCGGCCGGCTGGCTCCCGAAGCCGTGTGGAGGCAGCGCGTATCGGAGGTCCTGACGGACTCGGCCCAGCTGGGCGAGTTCTCCGGTGTCTTCAATACCTCCGTACGGAAGGAAGGGCCGCCCGAACACCTTCACTTCCATGTCGCCCGGATCCTCCAGGGCCCGGTGGGCATCCCCGAGACGGGCGGTATGTACCGGGTGTCGATCGAGGACGTCAGCGCCTGGACGGTGGGTGACTTCAGCTACTCCGACCACTGAGCCGCCCCGCCGCGGCGATCCGCGGCGCGGCACCCCGAAAAGGGGGGGGGGGGGGGGGGGGGGGGGGGGGGGGGGGGGTCGGCCGGCCGCGATTGTGTGGGTGTGCGTCTG
>NZ_JBVJWO010000033.1:88371-89706 GCF_055602345.1 Streptomyces sp. NPDC037401
CACCAGAATCCGTGACCACCACACAACAAGAGTGCCCCCCCCCCCCCCCCCTCCCCCCCCCCCCCCCCCCCCCCCCCCGCCGTTCGGGTGTCCGGGTGCCGGTACGGGGCCGGCCCCGCGGGTCAGCGGGACACGGGGCTGCCGAGCATCGCCGAGGCGCGCTGCAACGCGTCGGGGACGGGCACCGCGGCAGCGGGCGCGGCCCGGGGAACCGTACGGCAGGTGAAGCCGAGGAGGGCCATCGCCCGCAGGACTTCGGCGGCGCTGAAATCACGGCGGTCCTGCCGGGTGATCACCGCACCCACCTGCTTGACGGGGTACTGGCGGCGGCCGATCGTCACGGACTCGCCGGTGACCGGCTCGGGCTTGACGCCCTTCATCGTCTCCAGGACACCGCTCTTCGTCAGGTCGAACGGAAAGCGGGCGATGACGCAGCGCATGGGGCCTCACAGGGGGAAGGGGAGATGAACGGTCAGACGGCGGTCCGGCGACCTCGGTGGTTCAACGGGACAGGGTGAGGACACCCAGTCCGCAGCCGTTCTCGTCGACCACGGGCAGGGCCGAGAGCTGCCGCAGGCGCATCGTGCGCTCGGCATCGGCCAGCGCGGCGGAGGGCGGGAGGGAGACCCCGCGCTCCCCGGTCAGGTCGCGCAGGCGCACCCGGTCCGTGTAGGCGGCGCCGTCGCGGACGGCGCACAGCCGGGCCAGGGTGACCAGGCCGGTGCACTGTCCGTCGTCGTCGCAGACCAGCAGGTGCCCCACCCGGGCGCCCGCCATGACGGACAGGGCGACCTCGACGGTCATCGCGTCACAGACCTGCGGTCCGGCCCCGTCCATGGCGTCGGCGACCGTGCGGTACAGCGGAGGAGCGGTGCCCGTCGTGCCGGGGTGCATCTGGACCATCGTCAAAAGGTGCCTCCTGTAGAGATCGGCCGGCGTCCGCCGTACGGCTGCCGGGTCCTGCCCGCCCCCGGCTGCCTAGGCAGCCGTGCCGAAGCCGGGCTGGCGGCCGGTGGCGCGGCGCGCCCCCTGCGAAGGGCGGCGGCGCGACCGGGAGGCGGAGCTGCGCTTGGGGCGCTCGGCAGCCGGTGCGGTGATGGTGACCGGGATGCCCGAGGGGGCCTGCGCTCCGGTGATGCGGTTCAGCTCGGCCTCGCCGGAGCGGACCTGCGTCACCTGTGGACGGATCCCCGCGTCCGCCATGAGGCGGACCATGCCGCGGCGTTGGTTCGGGGTGACGAGGGTGACGACGCTGCCGGACTCGCCGGCGCGGGCGGTGCGGCCGCCGCGGTGGAGGTAGTCCTTGTGGTCGGTCGGCGGGTCGACGTTGACGAC
>NZ_JBVJWO010000034.1:0-85696 GCF_055602345.1 Streptomyces sp. NPDC037401
GGCTGGACCTGTGGGTCCAGCCGCCCCCGGCGTCGTTTCCTTCTCCCCCGGGTACGGGGGGGGGGGGGGGGGGGGGGGGGGGGGGGGGGGGGGGGGGTTGGGGGGGGGTGGGGGGGGGGGGGGGGGGGGGGGGGGGGGCCCCCCCCCCCCCCCCCCCCCCCCCACTCCGGGGTCGGATCGGACAGCGATCAGCTCCGGCTGGCCCTGCCGCCGTGGTCGGCAGCCTTTTTGCGGCGAGCCTTCTTCGTCCGGGCGCGTTTGGGCACGGGTGTGGCGTACTCCTTCAGACGGAGTGGCCGACGAGCAGGTCAGCGAGCTTGTTCAGCCGCTTGACGGTCCGTTCCTCGGTGGCGGCGGGTGCCGGCTCCATGCGCCGGCCGCGGTCGTAGTAAGCGCCGTTGACGATCTCGACGGCCGGGTCGCAGAGCCGCGCGATGTGGGCGGCGCCCTCGGCGGCCGAGGTGCCTTCGTGGCCGTAGAGGGGCCGCAGTGCGGTCTCACACACACCCGGATCGACGGAGACCGCGGTGACACGCGGGTCGGCGGCGAAGACCGTGAGTGCCAGCTGGGACTGGGCGTAGGCCGCGAGCCTGGAGTAGCGGCGGGTGCGGTTGGGGTCGTTCCACATGATGGAGGCGGTCCGGTGCATTGAGGAGGAGACGTTCACGACGCGGCCGCCCGGGGCGCTGGTCAGCGCCGGTTCGAGGAGGGTCGTCAGGAGGTAGTGGGCGAGGAAGTTGACCTGGAACGCGAGTTCGTTGCCATCGGGCGTCACGGTGTGGCGCTCGGGGGCGGCGACGGCGGCGTTGTTGACGAGGACGTCGAGGTGCGGGTGACCTGTGATGATCCGGTTGGCCAGCCGCTCGACCTCGTCGAGGTGTGCGAAGTCCGCCGCGCACGGGCGCAGTAGTTCCGCGTCGACGTCGGCGGTGGCGATGAGGCGGTCGGCGGCTGCCCGGGCCTCCTGCGGGGTGCGGCCGTGCAGCAGGACGGTGGCACCGCATTCGGCGAGCCGGCGGGCGGTCTCGTAGCCGATGCCGGAGGTGGCGCCGGTGACCAGAATGGTCCGGCCGGACAGGAATGAAGGCATGAGCGGTTCCTGTGGAAGGGCATGGCTGTGGAGGGGACGAAGTGCCCCGCCAGCCATGCGGTGAGGTGAATATGGGTTGTGTGCGGACGCGAGTGCGCCGGCGTTGCATGGTGATCGCGGCGAGCCCGGAAGGGCCTCCCGCACGGGTCAACGGGTGCTAGCGCACTGGAGGGCGCGCAGGGCGCTTCGCGGGCGGCATCGACGTGAGCCGGGCACGGATCAGTCCTGATGGCGGCCGGTCGTCGTGGCGCTGACCGATGTTCACGGTATCCATCCAATGTGCCTGCGACGACGGGTTCAAGTGTCCTGACGGCTCCTTGACTCGGCTCTGACGGATCTCATCCGAGGCCGGGAACGGCGGACACCAGCAGGTCGATGAGCTTGATGCCCACGAAGGGCAGGATGAGGCCGCCCAGTCCGTACAAGGCGAGGTTTCTGCGCAGGAGATCGTGCGCGGAGGCGGGCTTGTAGCGGACGCCGCGCAGGGCGAGGGGGATCAGGGCGATGATGATCAGGGCGTTGAAGATGATCGCCGAGGTGATGGCGGACTTCGGGCTGTGCAGGCCCATGATGTTGAGCGCCTCCAACCCCGGGTAGGCGGCAGTGAACATGGCCGGGATGATCGCGAAGTACTTCGCGACGTCGTTCGTGATGGAGAACGTGGTCAGGGCGCCTCGGGTGATGAGGAGTTGCTTGCCGATCCCGACGATCTCGATGAGCTTGGTCGGGTTGGAGTCCAGGTCCACCATGTTCCCGGCCTCTTTCGCGGCCGAGGTACCGGTGTTCATGGCCACGCCCACGTCGGCCTGGGCGAGGGCGGGAGCGTCGTTGGTGCCATCGCCGGTCATCGCGACGAGCCTGCCGCCCGCCTGCTCTTGCTTGATCAGCGCGAGCTTGTCCTCGGGGGTGGCCTCGGCGAGATAGTCGTCGACGCCGGCCTCCTGCGCGATGGCTTTGGCGGTGAGGGGGTTGTCGCCGGTGACCATGACCGTACGGATGCCCATGCGGCGCAGCTCCGCGAAGCGTTCCCGGATTCCTTCCTTGACCACGTCCTTGAGATGGATGATCCCCACCACCCGCGGGCCGTCCCAGTCGTGGACGGCGACGAGCAAGGATGTACCACCGGACGCGGAGATGCCGTCGGACCAGTGCAGGGCCTCGCTCGGCACGCTCCCGCCGCGCAGCGAGACCCATTCGGCGACCTGGGCCGCCGCGCCCTTGCGGATGGCGCAGGCGGCGCCGTTGCTCCAGCTCAGGTTGATTCCGCTCATCCGGGTCCGGGCGCTGAAATGGGTGAACGTCGCATTGCTCAGCTCCCCCTCGGCGGGCGGCTGAAGGCCGTGCTGCCGGGCGAGCGCGACGATGGAGCGCCCCTCGGGGTCTCGTCGGCGAGCGGGGCCAGCTGGGCGGCGTCGGCGACCTTGAGGTTGTCCACCCCGGGGAGTGGCACGAAGGAGGCCGCCTCCCGGTTGCCGAGGGTGATGGTGCCGGTCTTGTCGAGCAGCAGGGTGTTGACGTCGCCGGCGGCCTCGACCGCGCGCCCGCTCATCGCGACGACGTTGCGCTGGACGAGGCGGTCCATGCCGGCGATGCCGATGGCGGACAGCAGGGCGCCGATGGTGGTGGGGATCAGGGTGACGAGGAGGGCCACCAACACGGTGGTGGTCTGGGCGGCGCCCGCGTGTGCGGCCATGGGCTGGAGTCCGACGACGACCAGGATGAAGACGACGGTGAGCGCCGACAGCAGGATATTGAGCGCGATCTCGTTCGGGGTCTTCTGCCGGGTGGCGCCCTCCACGAGGGCGATCATGCGGTCGATGAAGCTGTGCCCGGGGCGCGAGGTGACCCGTACGACGATCGAGTCGGAGAGCACGGTCGTACCGCCCGTCACGCCTGATCGGTCGCCGCCGGACTCCCGGATCACCGGGGCCGATTCGCCTGTGACGGCCGACTCGTCGACCGCTGCGGCGCCGTCGATCACATCGCCGTCGGCGGGGAACAGCTCCCCCGCCTCCACCAGGACCACATCGAGTGGCTGGAGGTCGGCCGGGGAGACGGCCTCGGTCTCGGCGTGCCGGAGGTTCAGGCCGTACGTCCAGTGACGTAGGCGCAGCGCGACGGTGTCTGTACGCGCCCGGCGCAGTGATTCGGCCTGGGCCCGGCCGCGCCCTTCGGCGACGGCCTCGGCGAAGTTGGCGAAGATCACCGTCAGCCAGAGCCAGATACTGATCACCCAGGTGAAAACGGACGGGTGAACCAGCGCCGAGAGGGTGGTCAGGGCGGACCCCACCGCCACCACGAACAGGACGGGCTTCCTGACGAGTTCACGGGGACGCAGCTTGCGCAGGGCTTCCTGGAAGGAAGCCGCCGGCTGTACGGAGTCCAGCAGGGGCCGCCGCCCTGGGCGTCTGTGAGGTGGCCGGTTGACGGGAGCCTGCGACGGGGTCCGGACGGGAGGTACCTGCCGGGTGGCGGCGGGAGGCATGGAGAGACCTATCGGTGGGATCGGCTGGGCCGGAACGAGGGATGCGCCGCCGGGGGACCCGTCCCATAGGGGCCCCTCCGGCTCGTCACGCGACGTTCGGATCCCCTGGCAGTGCAACGGGCAGGAACCTACCGTTCGTTGAGCCCATGCCGAGCCTCCGGAGCCGTCAATTGGCGAGGTCTTGACGGGTGTGCGGTGACTTCCGTCAAGACTCCGTCAGTGACGCGTCAACAGGTATGGATCCGCCGGCCCTGCCTGCTCGCGGAGGTTCCGGTTCCTGTACGTCACGGGGTGTCGGCGAGTGCTGGACGGTTTCCGTATGAAGTCCGACAAGACAGCGTCAGCACGGGCGCGGTCCGCCCGGCGCGGGTGCATCGTCGCATTGCGGGCATCCGCCCCGCGTGGCCGAGAGAACGGATCGCAGATGGACCTGGAGAATGTCGTCGGGCTGCTCGTGGCCGTTTCCCTGCTCGCATACCTGGTGGCAGCCCTGATCAACCCGGAGAAGTTCTGAGTCGACGTCCTTCGGGCTCCGTCCCGAGACGGATGAACTGGAAGGTGACCGAATGCCCCGGTACCTGGTGAGTGACCGTGTCGCACTGATCGGGGCGCTCGTCCTGCCCTTCCTGGTCGCCCTCGCGCTCGTGCCCTTCCGCAGCCGGCTGGCGGAGACGAACGAAGCACTGATCCTGGTGGTGGCCATCGTCCTGGTGGCCGCCCGTGGCACCCGCCTCGCCGGGGCGCTCGCGGCCGTCTCGGCGGCGGCCTGGTTCGACTTCTTCCTGACCCGCCCCTACCAGCGCTTCACCATCACCGACCCGGACGACATCCAGACTGCCGTCCTGCTGCTGGTGGTCGGACTCCTCGTCGCCCAGCTCGCCGTCCGGGTGCGACGGCTCGAGGTGGTGACGGTGACAGATGCCGATCACCTCTCCCGCCTGCACGCCACCGCCCGTCTCGCCCAGCGCGCCGGATCTCCCGAGGCCGTGGTGGACCGCGTCCGGGGCGATCTCACCGAGCTGCTGGAGCTGCGGGGATGCCGCTTCGAATACGGGTCCCTGCTCGGCCGTCCGCCACGGCTGGAGCACGACGGCAGTGTGTCGGTCGGTCACCGCGCCTGGGATCTGGAACGCAACGGCTGGCCCGAGGGCGAGGTCGAACTGCGCGCCAGTGGCAACGGTCACTACTACGGCCGGTTCATGCTCGCCCCTACGCCGGGTTCGGTGCCTTCGGTCCAGGCGCGCCGGGTGGCCGCGACACTCGCCGACCTGACCGGCTCTGCCCTCGACACGGCGTTGCCCGGCGAGGGCTGAACAGGGCTTGCGTATCGGCGCCGCGTAAGGATTCCGTCAAAGGCGCCACGTCCGGCGTATGGGAGCCGTCAAGGCCCCTTAACGACGCTTCCGGGATGCGGTTAGCTCTGGATCGGCCAGCTGGCCGATTCCTTACTTCCACTTCCTCCAGGAGCTCACGATGGCCGATGTGGCCTTCGTCGTCACCACGATCGCGGTTTTCGCGCTGGTGGCTCTCATCGCCAAGGGGGTGACGAAGCTGTGACTGCCGAGAACATCGTTGGCCTGGTCGTGGCCGTCGCTCTGCTGGGATATCTCGTCCTCGCCCTCGTCAAGCCGGAGAGGTTCTGAGTCCCGAAATGAGCCCCGTTCTTGCTGACGTCCTCCAGGTGGCGGCGCTGATCGCCGCCCTGGCCCTGGTGCACCGCCCCCTGGGCGACTACATGGCCCGCGTCTTCTCCTCCGAGAAGCACCTGCGGGTCGAGAAGTGGATCTACCGCAGCGTCGGCGCCAATCCGAACGTTGAGATGCGCTGGTCCGCCTACCTGCGCGCGGTGCTGGCCTTCTCAGCCGTGAGCGTGCTGTTGCTGTACGTGCTCCAGCGCGTACAGCACGTACTGCCGCTGTCGCTCGGCTTCGAGGCGATCACCCCGGACCAGGCGTTCAACACGGCCGCGTCCTTCGTGTCGAACACGAACTGGCAGTCGTACTCGGGTGAGACCGCCATGAGCCACGTCACCCAGACCGCCGGCCTCGCCGTCCAGAACTTCGTCTCGGCGGCCGTCGGCATTGCCGTCGCGGTGGCCCTCGTACGCGGCTTCGCCCGCTCCCGCACGGGCGAGCTGGGCAACTTCTGGGCCGACCTGGTGCGCGGCACCGTCCGCATCCTGATCCCCATCTCGGTGATCGCCGCGATCCTGCTGGTCTCCGCGGGCGCCATCCAGAACTTCGGCGGCATCCACGAGCTCACCACGGTGACCGGGCAGACTCAGAGCATCTCGCCGGGCGCGGTGGCCTCCCAGGAAGCCATCAAGGATCTGGGTACCAACGGCGGCGGCTACTTCAACGCCAACTCCGCCCATCCCTTCGAGAACCCCAACGGCTTCTCGAACCTGCTGACGATCTTCCTGCTCCTGGTGATCCCCTTCTCGCTGCCGCGCACGTTCGGCCGCATGGTCGGCAACGTCAAGCAGGGCTACGCGATCGTCGCCGCGATGGGCACGATCTGGTTCGTCGGCGTGATCCTGGTGACCTGGATCGAGTACGCCCACCCGGGCACCGCCTCCCAGCTCGCGGGCGGGGCGATGGAGGGCAAGGAGCAGCGGTTCGGCGAAGGAGCGTCCTCGCTGTTCGCGGTCTCCACCACCATGACCTCCACCGGTTCGGTCAACTCCTTCCACGACTCCTTCAGCGGCCTGTCCGGCGGTGTGCTGCTTCTCGGCATGATGCTCGGCGAGATTGCGCCCGGCGGTGTCGGCTCCGGCCTCTACGGCATGCTGATCATGGCGGTCATCGCGGTGTTCCTGGCCGGTCTGATGGTGGGCCGCACCCCGGAGTATCTGGGCAAGAAGATCGGCACCCGCGAGATCAAGCTCGCGGCCTGCTACATCCTCATCACTCCTGCCCTGGTCCTGGTGGGTACCGCTGTGGCGATGGCCCTGCCGGACGGCAAGGAGGCCATGACCAACGTCGGGGCGCACGGCTTCTCCGAGGTCCTGTACGCCTACACCTCCGCGTCGAACAACAACGGCTCCGCGTTCGCCGGCTTCGGCGCCAACACGCCGTTCTTCAACACGACGCTGGGCCTGTGCATGCTGCTGGGCCGCTTCCTGCCCATGGTCTTCGTGCTGGCGCTGGCCGGCTCGCTTGCCGAGCAGAAGCCGGTCCCTGAGACAGCAGGCACCCTGCGCACCGAGAAGCCCCTGTTCACAGGGCTGCTCGTCGGAGCAATCCTGATCATCACCGGTCTGACGTTCTTCCCGGCGCTGGCGCTGGGGCCGCTCGCCGAGGGGCTGGGGTCATGACCGCCAACGTAAAGAAGCACGAGGACCCGATGTCCACCAGCACGGGGACCCCCGCGCCGCACAGTGATGTTCCGACGGGGCACAAGCCCGAGAGCGGCCGCGTGGGCGCTGGTCTCTTCGACCCCAAGCAGCTGCTGAAGTCCTTCCCGGACGCGGTCCGCAAACTCGACCCCCGGATCATGATCAAGTCCCCGGTCATGTTCGTGGTCCTGATCGGGTCAGTGGTCACCACCGTTCTGGCGATCACCAACCCGATGGACTGGTTCGGCTGGGCGATTACGGCCTGGCTGTGGCTGACCACGATCTTCGCGAACCTCGCGGAGGCCGTCGCCGAGGGACGGGGCAAGGCGCAGGCTGACACGCTGCGCAAGGCCAAGACCGACACCGTCGCCCGCCGCATCGTCGGCAAGAACGAGGAGCGCGTCCCGGGTACCGAGCTGCGCATCGGCGACCTGGTGGTGTGCGAGGCCGGCGACATCATCCCCGGCGACGGTGACGTCGTCGAAGGTGTCGCGTCCGTGGACGAGTCCGCCATCACGGGGGAGTCCGCCCCGGTCATCCGCGAGTCGGGCGGCGACCGCAGTGCGGTGACCGGCGGTACGAAGGTCCTCTCGGACCGGATCGTCATCAAGATCACGACAAAGCCGGGCGAGACCTTCATCGACCGGATGATCAACCTGGTGGAGGGCGCGGCGCGGCAGAAGACGCCGAACGAGATCGCGCTGAACATTCTTCTGGCTTCCCTGACGATCGTCTTCCTGCTGGCCGTGGTCACGCTGAAGCCGTTCGCGATCTATGCGGGCGCCGACGAGCAGACCTCGATGATCGTGTTGACCGCGCTGCTGGTCTGCCTGATCCCGACCACGATCGGGGCCCTGCTGTCCGCGATCGGCATCGCGGGCATGGACCGCCTGGTCCAGCGCAACGTGCTGGCCATGTCCGGGCGAGCCGTGGAGGCGGCCGGCGACGTCTCGACGCTGCTGCTCGACAAGACAGGCACGATCACGCTGGGCAACCGGCAGGCCGCCGAGTTCGTCCCGGTCAAGGGCACCACCGAGGCCGAACTGGCCGATGCTGCCCAGCTGTCCTCGCTGGCCGACGAGACCCCCGAGGGCCGCTCGATCGTCGTCCTGGCGAAGGAGAAGTACGGGCTGCGCGAACGCCACCAGGGCGAGCTCGCCCACGCCGACTGGATCGCGTTCACCGCCCAGACCCGTATGTCCGGTGTCGACGTCGACGGCAGGAAGACCCGCAAGGGTGCGGCCGGTTCGGTCATCACCTGGGTGAAGGAGCAGGGCGGTCAGGTCTCCGACGATGCCGACCTTCTCGCCAACCGCATCTCCGAGGCCGGCGGTACGCCGCTCCTCGTCGCAGTCGAGGACGAGAAGGGCGCCCGCGTGCTGGGTGTCATTCACCTCAAGGACGTGGTCAAGGAGGGCATGCGGGAGCGGTTCGACGAGCTGCGCCGCATGGGCATCAAGACGGTCATGATCACGGGTGACAACCCGCTGACCGCGAAGGCCATCGCCGAGGAGGCGGGTGTCGACGACTTCCTCGCGGAGGCGACCCCCGAGGACAAGATGGCCCTCATCAAGCGGGAGCAGGCGGGCGGCAAACTCGTCGCGATGACGGGCGACGGCACCAACGACGCGCCCGCGCTGGCCCAGGCCGATGTCGGCGTGGCGATGAACACGGGTACCTCGGCCGCGAAGGAGGCCGGGAACATGGTGGACCTGGACTCCAACCCCACCAAGCTCATCGAGATCGTGGAGATCGGCAAGCAGCTCCTCATCACCCGGGGGGCGCTGACCACCTTCTCGATCGCCAACGACGTCGCGAAGTACTTCGCGATCATCCCGGCCATGTTCGCGGTCGCCTACCCGGGCCTGGACAAGCTCAACATCATGGGCCTCGCCTCGCCCGAGTCCGCGATCCTCTCCGCGGTCATCTTCAACGCGCTGATCATCATTGCACTGGTTCCGTTGGCCCTGAAGGGCGTCCGGTACCGGCCGACCAGCGCGGACAAGATGCTCCGCCGCAACCTCGGGATCTACGGCCTGGGCGGCCTGGTCGCCCCGTTCATCGGCATCAAGCTCATCGACCTGCTCATCTCCCTCATCCCCGGAATCGGCTGATCGCCATGAACAACTCCGTCTCCAACACAGGCCGTCTCCTGGTCGCCGCGCTGCGGATGCTGCTGGTGCTGACCGTCGTGACCGGCATCCTCTACCCGCTCGCCGTCACCGGGGTGGCCCAGGCGCTCTTCCACGACAAGGCCAACGGCTCCCTGGTCAAGGCCGACGGCAAGCAGGTCGGATCCTCGCTCATCGGCCAGAGCTGGGACCTCCCCAAGAAGAACCCGGATGACGAGGAAGAGGCAGCGCGTCCGGACCCCAAGTGGTTCCAGCCGCGCCCCTCCAACAGCGGCTACAATCCGCTCGCCACCGGCTCCAGTCAGCTCGGCGCGTCCGACTCCCGGCTGGTGCAAGCGGTCACCGATGCCAAGAAGCAGGTTGCCGAGTTCAACGGAGTCCCGGAGTCCGAGGTGCCCAAGGACGCGGTCACCGGCTCCGCCTCCGCCATCGACCCGCACATCTCCCCGGAGTACGCGGAGATCCAGATCAAGCGCGTGGCCAAGGAGAACGGCCTCACCGAGCAGCAGGTGGCCAAGCTGGTCGAGGAGCACAACGAGGGCCGCACCGCCGGCTTCCTCGGCGAACCCCACGTCAATGTCCTCAGCCTCAACCTGGCACTCAAGGCGCTGACCAAGCGCTAGGGCCCGCCTTGAACGGGCTCCGGAGCCGGCCAGATGCGGAACTCTCGTGTCCGGCCGGCTCCGCCCCATGACCAGCACGCCCACCGCGGAAGGAAGGCGCCACACAGATGACCAGGGTCCTGGTGGTGGAAGACGACCCGCAGCTCGTCCGCGCCCTGAGGATCAACCTCCAGGCACGCAAGTTCGACGTCGAGTCGGCGACCGACGGCAGTTCGGCCCTCCGCCTCGCCGCCGCCCGCAAACCGGACGTCATACTGCTGGACCTCGGCCTGCCCGACATGGACGGCATCGAAGTCATCAAGGGCGTACGGGACTGGAGCCGCGTCCCCATCCTCGTCCTGTCGGCCCGCCACACTTCCGAGGACAAGATCAGGGCGCTCGATGCCGGAGCCGACGACTACGTCACCAAGCCTTTCAGCATGGACGAGCTGCTGGCCCGGCTGCGCGCAGCGGTCCGCCGCCAGGAGGCCGCTGAGCCTTCGCAGGAGACGGTCCTGGTGACGACCGACGACTTCACAGTGGACCTGGTGGCCAAAAAGGTCCGGCGTGATGGCCGGGATGTCCGGCTCACTCCGACCGAGTGGCACCTGCTGGAAATCCTCATCACCCACCCCGGCAGGCTGATCAGCCAGCGACAGCTGTTGCTCGAGGTGTGGGGCCCGACGTACGGCGACAAGACCAATTACCTGCGCGTCTACATGGCCCAGCTCCGGCGCAAACTGGAAGCGGACCCGGCGCATCCCAGATACCTGATCACCGAGCCCGGCATGGGCTACCGCTTCGAAGGCTGAACGACATGAGACGCGGCACATTCCGGATCTACCTCGGCGCCGCCCCGGGCGTCGGCAAGACGTACGCCATGCTCTCGGAAGGGCACCGCAGGATCGAGCGCGGCACCGACGCCGTCGTCGCCTTCGTCGAGCACCACGGCCGCCCCCGCACCGAGGTCATGCTCCACGGACTCGAAGAGATCCCGCGGGCCGAGCTGGAGTACCGGGGTGGCGTCTTCACGGAGATGGACGTGGACGCCGTACTGGCCCGACGCCCTGCCGTGGCACTCGTGGACGAACTCGCCCACACCAATGTGCCCGGCTCCCGTAACGCCAAGCGCTGGCAGGACGTCGAGGAACTCCTCCAGGCGGGCATCGACGTCGTATCCACGGTCAACATCCAGCACCTGGAGTCCCTCGGCGACGTCGTCGAGGCCATAACCGGGGTCCGGCAGCAGGAAACCGTGCCCGACGAGGTGGTCCGCCGGGCCGACCAGATCGAGCTGGTCGACATGTCCCCGCAGGCCCTGCGCCGGCGCATGGCACACGGCAACGTCTACAAGCCGGACAAGGTCGACGCCGCCCTGTCGAACTACTTCCGCCCCGGCAACCTCACCGCCCTGCGCGAGCTGGCCCTCCTGTGGGTCGCCGACCGGGTCGACGAGTACCTCCAGGAGTACCGGGGCGAGCACAACATCCGCTCCACCTGGCAAGCCCGCGAGCGGATCGTCGTCGGTCTGACCGGTGGTCCCGAAGGCCGACAGCTCATCCGCCGGGCCGCCCGCCTCGCCGAGAAGGGCGCCGGCGGTGAAGTCCTCGCCGTCTACATCGCCCGCAGCGACGGGCTCACCTCCGCCTCGCCCAAGGAACTGGCCGTCCAGCGGACCCTGGTCGAGGACCTCGGCGGCACCTTCCACCACGTCATCGGCGACGACATCCCCGACGCCCT
The DNA here is from genome assembly GCF_055602345.1 of Streptomyces sp. NPDC037401. NCBI lineage: Bacteria > Bacillati > Actinomycetota > Actinomycetes > Kitasatosporales > Streptomycetaceae > Streptomyces > Streptomyces sp. NPDC037401. The sequence goes on from NZ_JBVJWO010000034.1 coordinate 11,387, forward strand.
GCTGGAATTCGCCCGCGGCGTCAACGCCACCCAGATCGTCCTCGGCGTGAGCCGCCGCCGCCCCTGGCAGTACATCTTCGGCCCCGGCGTCAGCGCCACCGTCGCCCGCGAGTCCGGACCCGACCTCGACGTCCACATCGTCACCCACGACGCGGCCGCCAAGGGCCGGGGCCTACCCGTGGCACGCGGCGCCCGCCTGGGCCGATCCCGCATCATCTGGGGTTGGCTGGTCGGCATCGCCGGACCGGTGATCCTGACCGTACTGCTGCGCACTGTCGTTCCCGACCTCGGGCTCACCAACGACATGCTGCTCTTCCTCACGCTCACCGTGGCCGCCGCCCTGCTCGGCGGACTGCTTCCCGCGCTGGCCTCGGCCGCCTTCGGGTCCCTGCTGCTCAACTACTTCTTCACGCCGCCGCTACACCTGTGGACCATCGCCGACCCCAAGAACATCGTCGCCATCGCCGTCTTCTTCGCGGTCGCCGTCTCCGTCGCCTCCGTGGTCGACCTCGCAGCCCGCCGCACCCACCAGGCCGCCCGGCTGCGCGCCGAAGCCGAGATCCTCTCCTTCCTCGCCGGCAGCGTCCTGCGCGGCGAGACCGCCCTGCCCGCCCTGCTGGAACGGGTCCGCGAAACCTTCGCCATGGAATCGGTGGCCCTGCTCGAACGCGACAGCGACGTCGACCCGTGGACCCTGGCGGCCGGCACCGGACCCGCCCCGGCCGCGCGACCCGAGGACGCCGACGTCGACATGCCCATCGGCGACAACATGGCCCTCGCCCTCACCGGACGTGTCCTCCCGGCCGAGGACCGCCGGGTCCTCGGCGCCTTCGCTGCCCAGGCCGCCGTCGTCCTCGACCGCCAGCGCCTCGTCGGTCAGGCAGAGGAGGCCCAGCGTCTCGCCGAGGGCAACCGCATCCGTACCGCGCTGCTGGCCGCCGTCAGCCACGACCTCCGCACGCCCCTCGCCGGAATCAAGGCATCCGTCACCTCCCTCCGCGCCGATGACGTGGAATGGTCGGAAGAGGACCGAGCCGACCTGCTCGAAGGCATCGAAGAGGGAGCAGACCGACTCGACGCACTGGTCGGCAACCTCCTCGACATGTCCCGCCTCCAGACCGGCACCGTCACCCCGCTGATCCGCGAGACCGACCTCGACGAAGTGGTCCCGATGGCCCTGGTCGGTGTGCCCGACGACAGCGTGGAACTCGACATTCCTGAAACCCTCCCCATGGTCGCGGTCGACCGTGGTCTGCTCGAACGGGCAGTCGCCAACATCGTCGAGAACGCGGTCAAGTACAGCCCCGACGGCCAGCCCGTCCTCGTCTCGGCCAGTGCGCTGGCCGAGCGCGTGGAACTGCGCGTCGTCGACCGCGGCCCCGGCATCCCGGACGAGGCCAAGGACCGCATCTTCGAGCCCTTCCAGCGCTACGGAGACGCCCCCGCCGGAGCCGGCGTGGGCCTCGGCCTCGCTGTCGCACGCGGCTTCACCGAAGCGATCGGAGGCACCCTGACAGCGGAGGACACTCCCGGCGGCGGTCTGACCATGGTCCTCACCCTGCCCACCGCGGACACGGGCCCCAGATCCGTCCCCGGCCTCCCCAAGGCGGCACTCACCTGACAGGCCCCGCACCCGGCCGTTCTTCCCCACACGCCTCGACGGACTCCGCCCCACCGGGGGACACCCGCTCCCGTCGGCCGTGGCCTGTTCGAAGGCCGACACCCGCCGGGGTAGGGTGGCGCCGCTGGTCCTTGACGCACTCCTGATGCTCGGGCCCAATGGTGGCGTCGAGTCGGAGGGAAGTCGGTCGAGTGGCCGGACGCGCGGCAAGGGTGTGGCATTCGCTGTTCACCACTCATCCGGCCCGCAGCGTGGTGTGGGCGTTCGCCCTGGTGATCGCCGCTGGCACGGGATTGCTGATGCTGCCGGTCTCCTCCCAGGACGGCTCGACGACAGACGTCGTGACGGCGCTGTTCACGTCCACCTCGGCGGTGTGCGTGACCGGTCTGGTCGTCGTGGACACCGCCACGCACTGGAGCGGTTTCGGCGAGGTTGTCATCCTGGCGCTGATCCAGGTCGGCGGCTTCGGCATCATGGCCCTGGCATCCCTGCTGGCGCTGCTGGTCTCCGGCAGGCTGCGGCTGCGCATGCAACTGACCGCGGCAGCGGAGACCAAGAGCCTGGGGCTCGGCGACGTACGCCGTGTCCTCCTCGGCGTGGCGGGCTGCACGCTCATCGTCGAACTCGCGGTGGGAGCGTTCCTCGCCCTGCGGCTGCGCTTCGGATACGGCCGTTCCGTCGCCGAAGCCGCCTACTCCGGCTTCTTCCACGCGGTATCGGCCTTCAACAACGCCGGCTTCGGGCTGCACGGCGACAGCCTCACCCCGTACGCCCAGGACCCGTGGATCACGCTGCCGATCGCCGTGGCCGTGATCCTGGGCGGCCTCGGCTTCCCGGTACTGCTGGAACTCCTGCGCCACCGCACCCGGCGCCGCACCACCGGCCGCCGCAACTGGTCGCTGCACACCCGTCTGACGCTCGTCACCAGCGCCGCCCTGCTGTTCATCGGAACTGTGCTCACCTGCCTGCTGGAATGGACCAACCCAGGCACCCTCGCCCCCTTCGACTGGGACGAGAAGATCCTCAACGGCTTCTTCTACTCCGCGATGAGCCGCACCGCCGGTTTCAACGCCATCGACATGGGCGCACTCAACGCCACGACCCTCCTGTTCACCTGCACGCTGATGTTCATCGGGGGCGGCAGCGCGGGCACGGCAGGCGGCATCAAGGTGACCACCTTCGCGGTCCTGGCGGCGGCGATGCTCGCTGAGGTCCGCGGCGAGCCCAACTCCACCGTAATGGGCCGGCGCCTCGCCCCGCACGTGCTGCGCCAGGCCCTGACCGTGGCACTGCTCGCCGTGGGACTCGTCATCGCCGCCACCCTCGCCCTGCTCACCGTCACCAGAGCCGCCTTCGAGGACGTCCTCTTCGAGGCCGTCTCCGCTTTCGCCACCGTCGGCCTGTCCACCGGCATCACCGCCGACATCCCCGACTCCGGCCAGCTGATCCTCGTCCTCCTCATGTTCGTCGGCCGCCTCGGCCCCATCACCCTGGTGTCCTCGCTTGCCCTGCGCGAGCGGACCCGCCGCTACCAGCTACCCGAGGAGCGACCCGTCATTGGGTAACTACCTGCACTCCCTGCGCCGACGCCGCCGCAAGCGGCTCCTGGACCTCGGCGCCCACGCCGCGGGCGACCAACGCGTGGCCGTCATCGGTCTGGGCCGGTTCGGCAGTTCACTGGCCAACGAACTGACCCGGCGCGGCTGGGACGTGCTGGGCATCGACACCGACGCCGCTCTCGTCCAGAAGCACAGCGACATCTTCACCCACACTGCCGTCGCAGACTGCACCGATCCCGAGGTGCTCCGACAGCTCGGCGTCGGGGACTTCCCCAGCGTGGTCGTTGGCATCGGCACCGACATCGAGGCCAGCATCCTCGTCGCCTCCAACCTCCTGGAAGAGAACGTCCCCAACATCTGGGCCAAGGCCATCAGCCGCCAGCACGGACAGATCCTCGAACGCCTCGGCGTCCACCACGTCGTCCTCCCCGAACACGAGATGGGCGAGCGCGTCGCCCACCTCGTCACCGGCCGCATGCTCGACTTCATCGAGTTCGACGACGACTACGCCCTGGTCAAGACCATCACCCCGAACGCGATCACCGGCATCCCGCTCGGACAGAGCGCCGTACGCACCAAGTACGGCATCACCGTCGTCGGCATCAAACGCCCCGGGAACGACTTCACCCACGCCACTGCCGAGACCGTCGTCGAGAAGGGCGACGTCATCATCGTCACGGGCAAGACCACCGCTGTCGAAACGTTCGCCGAACTCGCCTGACGATCAACGGACGGCAGGAGGTACACCGCCAGTACGAAGCACTGCCCCGCAGTTGTGGTGGGCTGATGGCGAAGCAGGTCAAGGGCGGTGCCGGGCAGGATTCCCGCCGCTGAGGTCACGGCGAGCCGGAAGGCCTGGTGCCGACCGCTCTCGATGGGGCTCCGGGGCCCTGCCGGAGGCCCGCAGCCGCGTCACCGGGCCGGCCGAGGTTCTTCGTCACGTACCAGCGAGGAAACGTCGGCTAACGGCAGTCGGCGTCCAGGCCCAGCATGAGGACACCGGCCACGAGCATGGCTATGCCGACGGCGAGAACCGGGATCCATGGGCCCGGGAGGATGTAGAGCGCGGCGCCGGCCATGGTGGTGATGGTGCCGACTACGGCCAGGGCGATGGCACCCCAGGTGCGCGACATGCTCCCTCGCTGGGCTGGTGCGGCACGACTGATGTGAAGAACGTTATACCGCTCGGCAGGCCGCTTGCAGGGCGTGCCCTCCCGGCGGATGCGGCGCGACGGGGAGGCCGAGGCCCCAGGTCAGCGTTGTGCGTGGTCGCAGCGGGATACGCGGGCGGGGCGCGGGCTGATCACGGCGTCGGGTTCGATAACCAACCCGGTACCGGCGTCGGCGGGCTGCTCGCCGGCGGCTGTTCTGCCAGCCGGGTCGTTCTTCATCGCCCTGGCCTCGCTTTTCAGAATCCGGGCGGACTTCCCCATCGAGCGGGCGAGTTCGGGCAGCTTCTTGGCTCCGAAGACCAGGGTGACGAGGATGAGGATGATCGCTATCTCACTGATGCCGAACACTGCGTTGGCCTCCGATGCCGGTGATGCCCTCTTCGCCGAGCCTGCACGCCGGCTCCGGCCTGTACATGTCCGCTGCGCTGGTGCTCGTTACAGATGGGAGGTGATGGCGGGCAGCAGGTCCTGGAACGTGCGGCCGTTGGCCGGCTCGCCGATCGCGGACATGTTCCAGCCCTGCCCGGACCGGTGGACCTTGGCCATGACCTGGGCGGTGTAGGTGCCGCCGCCGGAGAGGGTGTAGCGGGCCAGCTCCTGGCCGTTGGTCTCGTCGATGAGGCGGCAGAAGGCGTTCTGCACGTCCGTGAAGGTCTGCCCGGTGAAGGAGTTGACGGTGAAGACGATCTGGTCGACGTGCACGGGCACCCGTGAGAGGTCCACCAGGATGGACTCGTCGTCCCCGCCCTGTCCGGCGCCGCCGACGCGGTTGTCCCCGGTGTGGCGCACCGAGCCGTCCTTGCTGACCAGCTGTTGGAAGAACACCACGTCCACCGGATCCTTGCCCGCGAACAGTACGGCCGAGGCGTCCAGGTCGATCTCCCGCGCGGTCATCCGGGCGAGAAAGCCCTTGCGTGGGGCGGATTGCCAGCCCAGCCCCATCCGGACCACGCTCAGCGTGCCACCGCCGGCCTTCTCCAGGCTGATCTGCTGGCCCTTGTCGAGATTGATTCCCACCGTGTCCTCCTGATGATCGGCCGTCGGACAGCATCTTCGCGAGGCCGCCTTCGCGACCGCCATGAATCTACAGCACTGTAGAAAACGATGACGGTGTACGTGGTGCCCCGTTCCTGGGCAATCCGGCGCGCGGTCGTACCCGGCGGATGGGGGAGTTGCGGGTCGGTGCGGCGGTGATGCGAGCCGCATGGGCTCGAAGTCGGCTCCGCCCGCGGTTCCGGGCGGGCCTTCCTGCCTCAAAGGATCCCCGGATCGAGTGACACGGCTGCGCCTGTATCGGGTGACGGGGGTGGTCCGCCGGGCCCGGCGGACCACCCCGCCTGCATGCGGTTGTTCAGACGCCGACGCCGAAGTCTGCGGCGATTCCGGACAAGCCGGAGGCGTAGCCCTGGCCGACGGCGCGGAACTTCCACTCCGCGCCGCTTCGGTAGAGCTCACCGAAGACCATCGCGGTCTCGGTCGAAGCATCCTCGGAGAGGTCGTAGCGGGCGATCTCCGCACCGCCGGCCTGGTTGACGACGCGGATGAACGCGCCCCTCACCTGGCCGAAGCTCTGACTGCGGGCCTCGGCGTCGTGAATGGAGACCGGGAAGACGATCTTTTCGACGTCGGCGGGCACGGTGGCGAGGTCGACCTTGACGACCTCGTCGTCCCCCTCGCCCTCGCCGGTGAGGTTGTCGCCGGTGTGCTCGACGGAGCCGTCGGGGCTCTTGAGGTTGTTGTAGAAGACGAAGTGCTGGTCGGAGGGGACCTTCCCGGAGGCGTTCACCAGGAGCGCGCTGGCATCGAGGTCGAAGTCGACCCCGGTGGTCGTCCGGACGTCCCAGCCCAGGCCGACCAGCACGGCGGTCAGACCCGGGGCCTCCTTGCTCAGCGAGACGTTTCCGCCCTTGGACAGGCTCACACCCATGTCGTGACTCCCATTCGGTATCCCCGCGGCCCCGGCGGGCGCGCCCGTACCGTCGGATCAAGGTGAATCTACAACACTGTAGAAGTATATTGGTGGGAGTTCGGCCGGTGTGGCGGCTTCGCGGAGGCGGACCGTTCGCGGTCCGCCGAGCAGTCGGCCGGTGGATCAGTACGATGAACCGCCACGCCGCATCGGGTGAGGCCATGAGGCGGGAGGTTGACGGCATGACAGTGAAAGACTCGAGCGGTGCCGACCCGTCCCCCCGCCGGGGGCAGGGTGAACTGGAGGGCCAGGTACTCGCCGCACTGTGCCAGGCGCCGGGGCCGGTCACGGCCGGCTGGGTCCAGGAACGCCTGGGCGGCGGACTGGCCTACACGACGGTGATGACGATCCTGACCCGGCTGCAGGCCAAGGGTGCTGTGGCGAGGGAGCGGGTGGGCCGGTCGTTCGAGTGGATGGCGGTCGCCGACGAGGCCGGGCTGGCCGCTCTGCGGATGCGCAAGGTCCTGGATGCCGAGAGCGACCGGCAAGCCGTCCTGGCCAGCTTCGTGACCGCTCTCACGCCCGGGGACGAGGAGCTGCTGCGGGAACTGCTGGGCAAGGCGTCCGAGGCGGGAGAAGACTGAGGGACATGGGAATTTTCGTGTTCCTGCCGCTGGTGCTGCCCTTAACGGCGTGGCCGATCGCACGCCTGGCCGGGCATCATCTGCACCCGCGTACCGCGACGTGGCTGCTGACCGGCGCCGCGGCGGTGCTGGCGGTGTGCAGCACGCTGTGCCTGGCGCTGCTGATGGTGGTGGGGACCGCGCAGCTGCCCGGCAACCCGTTGCCGGACGGCTGGTCCGACCCGGAGGTGCGCGAAGCGGTCCCGTACGACGAGGTCGCCGGCAAGGCCGCCATCCCCGCGCTCCTCGCGGTGATCGCCTCGTGTACGTCGGCGGCATGGCGCCACCGGCGCGTACGCCGACGCAGCCAGCGCGCACTTGCCGGGCTGCCCGCCACCCCGGTGGCCGTGCTGCCCGATGAGGTTCCGTACGCCTACGCGCTGCCCGGCTCGCGCCGTGACCGGATCGTGGTGAGCACGGGCATGCTGGCCTCGCTCTCCTCCCGCGAGCGCCGGGCACTGTTCGCGCACGAGCGTGCCCACCTCACGGGAGGCCACCACCGGTTCCTGCTGGCCGTCCAGCTCGCCGCCCGCGCGAACCCGTTCCTGCGGCCGCTGAGGTCGGTGGTGGCCTACACCGCCGAGCGGTGGGCCGATGAGGAGGCGGCGGCCAGGGTCGGCAGCCGCCGTACGGTGGCGGTGGCGATCGGCAAGGCGGCGCTGATCAGCCGCGGCGCCCCGCTGGCCACGCTGCCCGCGTTCGCGGCGGCGGGACCGGTGCCGAGCAGGGTCGCCGCACTGCTGGGGCCCGCCCCTGCCTCCAGCCGCTGGCCGTCGGTGTTCACCGCGGTGGGCGTGGCCACGTGGGGTGCGGCGGCTGGCACAACGGTGTCCGCACTGTCCTCGGCGAACTCCGCCGTCACCCTGTTCTTCATCCTCCACGCCGCCACACCGCTATGACCTGGCCCGGGGACGCCTGACGCGGCTGCCCCTGGTCGCGTGGGTGCGGCCTGCGAGAGAACCTGGGAGGACGAAGCGCGGGCCCAGCCCCGCAGCAGGAGCTGCGGGAAGAGGAGAGGCAGGGCGATGTCCGGTCCGGTCGTGGTCGGGGTGGACAGCTCGCCCTACGCCATGGCCGCCGTGGACGCCGCCGCACGGGAAGCACTGCTCAGAGGAGCGGAGCTGCATGTCGTGCACGCCTTCGTCTGGCCCGCCATGCACGTCCCACCCGGCTCCTCACCTCTCGGACCGCCCGGCGGAGGAGTGCGGGATCTGGTCGAGCACCTGCTTCACGAAGCGGTCGACCGGGCCCAGGCTGCAGCCCCAGGAGTACGGACCACCAGCGCGGTGATGCCCGGCGAGCCGGTGGCCGCCCTGGAAGCGGAGTCACGCACGGCTCAGCTCGTGGTGGTGGGCCACCGCGGCACGGGCGGCATCCGAGGGCTTCTCCTGGGATCGACGGCCGTCCACCTTGCCGCACACGGCCAATGCCCGGTGATGGTCGTACGCGGCCGGACCGGGCCCGAGGGGCCCGTACTGGTGGCGGTGGACGGCTCCCCTCAGGGCCTGGGCGCGATCAGGTTCGCGTTCGCCGAGGCACAGCTGCGGGGCAGTGAACTGGTGGCCCTGCACGCCTGGAGCACGTGGAGTGATCACGGCGAGAGCGGCCCGGGCCGTCCTGTGGAACTGGTGGACCTGATCGGTGACGTGGACCAACAACGGACGGTGGAAGAGCGGCTGCTGGCCGAGGCCTTGTCCAGGCACCGCGAGCAGTACCCCGAGGTGACTGTGCGCCAGCGGATCGTCCGGGGCCGTACGCGGCCGACACTGATCGAGGCCAGCGAGACCGCCCAGCTGATCGTGGTGGGTGCGCGCGGGCGGGGTGGATTCGCCGGGCTGCTGCTGGGCTCGGTCAGCCAGGCCGTCCTGCACCACGCCCACTGCCCCGTCACCGTGGTCCGCTCGGGCCTGTGACGCCCAACCGCACCCGGCTGGGCGCGAGGCCGCGAACGGCTCCGTGTGGGACCTCGCGCTCACGCCGCGCTGATCGTGTTCAACGCCCTGTTCGCGGGCGCCGAGATCTCACATCGGACAGCGCCTCGACATGTGTCTTCCCGCCTCCGGCGCGTATGGTTCTGGCGCCTTACGTCGGAGACGACGACAGCAGGTCGTTCGGGAAGGAAAGGATCAGGATTCGCCGGGCTGGACCTCGGCTGATTCGGTCCCAGGGCGACGGATCGTGCTGATGCCGAGTCCCAGCGCGACACCCACGCCGAGTCCGAGCGCGAGGTTGTCGACGATGAGCAGACCGAGTACGACTCCCATCATCATGCCCAGCGATATGCCCGCCGTGAAACCTACGTACGGAGCGCCGCGTTCCTCGCTGTTCGCCATGCGGACATTGTGCTCCAAGGCAGGTGACGACTACGGACCGGGCTCCGGAATCGAACGGCGTCCCGAGCGTCATCGCCCGGATGGAGATTCGCTACGTCGACACAGCCTTCGCCTGATCGTGCGCACCCGCCCGAAGCCCGGTCTCCTCGCAGGCATGCCTCCCCGCGCCTTGGGGGCCGCGACGCCGGGCGCGTACGGGCAGGGCCGTGGCGCTAGAGGTCGAACTCGTGGGGCGGGAGGTCGAGGGCGTAGCAGGCTTCGCGTACGACGGCCTGCTCGGTCTTGTCGAAGTCGCCGTCAGCGCCTCCGATGACGATGCCGATCTGGATGACGGCGCGCGCCTCGGCGGGCTTCTTCTTCGCCTTGGCGATCTCCTGCAGGATGCTGACCTTGCCGAAGTCGAAGTCGGCGGTGAGGGTGTTGAGGTAGTCGTCGAAGCGCGTCTGGAGATCGGCGGCCGGGAAGTTCTGCAGGACCTCGTTGGTGGCGATCAGGTGGGCCACCCGTCGGCGCTCGGAGTCGTCGATCGTTCCGTCCGCCGCGGCGACCAGGGCGCACATGGCCATGCTCGCGTCGCGGAACGCGCCGGACTTCAGCTCGTTCTTCTTTGCCTCCAGCTGCGTCTGCATCTGCTGGGCGGACTGCTTGAAACGGTCCCACAGGGCCATGCCAACTCCATCGGGTCGCAGGGTTGTCCGGGCCGGGGACGGACGGATCCGGCCCGGACAAGTTATTTCTACACCACCGTAGAAGCTACGGTGCGGGTGACGGAGTAGCTACGCTTCCTCGCCGCCGTCCTCGTCCTCGTCGTCCTCGAAGAAGTCGCCGATCTCGTCGACGACTTCGGCCGCCACCATCCCGCCGACGACACCGACCGCGAGGCCGGCCGCGCCGGCGGCGACCACGGTGCCCATGCCCGGCCCGGACCGGTGACTGTCATGGTGTCCGTGGTCGTCCTTGTGGGCGTGAGCGTCGTGCCCTGCGCCGTGCCCGTAGGGGCTGTGAGGGGTGTGAGCCGCGCGGGCGGTGTGCGCGTCGAGGAGCTGGCTGATCCAGGAGCCGACGACGGCGTTCCAGTCCCGGTGGGCCGCTCCCTCGTGGCTGACGTGGTGCCGGCCGAGGACATCGTGGCCTCCGGAGAAGAGGCCGCCGCGCTTGTCCGCCTCCAGGACGACCTCCAGCCCGCCGGGATGGGCGAGGAAGGTCAGCTCGATCTCGTTGAGCTGGTGGGCGTGCTGCGGGGGCGGGGTGAGTTCGATCTCCTGGTAGAAGGGCAGCTGCTGGCCGGTGCCGCTGATGCGGCCCAGTTCGAGATCGGCGGACTTGAAGCCGAAGCCGAGCTGCCCGAATGCCTCAAGGATCGCCTCCTGCGCGGGCAGCGGCCCCACGGAGAGGGGGTCGAGGTCGCCCTTGTCCCTGGCGCCGGCGATGCCGAGCTCGGTCCGCACTCCGAGGACGATTCCCAGAGGCTGGCCGTGCAGCTGGGTGATGGGGGTCTCCCACGGCAGCGTGATGGCGAACGGCGCGGAGCGGTGCTCGGCCTCCGCGAGGCGGAAGCCGCCGCCGATGTGGAATCGCTCGAAAGCAACCGTGCCCTCGTGCTCGCCGCCCTCGGTCTCGGCCTCGACGCGGGCGACGAGTTCCAAAGTGATGTGTTCGATGTCGAAGCCGGCCCGGCCGCCGGTGAGGCGGACCTCGCCGGTCAGGCTGCCCCCGGGTGCGGCGGTCGTCAGGTCGAGAACCGTGTCCGCGGCGGGGCCGCCGACACCCATCGAGCCGAGCAGGCGCTTGAACACCATCGTGGCGCTCTCCTTCATGTGCGTTGCGTTGTGATCTTTGTTGCGGTGCCCGCGACGGTGCCGCGGACCGGGGTCCGGTCCACGGCACCGCGCGAGCCTGAAGCGTTACTTCGCCGCGTCCAGGGCCGCGAGGGCCTGCGCCCAGCGGACGTACTTCAGCTCGGCGAGTTCGGCGACGGTCGTGACGCCGAACGCCTCTTTGAGCAGCTCGCCGTCACGGTCGGAGACGCCTTTGAGGGCTCCCACGGGAGCGGCCAGGATCTCGGGCAGGCTCTTGTCCGCCCACGCCTTGTCCAGCACCTTGTCCAGATCGATCGAAGCCACGTTCTGTTCCCCTCCTGACTTCACGCGAGCCCGACGGGCGCGCGTACGGGCGCCCGGGCAGCACGGAGTGCTCCGTCCGCCCTGGCATAATCTACAGACATGTAGAAGCATAGGAGCAGCGCGGCCGCTGTCGAGTGAACAGGCGACGGTTGAGCGGGAAAGTCCGAAAAGGCCCTCCCTCTCGCCGTGTGGGACGTCACTGGCCAGGGGCTTTACTGCTCCTTTACAGTTGTCGTGCGGATACTGAACCGCCCCTGGCGTGGACCGCGCCAGTCCGCCTGAGTGAAGAAGGAGCAGCAGACCCGCAATGGGTGAACCTCCCAGTACGAGCCGTGCCACGCCTTGCCCGCTGATTGTTGAGCCGGGAGCGGAGGTGGCACGGTGACCGAAGTCCTGCTGCTGCTTCTCGCTCTGGCGCTGACGCTGGCGTGCGCGGTGTTCGTCGCCGCCGAGTTCTCGCTGACCACCGTCGAGCGCAGTGAGCTCGAACGTGCCGCCGCGGCCGGCGAGCGGGGCGCCGAGAGTGCCCTGAAGGCCGCCAAGCGACTGACCTTCCAGCTGTCCGGGGCCCAGCTGGGCATCACGGTGACCTCGCTGGTGATCGGCATGCTGGCCGAGCCGTCCGTTTCCGCGCTGCTGCGCGGACCTCTGGAGGCCCTCGGCCTGTCCTCCGGGGCGGTGTCCACCACGGCGACGCTGCTGGGCGTCGCGCTCTCGACCGTCGTGCTGATGGTCGTCGGCGAGCTGGTGCCGAAGAACTGGGCGATCTCGCGCCCGCTGGCCGTCGCGAAGGTCGTCGCCGGCCCGCAGCGCGCCTTCACCGCCGCTTTCGGCCCCCTGATCCGGCATCTCAACAACACCGCGAACCGCCTGGTGCGCCGCTTCGGGCTGGAGCCGGCCGAGGAGCTGGCCTCGGCCCGTACGCCGGAGGAGCTCGTGGCTCTCGTCCGGCACTCGGCCCGCCAGGGAGCCATCGAGGCGGACTCGGCCGAACTGTTCGTGAAGTCCCTGCACCTGGCCGAGCTGACCGCGGAGAACGTGATGACCCCCCGCGTCGATGTCCAGGCCTTGGAGGCCCACGCCACCGCGGCCGACGCGGCGAACCTGACGCTGGCCACCGGCGTCTCCCGCTTCCCCGTCTACCGCGACACCCTCGACGAGGTCATCGGCACCCTCCACATCCGCGACGTCCTCGCACTGGAGGAGGAGCAGCGGGTCAAGACCCCGGTCACGGACCTGATGACCTCGGCTCTCCTCGTGCCGCACTCACTTCCCGTGGACACCCTGCTCGGGCGGCTGCGCAAGGCCCGAACCATGGCCGTGATCATCGACGAGTACGGCGGCACCGCCGGTGTCGCCACCGTCGAGGACATCGTGGAAGAGGTCGTCGGTGAAGTCCGCGACGAGCACGACCCGATAGAGGTCCCCGACCTCATCGAAAGCCCCGAGCAGGACGGCCGCCAGGTCTGGGAGGCCGACGGCAGTGTCCGCCTCGACGAACTGGAAGAGATCGGCTTCGACGTGCCCGAGGGCCCGTACGAGACCCTCGCAGGCCTGATCGCCACCCAGCTCGAACGCATCCCCGCCGAAGGCGACACCATCACCGTCGACGGCTGGGAAATCACCGTGCTCGACATAGAGCACCACCGCGCGGACCGGGTCACGATCGCCGCACCCGCCGTCCCCGCAACCGATACGGAGGGAGCCCGATGACCGCGGTCCAGCTGCTGATCGGCGCCTTCACCCTGATCACCAACGCCTTCTTCGTCGGCGCCGAGTTCGCCCTGATCTCGGTGCGCCGCAGTCAGATCGAACCGGCCGCCCTCAAGGGCAACCGGCGGGCCAAGACGACGCTGTGGGGGCTCGAGCACCTCTCGGCGATGATGGCGACCGCCCAGCTCGGCATCACCGTCTCCTCCCTGGTCCTGGGCGCGGTTGCGGAGCCGGCCATCGCCCACCTGCTTGAACCGCCCTTCCACGCCATAGGCGTGCCCGATGGGCTGATCCACCCGATCGCCTTCGTCATCGCGCTCACCCTGGCGACTTACCTCCACATGCTCGTCGGCGAGATGGTGCCGAAGAACATCGCCCTCGCCGCCCCGGCCCCCACCGCGCTGCTTCTCGGGCCACCGCTGGTCGCCCTCACCCGGGCGCTGCGGCCGTTCGTCTTCGGCATCAACGCCTTCGCCAATGCGCTGCTGCGGCTGCTGAAGGTGGAGCCCAAGGACGAGGTCGGCTCCGTGTTCACCGACGACGAACTCGCCCGCCTGGTCAAGGACTCGTCCGCGGCCGGTCTCCTCGGCCCCGAGGACGGCGAGCGCCTCCAGGACGCCCTGGAGCTCGGCACCCGGCCGGTCGGCGAGGTGATGGTGCCCCTGGAGCGCGTGGCGACCGTCGGCCACGACATCACCCCGCGACAGTTGGAGCGCACGGCCTCGCACCACGGCTTCTCGCGCCTTCCGGTCACCGGACCGGGCGAGGAGATCCTGGGCTACCTGCACATCAAGGACGCCCTCGGTGCCCCCGAGCGCGACCAGCCCTTCGCGCGTGCGTCGCTGCACCCGATCACCAAGGTCGCGCTCGACACCCCGCTGGACGACACCATGACCGCGATGCGCGCGGCGGGTACCCACCTCGCGGCCGTCACCGGCAGCAAGGGCACCGTCCTCGGCTTCGTCACCATGGAAGACCTCCTCGAAGAGCTCGTCGGCGCGGCCCACGACCCCGGCGCCTGACCCCACCTCCGCAATGCCTCGATGGCCGGCCCACTCCACGGGCCGGCCACCAGCATGTCGACTGCCGGTCCATGACCGGGCCGCCCTCTCCAGGAGGGCTCTACAGACGAGCGGCCGCGAAACCGACGAGGAGGACGGCGGTCACTACGATGCCGATGAGCCCGGCCCAGCCTCCCACCAGCGCGCACGCCGCCACGACGGTGAAGGCTCCGAGCATGAGTGCGCCGAACTTCCACGCGGACAGGCCGCGGTCGTCGTCAGCAGTGACTTGCTTCATCTTCGTCCAGTTCACCGTGGACACGGTAGCCAGTACGGTCGGCGCTGGCTTTGTCCGGGCCCGCTTCTCGCAGCCCGGGCCAGCTGCAGCGGTCACAGTTCGCCAAGCGTCTTCCTCTGTCATGGGCACGAATCGGAGTCGATACGAACCCTCGACAGCTGCACGTCGCTCCCACCCCGAGTTTTCGCGCGGCGAGCCGATGGAGGCGCTGCGCATCTGATCTGGAGCCTATCGGTGCCATCCAGCTCGGGGTGGGGGCTGTGACAATCGCGGCGGCGACGCAGCCGGTCAGCGCTCGTGGTGGGGGAGATCGTCCTCGCGGACCGCGAGGTACGTCTCCGCCGTCGCGGCTTCGAGGAGGCCGGGGTCTTCGTCGAGGTCGAGACGAGGGTCGCTCTGGGGGTGCAGCAGCTCCTGCCAAGGGAGGTCCCGTCCGTGCTCGAAGGCGGCACGAACCCGGGGCTCGATCCGGGCCCGCTCTTCCTCCTGGCGCTCGCGGAAGACACGCCGCTGGGTCTGGCGCCGGCGCTCGTACGCTTCCTCGCTGGCGGGCTCGTCGGACCGAAGGTCCTCGGCACGCATACCGGGGGTGCGCTCGGCGATCAGCTGGTCTTCGTAGTGGAGCTGGGCACAGGCGGCGAAGAGCTGCCGGGACATGCCCAGGCGCAGTTCGGTGCCGGAACGCGGTACGCGAGGAAGTCGTCGAGGCCGAGGGCCCGGGCATGCCCCCGGCGACCGGGCTGGTCGCTGTCGGAGGTCTCAGCACGGACAGCGTTGCGCATCGCGCGGGCACGCGAGTCGTGCTCCAGAGGGGTTGTCACCCCGCGGGGGCCGCGGCGTCGGCTCGTTTGGTCGGCGGGCAGGGCCACGGTCTTCAGCCGCGAAGGCCGCGCGCCGCTGAGCGCGAGGTACACCAGCATCTGGGCGCGGGCCGTGCCCATCAGGGCGTCGTTGCTGTCGCCGAGATGGTCCTCCGGAGACCCCGGCGGCTGGGGCGAAGCGGGGCCCGCGGCGGGCTGAAGCGGTTCCTTGCCGGGGTGGTGGTCGTGGTCGACGGTGAGGAACAGGTCGCCCTGGGGCTGGACGCTGGCCCCGACGAGGATCCGCCGGTGGGCGTACTCGTGGAGGATCTTGGTGCCGCCCTGGAGCTGCTTCCAGCCCTCCCAGAGCCGGGGGCTGCGGGCGTTGCCCCCCTTGGCCTCGATCATCCAGTACAGGTTTTCATCCTCATGCAGGCCCCACAGGTCCGGCAGTTTCGCGGCCGGGCTGCGGAACTTGTCGCGGAGGGTGGGGATGGGGGCCGCCGTCCTCGATGTGCAGGTCTTGCGGTGCTTGAGGCGGTCGTACTTCTTGGTTGTCTGGTTGACCTGCTCGGTGACGCGATAGACGTCGTCGGCCACGATGTTGTTGACGTTGACCGCAGCAGCCTCGCCATTGCGCAGGCCGCAGCCGCTCATGAGTTCCACTACGAGTCGGAACAGGTCGTCCCCGGCGCTGCGCAGGGACTGAAGCTGCGCCGGGGAGGGGATAACGGCACGCTTAGCGTCGTATTGAGGCGGCTTGACGCCCACGAGGGGGTTGTCGTCGAAGAGGCCGAGGCGATGCGCGTCGAGGAGTATCGACTTCAGCTTGTCGTACGCATTGGACTGCGCGGCCAGGCCGGCGCCGTTGCGTTCCATGGTGCGGATGAAGCCGTCGACGACCTTGTGGTCGAAGGTGCTCATCCGACGGCTGCCGAGCGTCGGGAGGATGTGGTGCTCGAGCAGGGACTCCAGGGTGCGGAGCGAGGACTCGGCGAGGTCGCGCTGGCCGGCCTTCCACTCCGCGGTGTACTCGCGGAACTGCATCGCGCCGTACTTCTGGATGCGGTCGGCCTTGCTCCCGTTCCGGGGAGCGGCCTTCTTCTCCTGGTAGACCGCGGTGAGGCGGGCGATCGCCTTCTCCTGGGTGGAGAAGCCGGCCTCCTCGGTCTGCTTCCCGGCCGCGTTGCGGTAACGGAGCGTGTAGTCGTGTGGGCACTTCGACCAGCGGGACTGCGGGTGCTCGCAGTCCTTGTAGAAGGTGCCCATGCCGTGGGGCAGAGACTTCGTTGCCATGCGGTGCGGGACTCCTGGGGCGCCAATGCTGACCTTTTGCTGACCCCAGAGGTTCCAATCCATTCCTGACCTGCACGAAGATGGATATCTCGTGTTACGTTCTGGAACTGGATTGGCCGCTCCCACGAGGATATCGCACAGGCCCGCGAGGACTGGATGAATGGGACCAAATTCGGCCAGGTGAAGGGGTATGACGGCCCTCCACTTCTGGCTCCTGACCTGCCCCCGACCCACCTCAAACCACGCGGACGACTGCGCTGACCTGCGATAACTTGAGAGAGGCGGCCCTGTGGGGCGAGGGTCAGGCGCCTTCCGGTTACTGAAGTCTCGGCGCTTCCGATCGCGCCCCGCGCTTGCCCTTCGACGGTGCGGGGCCTTCCCCCTCTGTGGGCGTCCGTGGGTGGGTGTATGTCTACGAATGCTGACCCAATGCTGACTTCCTGACGCTGCGTCAGGTGAGGCTTCGTGCAGGTACAGACGTCGAAGAGGCTTCGTCGGCGATCCGCGCTTGTCTGGAAGTTGTTCCCGGCTACGTGCCGGTCGGGGTGCCTACTGCGCTTCGCAAGGTCCGGACCGAGAGTCTGATCGCCGGGGTGCTACCGCTTGCAGGAAGCGGACAACCCCTGCAGCGGTCGTCGCAGCGGCGTCCGCCGTACAGTCTCGGCGAGGTGGGCTTCCGGGAGGCAGGGCGATGAACGGCGCTGCCGTAAGAGTGTCCGCGGGGCCAGTAGTTCGCGCAGTGCTCCCACCACCTCGTGGGGGTGGCTGACGTCATCGTGGAGGAGGCGGGTCTGGACGAGGCGTTCCTAGATCTGTACCGCAACGGCAAGGCGGCGGGGGCGGCGCTGTGAAGACGCGGTGGCCCCTGCTGTGGCTGGCACTGCACCGGCGTCGGCGGATGCTGATGGCCCTGGTGGTGGGGATGGTCGTCTTCGAGACGCTGATCGTGGTGGTGGCGAACACGATCGCGCCGGGGCAACTGTTCTCTGTGGGCGGGAAGGGCACGCCGTCGGCGTACCGGGCGTTCAGCGGGTCGGGCGGAGAAGTCTCGATCGCCAGCTATCCGGGGCTGCTCGGGGCCGGGCTGGTGCATCCCTTCTGGATCGCCATGCAGCTGACCGCGATCGGTGCCCTGGCCGCGGCGGCGGTGGCGGCCGACCTGGAATCCGGGACGATCGAGCTGATCATGGTGCGCCCCGTGACCCGCAATCGGCTGCTCGCGGAGCGGACGGCCGCCGTGCTGATCGCCGCCCTCGCCCTGAATGCCGCGGCGACACTGACGGTGGCGGCAGGCGTCTGGCTGTCGCCGGACATCCACCGGGACGTGCCGCTCAGCGGTGTCTTCGCCGCCGGGCTGATGGGGTGCGGCTTCGCTCTGTGCCTGGCCGGACCGGCTCTGGCCGTGTCCGCATGGGGGATCCGACGCGCCCAGGTGATCGGTGCCCCGATCGCGATCGGGGCGGTCGGCTTCGTGCTGAACGTCATCGCGCCGGCCTGGTCCAAGGCGGCGCCCCTGCGGTTCATCAGTCCCTTCCCCTACTACACACCGGGTGACGCACTGGCGCAGGGCCACGTGCTGTGGCCGCAGTTGGGTGTTCTGCTCGGGGTCGGAGTGGTGGGGCTCGTCCTGGGCCACACGTTGCTGATGAAGCGGGACCTGGCCCCCTAGCGCAGGGACAGCGGTCAGGGGGATGCGGGGCCTTCGAGTCGGGAGTGCACACCGACCACGCCTTCGACAGCCCGGGCGAGGCGCGTGGCCACGGGGATGAGGTGGGGGTCGCGGATCCTTCCCCCCAGGATGACGACGCCGTGCGTCACGTCGACCGTGATGTCACGGTGCGAGAGCGGGAAGAGACGCTCGACGACCTCGCGACGGACCTCGGCGGCCAGGTCGTCGTCGGAGCGGAGGAAGACCTTGAGGAGGTCGGCGCGGCTGACGATGCCGAGGAGAGTGCCGTCGGCATCCACGACCGGGAGGCGCTTGATGCGGCGGTCGGCCATCAGGCGGGCCGCCCGGGGGAGCGTGGCGTCGGGGCGGATGGTGACGGCGGGGCTCGTCATCAGCTGCTCGGCGCGGACCGATCCGGCCTTCGCGGTGTCGCCGAGGCGGCGCATCTGCTCGATGAGGCTCGGTCCGTGTTCGTGGAACTCCTCCTTGGTGAGCAGATCGGCCTCGGAGACGACGCCGACGACATGACCTTCCCCCTCGATGACCGGGACGGCAGTGACCTTCCAGCGCTCCATCGCGGTGGCGATCTCCTTGAAATCGGCGGCGGGAGTGACGGTCACGACGGTCTTCGTCATGACGTCGTTGACGGTGTACGGGGTGGAGGTCATGGCTGGTCCTCAGCGGGCGTGGGCAGGGCGGGTGGTGACGGCGCCGTTCTCGCCCGGAAGCAGACGGCCCGCCGCCGTTCCGTGAAGCTGCGGGTTCCGGCGGGGATGTCCACGTGGTGGGCGTGGGCGGAGAGTGTTCATGGTGATCATGGTGTGCCTCCAGCCCTCCCCCTTCAGGCTCGCGCCGGTCCTTGGAGTACGGGAGGGCCTCGCGGTACCTACCGCCTGGCCCGTACGGCCCATGTCAGCGGACCAGTACGGCCTCGCCGGGCTTGGGTACAACGGCCGTCCAGCCCAGCTCACGGTCTATGCGGTCCCGGAGGGTCTCGGCGGCGGTCTCCTCGCCGTGGACCAGGTAGGTGGTGTGCGGTGCGGGTGCGCCCCGCAGCCAGTCGATGATCTGGTCGGCGTCGGCGTCGGCGTCGGCGTCGGCGTGGGCGGAGAAATGGGGTACGTCGGCCACCTCGGCGCGTACGGGGATGTACTCGCCGAACATCTTCAGGGCGCGGGCGCCGTCGACGAGGTCACGAGCACGCGTTCCGGCGGCGGCGAAACCGACGATGACGACGGCGTTGCGGGGATCGGGTAGGAGCCGGTGGAGGTGGTGCAGGACCCGGCCGCCGGTGGCCATGCCGGCGGAGGCCACGATGACCGGGGGCCCTGTGGCGTTGTTGATGTCGATGGATTCCTGGACGGTACGGGCGGCCGGGAAGGGCTCCGGGCTGAACGCCGCTTCGCCCTGGGCCAGGATCTCGGGCCGGATTTCGGGGGAGCGGGCGCGCAGGGTGTCGCGGTAGACGTCCAGGGCGGCCAGGGCCATGGGGCTGTCGACGTAGACGGGTACGTCCCCGGGCAGCGTGCCGTCGCGGCGCAGTTCGGCCAGCTCGTGCAGGACGACCTCGGTCCGGCGAGCCGGGCGGTGGGCGCGGTGCACAGGATCGGGCCGCGGAAGCCGTGCCGGACCAGACGCGGCAGATAGCCGCAGTGGTCCAGGTGAGCATGGGTGATGACCACGGCGCGGAGGTCGGAGGCATCGAATCCGGGCTTCTCCCAGTTGCGACGGCTCAGGTCCGCGAAACCCTGGAAGAGCCCGCGGTCGACCAGGATGCGGGCGTGGTCGCTCTCGATGAGGAACTTGCTGAGGGTGACCGTGCGTACCGCACCGAGCAACCGCAGGAGGGCGGGTCTGGGCAGGGCGGTGGCGGAGCGCGGGGCTGTCTCGGACACGACAGGCCCTCCCTTCGGTCAGGGGATCCGGTTCTCACCATCGCACCGCGTGTGGGGGACGGCAGGGGGCCGACAGGACCCGGCAGGGGACCGACCGGCCCATGCGCGGCCGGTCGAGTCCGGTTCAGCCTGACGGTGATACCTCCGAAACCCGGCCGTGACACCGGGAGGATGTGAAGACGATGAGCAGAACCCGACACGGGCAGGGCGCCGCGGAGGCGCCGGCCGGACGCACCGACCTCGGGCGGCGGATCGCCATGCGCCGTGAGGAACTCGGCCTCACCCGGGACCAACTGGGTGAGCGCTGCGGGGCCGACGGCGCGTACATCGCCTACCTCGAGGAACACGCGGCAGCGCCGGCGATCGGCTCCCTCGTTCGACTCGCCGACGCGCTGGGGACGACAACCGCGGATCTCTCCGGCGCGACGACGGAGTACCCGCCCGGCAGAGGAACGGCCGCGCTGGACGCCGAGCTGGTCGAGCTGTCCGACGGCGAGTGCCGGCGGCTGCTGTCCACGCACGGGGTCGGCAGGATCGCAGTCTTCACCCCGGACGGTCCGGCGATCTTCCCGGTCAATTACGTCGTGGCGGGCCGCGACATCGCCTTCAGGACCTCGGGTGACGCGGTGCTCGCGCGGGCCGCCGGGACGGAGGTGGCCTTCGAGGTCGACCACATCGACGACGTCACGCGCCTGGGCTGGAGCGTCATGGCCGTGGGCGAGGCAGAAGGCGTCACCGATGCGGAGGAACTCGGCCGGCTCGATGCCGTCGCGTACTCCCTGCCCTGGGCCGGCGGTCCGCGGACCCACTGGATGAAGGTCGCCGCGATCCGGACCACCGGGCGCCGGGTGATCCGGCAGTGAGCCCGATTCGAGCCGTCGTCCTGGACACCGACGGGGTCCTCCTCGACTCCGCCGCGCTGCACGCAGCCGCGTGGAAGTCCGCTTTCGACGGCTGCCTCGACGCCTGGGCGGCCGGCACCGACCACCCGGCCCAGCCGCCCTTCGACGCCGAGCGGGAGTACCGGGAACTGGTGGACGGGAAACCCCGTGTCGACGGCGCTCTCGCCTTTCTGACCGCCCGCGGCATCGAGCTGCCGCCGGGCAACGCCGCGGATCCGCCGGGATGCGGTACGGCATGGGCGGTCGCTGCCCGAAAGGAGCGGGCCTTCACGGAAGCGCTCCAGACCGTAGCCATGGAGGCGTTCTCGGAAGTCCGTCCCGCACTCGAAGCGCTGCGCGCCCAGGGGATGCGGTGCGCCGCGGTATCGGCATCCAGACATGCCCGCCCTTTGCTGGAATTCGCCGCGATCGCCCCTCTCGTCGACGTGCTCGTGGACGGCACGGATGCCGACCGGCTGACCCTGGCGGGCAAGCCGGACCCCGCCCTGTTCCTGGAAGCGGTACGCCGGCTGCACGTGGACCCCGTCGACGCGGCGATGGTCGAAGACGCTCTGGCCGGGGTGGAGGCAGGCCGACGCGGTCACTTCGGCCTGGTGATCGGCCTCGACCGGTCCGGCGGCACGTCCGCCGCAGCGACCTTGCGGGCTCGCGGCGCGGATGTCGTGCTCCCCGACCTCACCGCCGTCGTTGACACGGTTGTCGGAGAGCTGCCGTGAACACCGCGTGGACCTGGACTTTCGACCGCTACGACCCGAAGGCCGAGCGGGCGGTCGAGGCCCTGTGCACCCTCGGCAACGGCCGGTTCGCCACGCGCGGAGCCGCCCCCGAATCACCCGCCGACGCCGTGCACTATCCCGGCACCTACGCGGCGGGCTGCTACAACTGGCTCCCCTCGCAGGTTGCCGGCAAGCAGGTCGGCAACGAGGACATGGTCAACCTCCCCGACTGGACCCGGGTGCGCTACCGCTGCCTGCCGGACGACGGGACGGCGGGGGAGTGGCTCTCTCCCGACGACCCGAGCCTGCGTCACCACCACACCGTCCTGGACCTGAACGCGGGGACCCTCACCCGTCGCATGCTGTTCCAGGACGGCCACGGCCGACGGCTCGGCGTCACCCACACCCGGCTGGTGCACATGGCGGACCCTTACCTCGCCGCCCAGCAGAGCACCTTCCACGCGTACGGATGGCGCGGAACCATCGAGATCCAGTCCGTTCTCGACGGTGACGTCACCAATGCCGGCGTCGCGCGGTACCGGGCCCTGGACGGGCGCCACCTCACCGGCCACCGTGCCGGCGCCGGAGCGGACGGCGTCGCCTGGCTCTCCTGCGAAACGACATCGTTCCGCATCCGTATCGGTATCGCGGTGCGCACGTCCTCCCGGCCCCTGGCCGCCGCCGTGACCTTGAGCTGCACGAAGGCGGCGACGGCGCAGACGTTCCGGTTGCCGATCTCCCGCGGTCACCCCGTCGTCGTCCTCAAGTCCGCAGCCTTCTACAGCTCACTGGACCGGCCCGTGGGCGATCCGCTCACGTCCGCGGTCGAACACGTCACGCACGCACCGGACTTCGCGACCGCGCTCGCCGGTCACAAGGCCGCCTGGGAAGACCTGTGGAGCCGAGGCGAAGTAAAGGTGCCCGGGGAGGCCGGCCGGATCCTGCGCCTCCACGCCTTCCACATCCTGCAGACCCTCTCCCCGCACACGGCGGAGCTCGACGCCGGCGTACCCGCCAGAGGCCTGCACGGAGAGGCGTACCGCGGCCACGTCTTCTGGGACGAGCTGTTCGTCACCCCCTACCTCACCCTGCACCTCCCCGAGGTGGCACGCGCCGTGCTCATGTACCGCCACCGACGCCTCCCCGCAGCCCGTGCCGCAGCGCAGCGGGCCGGGCGGCCGGGCGCGATGTTCCCCTGGCAGAGCGCAAGCTCGGGGCATGAGGAAACGCAGACGCTGCACCTCAATCCGCGCTCCGGCCGCTGGCTGCCGGACCACTCCCGCCTCCAGCGCCATGTGGGCTCCGCGATCGCCTGGAACGTCTGGCGATATGCGCAGACCACCGGTGACACCGGCTTCCTGTACGGCCCCGGCGCCGAACTGATCCTGAGCATCGCCCGCTACTGGGGAGCGGTCGCCGACTACGACACCGACCGGGAGCGCTACCGGATCCGCGGGGTCGTGGGCCCGGACGAGTACCACGACGCCTATCCCGGGGCCGCGACTCCCGGTATCGACGACAACGCCTACACGAACGTGACCGCCGCATGGGTGCTGGCCCGAGGACTCGAGCTGGCCGCAGAGCTGCCGCGGACGCGAAGGCGCCAACTTGAGCAGCAACTGGGCCTCGACACAGAGGTGCTGAACCGCTGGGAGGACGTCTCACGCCGCCTTCACATCCCCTCGCACGGCAACGTCATCAGCCAGTTCGAGGGCTACGGCGATCTGGCCGAGCTGGACTGGGACGCCTATCGCGCGCGGTACACGGACATCCGCCGCCTCGACCGGATCCTGGAGTCCGAGGACGACACGGTCAACCGCTACCAGGCGTCGAAGCAGGCCGACACCCTCATGCTGGGCTACCTCTTCCGCCCCGACGAGCTGCACGATGTCTTCGCCCGGCTCGGCTACAGGCTGGACGATGACCTCTGGCGGGCGACCGTCGCGTACTACTTGCAGCGCACGAGCCACGGTTCGACGCTCAGCACTCTCGTCCACGGCTGGGTCCTGTCCCGCCACAAGGGGCCCGACGCCTGGCGGTACTGCGAGGAAGCCCTGCTCGGCGACGTGATGGACATCCAGGGCGGCACCACTGGCGAAGGCATCCACCTCGGAGCCATGGCCGGCACCCTCGACCTCATCGAACGGGGCATCGTGGGACTGGAGGTCGGCCCGGACGGACTGCGCATCGAACCCGTCCCGCTCCGGGAGGTACCGCGCTGCTCCTTCACCGTCGACTGCCTGGGTCACCGAGGCATTCGCATCCGGTTCGTCCCGGGCAGACTGGGTATCGCGGTGCCCCTCTCCCGAACGGCGCCGCCCCTTCCCCTGCGCCTGCCCCGTGGCGTGGCTGCGGACCTGCCCGCGGGTCGGCAGAGGTGGTTCCGCATGGAAGCCGGCTGATCAGTGGACACCGTTAAGGCCCGGCCCCCCATGGGCAGGTCGGCCCCACCGAGGTACGGACCGGTCGGCCCTCGCTGCTGTCCCACTCGGCACTGCGGCACGGCCACCTCCCGGCGTGATCGTGGAATCCGGAGGCCGTTCCGGGCTCCGTTTCCCGAAGAGGTGGCCACGATGCAGCGCATCCGGATCCAGCCCCGCCAGAAGCAGCTCCCCAAGCCCGCGCCGCTGGACCTCCGCACGCCGTCCGGCCGCCCGCTCCCGTACTGAGTCCGGAGGTCGTCATGGCAAGCACACGGCGCGTCATCCCGTTCGCGGCACTCGGCCGGCTGGACGTCGGCAGCGTCGGGGGCAAGAACGCCTCCTTGGGCGAGATGACCGCCCACCTGGCCGATGCCGGCGTGCGCGTTCCCCCGGGGTTCGCCACGACGGCCGGCGCGTACGGAGAGCTGCTCGACGGGCACGGACTGCGCGGGCGGATCGAGGAGCAGATCGGGCGCCTGCGCGACGGCGCCGCGCTCGACGAGGTCGGGGCCGCGATCCGGTCGATGACCCTCGCCGAACCGCTGCCCCCAGGACTGCGGGCCGAGATCGTCTCCGCGTACGAGCAGCTGGGGCGCGACGAAGGACGTGCGGACCCGGAAGTCGCCGTACGCAGCAGCGCCACCGCCGAGGACCTGCCGGAGGCCAGCTTCGCAGGCCAACAGGAGACGTACCTGAACGTGCGCGGCACCGCCCGGCTGCTGGAGTCGGTGCACCGCTGCTACGCGTCCCTCTACACCGACCGCGCCATCGACTACCGGGAGCGGATGGGCTTCGACCACCTTCAGGTCGCCCTCTCCGTCGGCGTCCAGACCATGGTCCGCTCGGATCTTGCCGGCGCCGGCGTGATCTTCACCCTCGACCCCGAGAGCGGATTCCCCGAGGTAATCGTCATCAGCGCGGCGTTCGGGCTCGGTGAGACAGTCGTCAGCGGGCAGGTCGACCCCGACGAGTACACCGTCTTCAAGCCCGGCCTGAAGGACCCGGAGTTGGACCCGCTGATCGACGTGCGCGTCGGAGCGAAGCGGCGGAAGGCGGTCTACGCGGAGCAGGGACTGACCCGGACCGTCGAGACGACCATCGAGGAGCGCTCGCGGAGGGTCCTGACCGACGCCGAGGTCCGGCTCCTCGCCGACTGGGCGCTGACCGTCGAAGGGCACTACGGCTGCCCCATGGACCTGGAATGGGCCAAGGACGGCCTCACCGGGGACCTGTGGATCGTGCAGGCCCGGCCCGAGACCGTACAGTCCCGCCGCACAGCCTCCACCCTGCGCCGCTGCCGCCTGACGGCCACGGCCGGTACACCCCTCGTGGACGGCAGCGCCGTCGGCGAAGCCATTGGCAGCGGACCGGTCGTCGTTCTGGACACTCCCGTCGACCTCGACCGCTTCCCGTCCGGCGGGGTGCTCGTCACCGGCATCACCGACCCGGACTGGGAGCCGATCATGAAGCGGGCCTCCGCCATCGTCACCGACCACGGCGGCCGCACCTCGCACGCAGCGATTGTCAGCCGCGAACTCGGCGTCCCCGCCGTCGTCGGCACCGGCCGGGCGACACAGACCCTGCACGACGGACAGAAGGTCACCGTCTCCTGCGCCGAAGGCGGACGCGGCAAGGTCTACGACGGGCTGCTCGCCTACGAGGAGACCGAGACCGACCTCGCCGGCATCCCTGCCACCCGGACGCGCGTCATGCTCAACCTCGCCGACCCCTCCGCCGCCTTCCGGTGGTGGCGGCTGCCGGCCGATGGCGTCGGACTGGCACGCCTGGAGTTCATCGTGGCGCACCAGGTCAAGGTCCACCCCATGGCCCTGCTGCACCCCGAACGCCTCGAACCCGCCGATCGCTGCGCAGTCGACCAGCTCACCGAGGGATACCTCGACCGCACCCGCTACTTCACCGACCGCCTCGTGTACGGCATCGCCCGGATCGCCGCCTCCCGGTGGCCCGCCCCCGTCGTCGTACGGACCAGCGACTTCAAGACCAACGAGTACGCACGCCTCCTCGGCGGCCGGCCGTTCGAACCGGTCGAGGCCAACCCGATGATCGGCTGGCGGGGTGCGAGCCGCTATTACAGCGACGGATACCGGGAGGGCTTCGCCCTCGAATGCCGGGCCCTGCGTCGGGTCCGCGACGAGATGGGCCTGGCCAACGTCATCATCATGATCCCCTTCTGCCGCACCCTCGAGGAGGCCGACCGGGTCCTGGACGTCATGGCCGAGGAAGGCCTCAGGCGCGGGGAGAACGGGCTGAAGGTCTACGTCATGGCGGAGATTCCCGCCAACGTCATCCTGGCCGAGGACTTCGCCGAACGCTTCGACGGCTTCTCCATCGGCAGTAACGACCTCACCCAGCTCACCCTGGGCGTCGACCGCGACTCCGAAGCCCTCGCCCACGTCTTCGACGAGACCAACCCGGCCGTCACCCGGAGCATCCAGAGCCTCGTCCCGCGCGCACAGTCCGCCGGCCGCCCGGTAGGACTGTGCGGCCAGCGCCCCAGCGACGACCCCGCATTCACCGAGTTCCTGGTCAAGACCGGCATCGACTCCATCTCCGTCGCCCCGGACGGCTTCGCCGCGGTCAAGCAGCACGTGGCCGCCGCCGAACTGGCCCGGTACGGGGAGGGCCGAACGGCCCCATCCGGGACCCGATGGCCCCAAGCGGAGCAGCGGTCCCCCTCACGACAGTGAAGGAAGACACCACGTGAAGGCGCTCAAGCGCGCCACAACAGAGAGCAACGGAGAGTCGCCATGACTTCCAAGCGCGTCCTGGTCGCCTACGGAACCAAGCACGGTGCGACCGCCGGAATCGCATCCGAGATCGGCAGGACCCTGCGTGAGGACGGCCTCGACGCCGTCGTGATCCCCGCCGACGACGTGGACGACGTGCGCGGGTACGACGCCGTGGTACTCGGAGGCGCCCTGTACGCCGGACACTGGAGCGGTAAGGCCAAGCGCTGCGCCGAACGCAACGAGCAGCTCCTCAAGCACCGCCCGGTCTACCTGTTCAGCAGCGGCCCCGTCGACAGTTCCGCCGAGCAGCGCGACATCGCGCCGGTGCCGGCGGTGGCCCGGGAGATCGAGCGCCTCGGCGCACGCGAGCACGTCACCTTCGGCGGCAGCATCACCTCCGGTACGCCCGGGTTCATCGCTCGGGCCATGGTCCGGGCGGGCAAGGGCGGAGATTTCCGCAATCCCGAGCGGATCCGGACGTGGGCGCACCACATCAGCGCCGAACTCGCCGCTCCCCGCTGAGCGGCCGGGCAGGATCAGAGCGCACGGGGGTGAGCGATGTCCGAGGCCGCCACGCCCGGAGACGGGCCCACGCAATCGCGTCCGGCGAGAGCCGGCCGGGTGCGTCGGCTGTTCGATGCGCGTTCGAACGGGCTGCGTCGGCCGGTCGACCGGACCCGGCGCCGCTGGAACGTCGTCTTCGTACTGTCCTTCCTGATCGCCTTGCTCTGCGGCGTCGTCGTCACGACGGCCGTCTGGGACTCCGAAAGCCGGACCGCCAGGGAAACGGCCCGCCACCGGCACCAGATTGAGGCGACGACGGTCGGTTCCGCGGAGCGCGCGGTCTCCAACCGCTCAGGCGGCACCTCGCGGGTGGTTGCACCAGCCATCTGGGAGTACCCGGCCGCTCACCAGCACTCTGACACGATCTCCGTCCCGTTCGGCACTCCGGCAGATCGGACGGTCGCGATCTGGGTCGATGACGCGGGCAGGGAAGCGCAGGCGCCTTCGCCCGAAGCTCAACGCGCGCTCACGGCGGCAGCGGCGGGAGCCGGAGCTTTCGCACTGCTCGCCCTTGCCTCGGGAGCAGTGATCCGTCTTCGCCTCCACCTCGCCGAGACCCGCAGTCTGGCCCGGTGGGAGCATGAGTGGGAGGCCGTGGAGCCACGCTGGTCCGGCAGGCTCCGGCGCGAACAGGGGCCCGGCGATGACTGAGGCAGGCACCCGGCCCCCATCCCCGGCGGGCGGGTTGCCCCCGAGCCCCGACCCCCTCGAACCGTTGCCGCTCCTGAGGCGCGAACTCGGCACCGGGCCGAGCGGACTCTCCGCACGCGAGGCGGCCCGCCGCCTTGCCGTCTACGGTCCGAACGAGGTCCGCCGCAAGGCGCGCACGTCACTGGGACGTGAACTCGTACGGCAGCTGGTCCACCCCTTGGCCCTGCTGCTCTGGGCGGCCGCAGCGCTGGCGTTCGTCGCAGGCATCCCCGTGCTCGGATGGGCCATCATCGCCGTGGTTCTCGTCAATGCGGCGTTCGCGCTCCTCCAAGAACGGCAGGCCGAACAGGCGGTGGAGACTCTCGCGAAGTACCTGCCCGAGCACGCCCTGGTGATCCGCGACGGCCGGCCCTCGGCGGTGGAGGCAAGAGAATTGGTGCCGGGTGATCTGGTCGTTCTCGAAGAGGGCGCCAAGGTTCCCGCCGACGCACGGCTGACCGAGGGAGGCATCGAGGTCGACCTGTCGATGCTGACGGGGGAGTCGACCCCCGCGGAACGCATCGCCGGCCCCGGACTCGTCGGGGCACCGCTGCTGCAGGAACCCAACCTCGTGTTCAGCGGCACCGTCTGCACCGGGGGCCAGGCCCAGGCGATCGTGTTCGCCACCGGAGACCACACGGAACTCGGCCGCATCGCCGCTCTGAGCCAGCGCACCCGGCGCGACCCCAGCCCCCTGGAACAGCAGGTCAAGAAGGTCGCCTGGCTCATCGCCGCCGTAGCGGTCGCCATGGGCGGCGTGTTCCTGGCGGCCGGTGTCGCCGTGGGCATGCCGCTGACCGACACCCTCATGTTCGCCATCGGGCTCCTCGTGGCCAACGTCCCCGAGGGGCTGCTGCCGACCATCACCCTCGCACTCGCCGTCGGCGTACGCGTCCTCGCCCGCCAGGGAGCGGTGATCAAACGCCTGAGCGCCGTCGAAACCCTCGGCTCCACCAACGTCATCTGCACCGACAAGACCGGCACCCTCACCCAGAACCGCATGCGACTCCAAGCCGTGTGGACGCCGGAACACGGAAGGGAGCCCGGCCCCTGGGACGGAGAGCTGATGCGAACCAGCGCGCTGTGCACCACGGTCACCCGAGGCGAGGACGGCGAACTGCACGGCGACCCGACGGAGAAGGCCCTGGTCGAAGGCGCCGCTGCCCGAGCCGCACCCGTCGACCTCGATGGCCGTGACACCGGGCGGCGAGCCCTCTTCCGCTT
Organism: Streptomyces sp. NPDC037401; assembly: GCF_055602345.1. Taxonomy (NCBI): domain Bacteria; kingdom Bacillati; phylum Actinomycetota; class Actinomycetes; order Kitasatosporales; family Streptomycetaceae; genus Streptomyces; species Streptomyces sp. NPDC037401. The sequence goes on from NZ_JBVJWO010000034.1 coordinate 40,728, forward strand.
CGACCCCCGGCTGCGTCTGATGTCCGTCGTCCACGCCGATTCCGTGCAGGGCCTGCGCGTCATCGTCAAGGGCGCGCCGGAGACGGTGCTGAAAACCCTGGTAGGCAGTTCGCGGTCCGCGGCCGCCGCGGCGGAGGAACTCGCCCACGAAGGCATGCGCGTCCTGGCCGTCGCCGTCCGCACCCTGCCGGCCGGTGCCGAGGTACCGACCCGTCGCCAGGACGCGGAAACCGGGCTCCGCCTGCTCGGGCTCGTCGGCCTGTACGACCCACCACGCCCCGAGGTCGCCGCCGCCGTCCGGCGCTGCCACGAGGCGGGACTCCGCGTGCACATCGTCACGGGCGACAACGGCGCCACCGCTGCGGCCGTCGCCCGCGAAGTCGGCATCGGCCTGCCGCGTCTGCAGGTGGTGGCACAGTCCGAGTCGGTCGGCGACCACGAACTCGACGCACTCCTCGCATCGGCCGACGCCGAAGTCGTCTTCGCCCGCTCCTCACCCGAGACCAAGCTGAAGGTGGCCGACGCCCTGCGCGCACACGGGCAGATCGTCGCCATGACCGGTGACGGGGTCAACGACGCCCCCGCCCTGCACCGGGCCCACATCGGCGTGGCCATGGGACTCTCCGGCACGGACGTGGCCCGTGAGGCATCCACCATGGTGCTGACCGACGACAACTTCGCCACCATCGTCACCGCGATCGAGTCCGGCCGCCGCGTCTACGACAACGTCCGCAAGTTCATCGTCTACATCTTCGCCCACCTCACCCCCGAGGTCGTCCCCTTCCTCGTCTTCGCGCTGTCGGCCGGCACCGTCCCGCTCCCGCTGACCGTCCTGCAGATCCTCGCCATCGACCTCGGCACCGAGACCCTCCCCGCCCTCGCCCTCGGCCGCGAACGAGCCGAGCCGGGCACCATGAGCCGCCCGCCCCGCCCGAGTTCGCAAGGAGTCATCTCCCGGGACATGCTCATCCGCAGCTGGGGCTACCTCGGTACCGTCTCCGCCATCCTGGTCATGGGCGCGTTCTTCTACGTACTGTGGCGCGCGGGCTGGCACCCGGGCGACCCCACCGGCACGGGCAGCCCCCTCCACCACGCGTACATCACCGCAACCACAGCCACGTTCGCCGGCATCGTCACCTGCCAGGTCGGCACCGCCTTCGCCGCCCGCACCGACCATGCGGCCCTGCGCGACATAGGCCTGTTCACCAACCCCCTGCTCCTGGCGGGCATCGCCTTCGAGCTCGCCTTCACCGCAGCCCTCGTTTATGCGCCGCCGCTGCAAGGTCTGTTCGGTACCGCCGCACTGCCGCTGGACGTAGTCGCCCTCATCGCGACCTTCCCCGTCCTCGTCTGGGGCACGGACGAACTGCGGCGATGGGGCCGGCGTACTCCCCGCCTCACGAAGCCCTGACCCCTTAACCGGAGGCCTGCCATGTCACACACCGCTGAGTGGAAGGTCCGTCTCTACCTCTTCGAGGAGGACCGGACGACGAAGGCCCGCCTGGAGCTCGACACGGGCACGAACAGGCTCACGGGCCACGGCACCGCCCGCTGCGCACCCCAGGACACCGACGTCCCGGAAGTCGGTGACGAACTCGCGGTCGCTCGCGCCATGGAGGATCTCGCCCTCCAGATGAAACGAGCCGCCTACGGCGACATGCGGCCGGAGTCCCTCCAGCGGTACCCCGGGTGGCTGGACACCGGAGCGTGAACAGGAAGGACCAGGCCAGTCCGGCCAACGCGTTCGAAAGGGATCTTGCACACCGTCCTCGGCAGGGACCTTTGGCCCTCATGAAGGTCCTGAGCGGCCCTCTTCCTGACGAGTCTGAGGTGTCAGCGTGAGATCAGACTCCCAGTGGCCACGGGCGAGGAGGAATCATGAAGAACACCGTCAGCGGCTCGGAACTCGGCTCCGTCATCGTCGGTGTCGACGGCTCCGAGCCCGCCCGTCAGGCCGCCCTCTGGGCGGCGGCAGAGGCCGAATGCCGCGGGCGTCCGCTACACATCGTGTACGGCGCCGACACGGACGGCCGGGCCCTCTACGTATCCGCCGAGACCATCGAGAGCGTCCGCAGCGCCGGCCGCGAACTGCTCGACGAAACCGCCGCCGCGGTCAAGGAACAGCACCCCGGCCTGGTCGCCACCACGGAATTCAGTCGGGGCGACCCCGTGGCAAGCCTGCACCGGGCCGCCGGCCTTCGAGGCACCATCGTGGTCGGCAACCGTGGCCTGGGCGGATTCAACTCGCTCATGCTCGGATCCGTGGGCCTGAAGGTCGCGGCCGGCGCGAAGACGCCCGTCATCGTCGTCAGGGGAACCGACAGCGCCGCCGAGAACGGGACGGTGCTCGTCGGGGTCCGTGACGAGCACGATCTGGACTGCGTGCGTCACGCGGCGCGCGAGGCCGAGCTCCGCAAGGCGGAGCTGCGGCTGCTCCACGTGTGGAACGTGCTCCAGTCCGTCGGCAGCGTGGTGACCATGATGGACGACGTCACGGAGATCGCCGACGAATACGTCCGGCACCTGACCGCGGTAGCCGAGCAGGTCCGCCAGGAGTTCCCGGACCTCACCGTGCGGGCGGACGCCGAGAAGAGCGTGTCCGTCGCCGGTGTCCTGGTCGAGGCTTCCCGACACGCCGACCTGCTGGTCATGGGCGGGCGGCGGGCGTCCGCGTACCTGGGACCCACCCTCGGGCGGCACACCCACAGCCTCGTGCACCACTCCCACTGCCCCGTGCTGCTCATCCCGCGCCACACGGACAAGCACGGAGACGAATCGTGAGGGCCACCGACGGACGCCGCGAGATCGTTGTCGGCATCGACCCGGCCAGGGACTGGCACCTGCCCCTGGCATGGGCGTCGGACGAGGCTCACCGCCGTGGGCTCGATCTCCGGCTCGTCGTGGCCGTGCCTCCGTCGCACCAGAAGCGGCAGGTCAACGGCACCCCTCGCACCACGGCCCTGCACCAGGCGGGCTCGGAAGCCCTCGCGGCCGGTACCGACTGGGCGAGGGAACGGCACCCGGGGGCCGAAGTGGCCACCGAACTGATCGAAGGAATCCCCGTTCCCGCCATCGGCCGCCTGTCCCACCAAGCCCGCATGCTCGTGCTCGGATCCCGCCACCTGAGCCGGACCGCGGAGTACTTCAGCGCCGGCTCCACGGTGGTCCCGATCACGGCCCAGGCGCGCTGCCCGGTCGTCGTGGTCGGAAACCCGGAACACATCACCCAGCGGCCGCCCTATCTGGTCGTGGGCATCGACGGCAGTGAGTCCTCCAAGGCCGCGCTCGCGCTGGCCTTCGAGGAAGCCGACCTGCGCGGCGCCGCACTGCGCGCCATCGCGGTATGGCAGCCGCCGGTCTTCCTGCTCCACGACGAGGAGGTCGCACTGCAGGCCCAGCGGCGGATGCTGTCCGAGGCCACGTCCGGCTGGTCGCAGAAGTACCCGGACGTGGTGCTCTCCCACGAGGTCCCGATCGGGCACCCGGTGGAGGAGCTCGCGGAGGCCGCCGAGCACGCCCTGGCCGTGGTGGTGGGCCGCCGCGGACGCGGAGGCTACTCCGGCATGCGCCTGGGTTCCGTCGTCCACGGACTGCTGCACCGGGCGTTCTGCCCGGTGATCACGGTTCCGGCCGAATAGGACCGCCATGGCGATGACCCCGGCCACCGCGGAGGTAGCTGTCCGCACGCCCGACGGCCTCACCGACGTCGAGGCGGAACGCCGACTGACCGAGCACGGCCGCAACGAGATCCCGCCCGCTCCGGCGACACCCTGGTACGCCAGGGTGCTGGCCCAGCTGCGCGATCCGCTGATTATGGTGCTGCTGGGCGCGGTGGTACTGACGATCGCGATCGGCGACCACGCCGACGCGGTGGTCATCGCCGTGGTGATCGTCGTCAACACGACCGTGGGCGTCGTGCAGGAGACCCGTGCCGACCACGCCGTGGCCGCTCTCTCCGCGATGTCGGCACCGAAGGCACGGGTCCTGCGGGACGGCGCACCACGCGAGGTCCCCGCCGCCCTCGTGGTGCCCGGCGATGTCCTGCTTCTCGCCGAGGGCGACATCGTGGCGGCCGACGCCGATGTCACCGAGGCGTCCGCCCTGATGATCGACGAATCCATGCTCACCGGGGAATCCGTCCCCGTGGACAAGAAGGGCGATTCGGTGGTGGGCGCGGGGACCGTCGTCGTCCGAGGCCGGGGTGTGGCGACGGTGAGGGCCACCGGACCCGACAGCGCACTCGGCCGGATCGCCGCCCTCCTCGACACCAAGCGGGCGCCGACACCCCTGCAACACCGTCTCGCCTCGCTGGGGCGCATCCTGGCCGTCGTGACCCTGGCCCTCTGCCTGGTGGTTTTCGCCCTCGGGCTAGTACAGGGCCTGCCGCTCGGGATCATGGCGGTGACGGCGATCAGCCTGGCCGTCGCAGCGGTCCCGGAATCCCTGCCGGCCGTCGTGACCCTGGCCCTCGCTCTGGGAGCCCGGCGCATGGCGGCCCGGCATGCTCTCGTCCGTCGGCTCCCTGCCGTGGAGACCCTCGGCTCCGTCACGGTCCTCGCCACCGACAAGACCGGCACCCTCACCGAAGGCCGCATGGTCGTCCAGCACGTGTGGACGCCTCGGGCCGCGGTCGACCTCTTCGGGGTGGGGTACGAACCGCAGGGAGACGTCCTGGTCGAGGGCAGGCAGCCGACGGCGGCCGAGCTGGGACCCGTACAGGAGCTGCTGACCGCCGCGTCGCTCTGCAACGACGCCTCCCTGCGGCCGCCCCAGGAAACGCCCCCGGACGAGGACCGGTGGACCGCCGTCGGCGACCCCATGGAAGCCGCCCTCCTGTCGGCCGCCGTCAAGGCAGGGTGCGGCGAGCCGGAGCTCCTCAGGCGTACCCACCCCAGGACGTGGGAGATCCCGTTCGACAGCGGGCGCAAGCGCATGACGACAGTCCACCGCCTGCCCTCCGGCGGTGCCCTGGTGTGTCTGAAGGGTGCCCCGGAGGTGGTGCTGGACGCAGGTCTTCTCGCCGATCGCGCCGACCTCGTGGCCGGCGCCCGGCAGCAGGCGGCGATCCTGGCCTCCCGCGGATACCGGGTACTCGCCGTGGCCTCCGCCGAACACGGCGAGCAACCGGACAGCGCGGAGACGGCCGAGGCGGGACTGAGGCTCCTGGGCCTGGTCGCCATCAGTGATCCGCCCAAGCCCGCGGCAGCGGCCACTCTCGCCGCCTGCCACGCGGCCGGTATCACCACGGTGCTGATCACCGGGGACCACCCGGCCACGGCACGCGCGATCGCCGCCCGCGTGGGCCTGGCCGGCGCGGACACCGATGACGAGACCGTGGTCAACGGCCCCGATCTGGCAGCCGGCCGGGTGGCCGACCTCACCGCCGCACGGGTCTTCGCCCGGACGGATCCGCAGCAGAAGCTCGACATCGTCGATGCCTGGCGGGCGAAGGGGGCCGTCACCGCCATGACCGGCGACGGCGTCAACGACGGCCCCGCCCTGCGCCGCGCGGACATCGGGGTGGCCATGGGGCAGCGGGGCACCGAGGTCGCCCGCCAAGCTGCGGACCTCGTGCTGACCGACGACGACCTGTCGACCGTGGTCGCGGCCGTCGAGGAGGGCCGCCGGGTCTACGACAACATCCGCCGCTTCCTCGTCTACGGTCTGGCCGGCGGCGCCGCCGAGATTCTCGTCATGCTGATCGGCCCCCTCCTCGGCCTTCCGCTCCCGCTCCGGGCGGGTCAGATCCTGTGGATCAACCTCCTCACCCACGGTCTGACCGGCGTGGCCATGGGCGCCGAGCCGGTGGACCCGGAGGCCATGCACAGGCCCCCCAGGCCGTCCGGCCAGCACATCCTCGGCGCGGGCGCCTGGCAGCGCCTCGTGATGCTCGCCGCGGTCGTCACAGCTGCCTGCCTCACTGCGGGGACGGTCGCACGGGCCTGGGGCCTGCCCTGGCAGAGCGTCCTTTTCCTGTCCCTGCTCGCTGCGCAGCTCGGCGTCGTGCTGGGCCTGCGAACCCGCTTGCTGACCCGGGAGAACCTCTTCCTGCCCCTGTCCGTCCTCGCTTCCGCCCTGCTCGGGGCGGCAGCGCTCTACCTCCCGCCGCTGCAGTCGGTACTGGAGACCGCACCTCTTGGATGGCCGGGCCTTGCCTTGGCGTCAGCCGCCCTCGTGAGCGGCTTCGCGGCAGCCCGACTCGCACGGCACGCATTCCGAAGGAGCTGATGATCATGAAGGCGCACGCGTCCGAGCACGGTCCCCACGCCCGCGTCGGCGACGAGATCGTGGTGGGCGGGCCCTCGGTGGGCAAAGCGGGTCGCGACGGCGAAGTCGTCGGTCTGCACCACGACGACGGCACCCCGCCGTACGACGTCCGCTGGTCGGACACCGGCAGGACGACCCTCTTCTTCCCCGGACCGGACGCACACGTCCGGCATCTCGGCACCGACGACTCCGGCTGACGCCCTTCAGCCTGCGCGGAAACGCGGGGGCGGGGATACGGTGAAGAAGCAGGTCGGACTTCCCCCGGGCGCCGCTTGGAGGTTACGCATGGGCGGGGACGGTGTCGTGCGTCCGGGGGTGCCGCGGCTCCGGCTGGACGAATTGCTCGAAGAGCTCCAGGTCCGTATCGACGAAGTGCGCGGCACCCGGGACCGGCTCAACGGGCTCCTCGAGGCCGTGATGTCCGTCGGCCGCGAGCTCGACCTTCCCCAGGTTCTGCAGGGAATCCTCGAAGCCGCCGTCGTCCTGGTCGACGCGGAGTACGGAGCCTTGGGCGTCATCGGCGACGACCAAGAGCTCGCCCAGTTCCTCCCCGTCGGCATCGGCGACGACCTCCGGGCCGAGATCGGTGACCTGCCTTCCGGTCACGGCATCCTCGGCCAGCTCATCCGGCACCCCGAGCCGCTCCGGCTCTCCGAACTGGCCGATCACCCCGCCTCCTACGGGTTCCCTGCCCACCACCCCCCGATGCACTCCTTCCTCGGCGTCCCCATCCGGGTCCGCGAGGACGTGTTCGGCAACCTCTACATGACCGAGAAGCGCGGTGGCATCGACTTCGACGAGGAGGACGAGGCGGTCCTGTCCACCCTGGCGGTGGCAGCCGGCATCGCCATCGAGAACGCCCGCCTCTTCGAAGAGGTACGTCTCCGGGAGCGCTGGCTGACCGCCAGCTCCGACTTCACCAGTGCACTGCTGTCCGGCCTGGCCGAGACGGAGGTACTGGAGGGGATGCTGGAGCGGGCCCGCGACATCACGGGCGCAGACCTCGGTGTCTTCTACCTCGTGGGCCCAGGCGGGGAGCTGAGCGGCTCGCTGGCCCTGGGAAAGGGTGCCGAGACGCATCGCGGCATCGTGCTGCCCAGCAGTGCGGGAACCCTGGCCGCAGCCGCCCTCGGCGAGGAGGACGGACTGATCACCGTTGCCGACGTCGGGACCGACGACCGGATCACCGTGCAGCCCGAACGCTGGAAGGGCTTCGGCCCCGCCGTCGCCGTCACGGTCGGCACCAAGGAGAAGCTGAGCGGCGTACTCATCCTGGCGCGCACATGCGGCCGCCCGGGGTTCGCCCCTGCCGAGATCGCGGCCCTGCCCGGCTTCGCCGGCCAAGCAGCCCTTGCCCTGGAGCTCGCCGACCGGCGCCGGGACGCCGAGCAGATGAGCATGCTGGAGGATCACGACCGAATCGCCCGTGACCTGCACGATCTCGCCATCCAGCGCCTCTTCGCCACCGGCATGACCCTGCAGAGCGCCCAACGCTTCGTCGAGCATCCCGAGGCTTCGGAACGACTCGCCCGGGCCATCGACGACCTGGATGCCACCATCAAGATCATTCGCTCGACGATCTTCGGACTCCGTGAACACGAGGTGTCCGGGGTGACGCCGAAGCTGCGGCTCCGCGCCGTGCAGGCCGTGGAGGAGGCCGCCGAGGCACTCGGCTTCGCCCCGGCCGTGTGGATGGAGGGCCTGATCGACACCGACGTACCCCCGGGGACCGCGGACGAGGCGCTCGCGGTCATCGGGGAGGCGCTCACCAACGTGGCCCGGCACGCGAAGGCGCGCCGGGCAGAAGTTTCCCTCTCGGCCGTCGAGGGCGTACTGACCGTACTGGTCACCGATGACGGAGTGGGAGTGTCGGAGGGAGGCCGTCGCAGCGGGCTTCGCAATCTCGCCGAGCGCGCCGAGCGGCTGGGTGGCGAGCTCTGGGTATCGGCGGCCGGGCCGACCGGTCGGGGTACGAAACTGGAATGGCGGGTACCGCTGAATGGAGGCGACTTCCCACCCTCCGGGTGAGGATCCCCCCGCCGGCGCTCAGCTGCGGCCCTTGCCGTGCTCCGGCTCGTGCCCGTGTCCGTGGACCCGTGCGGCGATGACGGCGGCCTGCACCCGGCGCTCCACCCCCAGCTTGCCCAGCAGTCGTGAGATGTGGTTCTTGACCGTCTTCTCGGACAGGTACAGTCGCTTGGCGATCTGCGCGTTCGTGAGGCCCTCGCCGATCAGTTCGAGCACGGAACGCTCCCGCTCGGAGAGGGTGGCCAGCCGGTGGTCCTCCGGGCCCTTGGCGGTCTCCGGGTCCCTCAGCGAGTGCATCAGCCGGGCGGTGGTCGCGGGGTCCAGCATCGACTGCCCGGTGGCCACGGTCCGTACGGCCGAGACCAGGTCCGACCCCTTGATCTGCTTGAGGACGTAGCCGGCCGCACCGGCCATGATCGCGTCGAGCAGTGCGTCCTCGTCATCGAACGAGGTCAGCATCAAGCAGGCGAGATCCGGCGTGCGCGAGCGTAGCTCGCGGCACACGGTGATCCCGTCGCCGTCGGGCAGCCGGACGTCGAGCACTGCGACGTCCGGGCGCAGCGCCGGTCCGCGGGCCAGAGCCTGCTCGGCGGTGGAGGCCTCGCCGACGACCTCGATGTCCGGCTCTGCGTCCAGCAGGTCGTACAGGCCGCGGCGTACGACCTCGTGGTCGTCCAGGAGGAAGACCTGGATGGGGGCCTCGGCGGAGGCCGCCGACGCGTCGGACATGTACGCCCCTGTAGTCGATCGGCTGTGCGTACGTCTTGTCGTACGCATTGTCTCAGGGGAGCGGGCGGGCGCACCTTGTGGTGCGTCCCGGAGCCGGCAGGGCGGTGGAGGGTTTCAGGCAGCTCCGGGCTGCCCTTCTAGCTCCATCTTTACTTCCACCACGCCTTCCACGGCACGGATGGCGCGGGCCACCAGCGGCACCAGGCGCGATTTCGGAGAGATCCGCACAGGGTGACGACACCGTCCTTCACCGATGCCTGCAGATGCACCGGGGGAGCGAGTTCGGCGAGAACCGCGTCGCGGATCTCCTCCTCGATCTCCTCGTCGGTGCGCAGGAAGACCGTGAGCAGGTCGCTCCGGCTCACGACCCCCTCCAGCATCCCCGCGCCGTTCACCACGGGGAGGCGCTTCACGTGCTTGCGGGCCATGATCTGGGCAGCCTCGGCGAGCGTGGCGTCGGGGTGAACGGTCACGGCCGGGCTCGACATCAGCTCCCGGCCAGCACGCCCCCGCCTTGGAAGCCTCTTCCAGCTGATCGGGAAGCCGGGGGTCGTCCCGCCGGAACTCCTCCTTCGGCAGCAGATCCGCCTCGGAGACCACCCCCGGCGACACGCCCCTCGCCCTCCAGCACGGGAACGGCGCTGACCTTCCACTGGTCCACCAGCTCGACGATCTCCTCACCTCACGGCCGATGGCCACGGCCGTATGGGTCATGACGTCGCTGACGGTGTACCGGGACGCGGGCATGACGCCCTCCTCACTGCTGGGGGTTCAGGTGCAGGACACCGGCGGTCAGAGATAGCTGCCACTGCCGTGCGGGGCATAGAGGTCGAGCAGCCGGACACGGGCGGCGTGCAGCCGGTGCGCGAGCACCTGCGCGACCCATCGGCCCATCGCGGAGCCGAAAGCCGGGTCGGTATCCATCAGCGTGCGCACCGTGGCGGCGTCGAATTCGTGCGTGCGTACAGGGGTCGTGGCCACCGCGCCCAGCCTCCAGGCACTGGGCTGCAGCATCCAGGAGCACCCCACGAGTTCGCCCGGCCCGAGGCTTTCGATCACCGCCGGCTGTCTGCCGGGCACGTGCACGTCCAGGGCTACGATGCCCGTTCGGACGATCCAGAACCTGTCCGCCCGGCCGCCCTCGTTGAAGAGGCGGGCGCTCTCGGGGAAGTTGACCTCCCGCGCGACGCTCATCAGGCGGGAACGGTGCTCAGCAGGCAGCGCGCCGGCGATCTTCGTGGGGGGAGTGGTCCTCATGGCGGCCTCCGATCGATTCCGATTCAATTCTGGGAGGCTCCGCAGGCTCCGCAGGCTCCGCAGGCGCCGGGCACGGGCCCGACCGGCCCCCGATTCCGCAGGACAGGGGACCGTTCGGCCCTGGCACGGCGTGCGAGGAGGCAAGGACGCTGGGTGAAGCCGAGGCCGACGAGACGCTGTCGGAGCGGAGGGCCGTGTGATGGATCATGAAAGCGCCTGGAGGCCGGACCACGGCCCTGTCCCGGACCCGGTGCGGTCCACGGAGCAGCTGGACCGCTCTGAAGGGCTGCGGCTCCTGGGCACCGTCCCGCTGGGCCGCATCGTCTTCACCCACCAGGCGCTGCCGGCCATCCGGCCGATGAGGCACGTCGTCGACGGGGAGGACGTGCTCGTCCGGCTGGACGAAGGCGCTTCACACGCGTCGCTGGTGGCGACGCCTGGCGAACCCGGCATCGTCCTCGCCTACGAAGCCGATGCCATCGACCCCGACACGCACCTCGGCTGGAGTGTCGTGGTGATCGGCTACGCCGAACTCGTCGAGAACCGCGACGAGGCCAAACGGCTTGAGGTGCTGCTCGACCCGTGGTCGAACCAGCCGACGGCCGACGTTCTGCGTATCCGGGCCGAACTCGTCACAGGGTTCCGTCTGGGTTCGCAACCTCGGCCGCTGTCGGCCACCGGGTGAGGCCCTCACCGTGCTTCCGACACCGGGGGACGGCGTGGCCTGCGATCAGTGGCCGTGGAGGTGCGCGAACCTGGGCGAAACGTGGTGGAAAAGGGGGGCCGGATGGATCGGCTGGTGACGGTCACGGGCGCGGCCCTGGTCCTGCTGATCCTGCGGGACGTGTTCCACACGCTGTGGCACCCGACGCGTCACGGCGGGCTGAGCCGCCTGGTCATGACCACACTGTGGCGGCTGTCGTCCGTCCTGGGCCCCCGACGCACGGCAGCCGGCCTGGCCGGCCCGCTCGCCATGGTGTCCGTCGTCGCCCTCTGGGCCCTGACGGTGGCGGCGGGCTGGGCGCTGATCTACTGGCCTCACATGCCCGAGGCGTTCGTGTACGCGGGTGGGCTGCGGCCCGACGACCATGCGAGCCTGCTGGACGCGACGTACGTCTCGCTGGTCACGCTCTCTACGCTCGGCCTCGGTGACGTCGCACCCGCCGAGGGCTGGTTGCGCCTCCTCGCGCCCCTGGAGGCACTGGTCGGGTTCGCCCTTCTGACCGCGGCGGTCTCCTGGATCCTCGGCATTTATCCGGCCTTGGCGCGCCGCAGGGCGCTGGCGTTGCGGCTCTCCCACCTCTCCCGTACCCATGCTTCGAAGGAACAGATCGACTCCCCGGCCGGGGCGGCCATGCTGGACAGCCTGGCCACGGCGCTGTCCGTGGCAGCGGTCGATTTCCTCCAGTACGCGGAGTCCTACTACTTCCACGACGGCGACGACCGGACCTCCCTCGCCCGTCAGATCGGCTACGCCCTCGACATCGCCGATGAGGCTGCGGAAGCCGGGAACCGGGATGTCCGGCTCGCCTCCACGGTGCTGCGTGCCGCCCTGGAAGACCTCGCCACCATCCTGGACGAGCGCTTCCTGCACACCCACGGCCCGCCCAGGCAAACGCTCGACGCGTTCGCGCGCGACCACGGACGGCAGGCTGGCACGGGTGACCACGCCCTGCCGTGAGTCTCCCGGCGTGCCCGGCGACCTCGCCCGTCTGCCCGTCTGCCCGTCTGCCCGTCCGGCGCCGTTCGTGCGCAAGCCTGTCGTCGTTGACCGGAGGTGGAGTCGTGCCGACACGGGGGTTCGTCTGCAAGCCAGCCCCTTGCTGGCTGCGAGGGGACGCGCTCGCAGGTATCACTGTCACCGATACCTTGTGGCCCTGGTCATGGCCTCTGCGGGCGTCGCGGGCCTGCCGCCCGTCGCCGGGCCGTGCCGTACTTCCGGGCCCTGGTGCTGTACGCACCGTCTGACGCCTCTCGTCTCCTCTCCGTCGGTCCGGAGTCGACCACGGCGCTGATGACCGCGGTCGCGGTCTGTCCTCTGGCCGCCGGGGAACCGGGCCGGCACCCGGCTCTCGCGGCGGCGCTTCGGTCGACTATCCACGTAGCGCAGAGCGAAGGGCATTGGGGCCCCATCCCTCACTCGGTACCGCGTCATACACCGTTTGCCCCGTGGCACGGGACCTCGTCCTGCGAGCAGGGCATGCTGTGCCTGGAAACGCCCGAAGAGGAAGCGGGTACCCATGAAGCCGCTCGCCGGCACGGCGGTCATCGGGATCGGAAACGAGTTCCGACGCGATGACGGAGTGGGGTGGGCCACCATCGCGTTGTTGTGCGCACGGGAAGCACAGCGACCTCTCCCGTCCGGTACCGAGCTCGCACGGTGCGACGGAGACCCCGGCCGACTGATCAGCCTCTGGGAAGGCAAGGCCCTCACCCTCGTCGTCGACGCTTGCTTCCCACCTGCGGCGCAGCCCGGGCGAACACACCGGTGGTGTGTGTCCTCGGGCGAGATGCCGCACCCGGCTGCCGCAGGCAGGCAGAGCACTCACGGGCTGGGGCTGGCCGAAGCCCTGTGTCTCGCCGACCGTCTCGGGCGCGGCCCCGGCCGTCTCATCGTTTACGCGGTCGAGGGGGCGGACCGCTCGCTGGGTACGGGGCTCACCCCGGCCGTGGCGGCCGTCCTGCCGTTTCTGGCCCGGCGCATCGAGGACGACGTCCGCCGGCACGGCGAGCGGACTCGCCGGACCGGGTTCGAACCCGGGAGCCCGCAGGTCTGACATGCTGCCGGATCTAGGCACGTGGAGACCGAGAGGTGCACCATGACCGACGCTTCGGATGCCGGAGCCGTCCTCGACCACCAGGCGGAGGCGGTTCTCGGCTGTGACGGTCTGGCTGCGCTCGTGCGTGTTCTGAAGCGGCGCGGCCGCACGGTGATCGGCCCGACCGTACGCGACGGCGCGATCGTCCTCGACGAGCTGGAATCCGCCGATGCGCTTCCCTACGGGTGGGGGGTCGAGCTGGAGGCGGGGCGGTACCGGCTCCGCCGCCGCGAGGACGGGGCGGCCTTCGCGCACAGCGCGGGGCCCCAGTCGTGGAAGTCGTTCCTGCATCCGGAGCGCGTCCGCCAGTGGTCCGCGGACCGGGGCCCCGACGGTGCGCCGGTCGTCCGGCAGGAGAAGCAGGAGAGCGTATCGTACGCGTTCCTCGGCGTGCGGCCCTGCGATCTGCGTGCCATTCAGATCCTGGACCGGGTGATGAGCGGAGGCCGGTACCGGGATCCCACCTACCGCTCCCGGCGGACGGGTGCCTTCCTGATCGCGGCCGAGTGCACCGAGCCGGGTGCCACCTGTTTCTGTGTCTCGATGGGGAGCGGGCCGGCCGCGGACGCCGGATACGACCTCGCCCTCACCGAGGTCGTGGACGATGCGGGCCACCGCTTCCTGTGCCGGAGCGGGAGCGAGGAGGGAGCCGCGGTCCTGGCGGAACTACCGCGCCGGAGCCCAGATGGCTCCACCCGAGCCGCTGCGACCCAGGCGGTGAGCGCCGCCGCCGAACGCATGGGCCGCTCCATGCCGCCGGTGGACCTGCGCACGCTGATGCGGGACAACCTGGAGGCGGAGCGCTGGGACGACGTCACCGCCCGGTGCCTGAGCTGCGGCAACTGCACCATGGTCTGCCCCACCTGCTTCTGCACCACCACGGAGGACGTCACCGACCTGACCGGCGATCACGCCGAGCGCTGGCGCCTCTGGGACTCCTGCTACGACCTGGACTTCTCGCTCCTCCACGGCGGCCCGGTCCGGTCCAGCCCGCGCAGCCGATACCGCCAGTGGCTCACCCACAAGCTGGGTACCTGGCACGACCAGTTCGACAGCTCCGGCTGTGTCGGCTGCGGCCGGTGCATCGTCTGGTGTCCCACAGGCATCGACCTCACCGAGGAAGCCCGCGCCCTGCACCAGGAAGCCACGCAGCGGAAGAGGACGCCGTGACCCCGCATCCGGACGAGCCTCCCGGCGAGGGGGTGTTCCCCGCTCTGACGACGGAGCACCGCAGGAAGCTGATGGCCCTCGCCCGTGAAGTCGCCCTTCCAGGCGGCACGCGGATCTTCGAGGAAGGGGAGAAGGCCGACCGTTTCTGGATCATCCGCTCGGGCACGGTCGCGCTCGACGTCCACATGCCTGGCCGGGGGCGAGTGGTCGTCGAGACCGTCGGTGCGGGCAGCCTGCTTGGCTGGTCATGGCTGTGCCCACCCCGGCAGTGGCACCTCGCGGCCGAGACCCGGGAGCCCGTCCGCGCCTGGGAATTCGATGCCGCCGCGGTCCATGACCTGTGCGCCGAGGACACGGCGCTGGGCCTGTCGTTGGTCACCTTCGTCGCCGAGACCATCGGCGACCGGCTCCGAGCCACCCGCACCCGGCTGCTCGACCTCTACGGACCGCCGGGACCGCAGGGGAGCGGGCCGGTGCCATGACACTCACGCCCCTCTCCTACCGCGTGGTGGACCGACGTGACGAGACGGACGACACGGTCACGCTCGTACTGGAGCCTGCCGCGGATGCCCTGAAGCCCTTCGCACCCGGCCAGTTCGCGATGCTGTACGCGTTCGGTGTCGGCGAGATCCCCGTGTCCGTGTCCCGGCTTGCGGGCGGGCACCGGCTCACGCACACGGTCCGCGCCGTCGGCGCGGTCTCCCGTGCCTTGTGCGGCCTGCGGACCGGCGGGTGGGTCGGTGTGCGCGGCCCCTTCGGCACCGCCTGGGACATGGCTGCCGCCCACGGCAACGACCTGCTCGTCATTGCCGGCGGCATCGGGCTCGCCCCGCTCCGTCCCCTCGTCGACACCGTCCTGACCGAGCCCCACGCCTTCGGGCGGCTGAACGTCCTCGCGGGTGCCCGGACCCCCACCGACCTGCTCTACGAAGACGAGTTCCCCGCCTGGGGAAGACCGTTCGCCGCAGTCACCGTCGACCGGCCCTCCGGCGGCTGGACCGGCCGGGTCGGAGTCGTCACCACGCTGCTCCGCGAAGCCCGTTTCACACCGTCGGACACGGTCGCCTTCGTCTGCGGTCCCGAGGTGATGATGCGCGCGACCGCACGCACGCTGATCCACCAGGGGGTACGTCCCGACCGCATCAGGGTCTCCCTCGAACGCAACATGCGCTGTGCCACCGGCCACTGCGGACACTGCCAGCTCGGGCCCCTGCTGCTCTGCCGCGACGGCCCGGTCATCGGCTACGACCAGGCCGAGCCCCTGCTCACCGTCCGGGAACTGTGAGATGAGCACCCCCACCACACCCCAGCCTCCTGTCCGCCCCCGCCTCGGCGTGTTCAAGTTCGCCTCCTGCGACGGCTGCCAGCTCACCCTCCTCGACTGCGAGGACGAACTGCTCGGCATCGCCGCCGAACTGGAGATCGCCCACTTCCTGGAAGCGTCCAGCGCCGCCGCGCCCGGCCCGTACGACCTCGTCCTTGTCGAAGGCTCGGTCAGCACACCCGAGCACGTGGAGCGCATCCGGCGCATCCGCGCCGATGCCCGCCACCTCGTCACCATCGGTGCCTGCGCCACGGCGGGCGGTGTCCAGGCGCTGCGCAACTACGCCGACGTCGAAGGGTACCTGGCGACCGTCTACGCCGACCCCGAGTACATCGAGACCCTCGCGACCTCCACACCGATCTCCGCCCACGTACCCGTCGACTTCGAACTGCGCGGCTGTCCCATCGACCGCGGTCAGCTCGTCGAGGTCATCACCGCCTTCCTCGCCGGACGCAAGCCCGCCATCCCGAACCACAGCGTCTGCTTCGCCTGCAAGCGGCGCGGCAACGTCTGCGTCACCGTCGCCCGCGGAACGCCCTGCCTCGGCCCCGTCACCCACGCGGGCTGCGGAGCCCTGTGCCCGACCTACGGGCGCGGCTGCTACGGCTGCTTCGGGCCGGCCGGAACCACGAACCTTCCCGCGCTGGTCCCGCTCATGCAGCGCGACGGGATGAGCGAGGACGACATCGGCAGGTTCCTGCACACCTTCAACGTGACCGCCTTCACCGCCGTGGAGGAGCAAGAGCGGCCCGGCCCGACCGACGCGGAAGGACCCGGATGAGCGATCCCACGCCCCGGTCCCAGGAGCTGCGCATCCCGTCACTCGCCCGTGTCGAGGGGGAGACCGCGCTGCACCTGAGGATCCACGACGGCACGGTCATCGAGGCGCGGCTCAAGATCTACGAGCCGCCGCGGTTCTTCGAGGCCTTCCTCCGGGGCAGAGCGCACACGGAGCCACCCGACCTCACCTCCCGCATCTGCGGGATCTGTCCGGTCGCCTACCAGATGAGTGCCTGCCGGGCCATCGAGGACGCGTGTGGCGTTTTCGTCGACGGACAAGTGGCAGCCCTTCGCCGCCTGCTGTACTGCGGCGAATGGATCGAGAGCCAGACGTTGCACATCCACATGCTGCACGCACCGGACTTCCTCGGCGAAGACGACGTGATCGGTCTGTCCCGCTCCCATCTGGAGGACGTCAAGCGCGGACTGCGCCTGAAGCAGGCCGGCAACGCCGTGGTCGAACTGCTAGGGGGCCGGGCCATCCACCCTGTCAACGTCCGGATCGGCGGCTTCCACCGCGCTCCGACCCGCGCCGAACTCCGACCCCTGGAAGAACGGCTGCGTACCGCCCTCGACGACGCCTGGGACACGGTGCGCTGGGTCGCCGGCTTCGCATTCCCGGACGCCGAGTGCATCGCCGACCTGCTCGCCCTCGCCGAGACCGGCACCTACGCCATCGAGTCCGGCGTGCCCACCGTGCTCCCGTACGACGAGACGCTCCCGCCGTACAGCTTCCCCCTGCGTGACTTCACCGACCACGTGGCCGAGGAGCAGGTGTCCCACTCCACCGCCCTCCACTCCCGGCTGGACGGCCGAAGGCACCTCACCGGCTCCCTTGCCCGCTGGGCGGTGAGCGGCCACCTCCTGTCCCCGCTGGCTCTGGAAGCGGCACGGGAAGCCGGACTGGGTGACCCCCCGTCGCGCGCGGGTGCCGGGCGGGGAGAGGTCTGCAGGAACCCGTACCGAAGCATCCTCGTCCGGGCGGTGGAAGTCCTGTACGCGGTGGAGGAGGCCCTCCGGATCATCGCGGAGTACGAGCGTCCGGCCAGCCCGTACGTAGGTGTGCCGGCCCGGGCCGGCATCGGGCACGGTGCCACGGAGGCGCCGCGCGGCTTGCTCTACCACCGCTATGCGTTCGACGGCGGGGGGCGTGTCACGGACGCCCGCATCGTGCCGCCGACCGCCCAGAACCAGGGCGCCATCGAGGAGGACCTGCGTCGGCTGGTCCAAGCCGGCCTCGAGCGGGGTGAGGGCACCGAGGCCGAGCTCACCCGGCTGTGCGAGCGGGCCGTCCGCAACCACGACCCGTGCATCTCTTGTTCGGCCCACTTCCTGGAACTGGACATCGAGCGCACCCACTGATCACGCCCAGCCGTGACCGGTTGTTCCGCGCGAGCCTGCGAGCGGTCCGCAAGGTGTCGCTACCCGGGCTGCGGGGAGGCTTTGAGTGCTGCTCGGATGACATGCGGTCGTGTGCTCGGCGCGTTGGCACAGAGGCTTCGTCGAGTACCGCTTACGGTCGCTGCACGGCTACCGGCGGGAGCGCGGAGACAGGGCTCCGGGCCGGCCGGACGGACACCTCACCGCCATTCCAGTCATCTACCAGACGGAGCAGTCGGCATGGAGTCAGTCGTCACCGTGGGCCTCGACGGCTCACCCGAGAGCCTTGCAGCCGCCCGTTGGGCCGCTGACGAAGCCGCCCGCCGCAAACTCACGCTGCGGCTGCTGCACGCGTGGCCCCTCCTGGCGCCGGAGCCGACCCACATTCCCGCCGAGATGGATCAGAACTACTGGGCGGAGCGGATCGTGGGCAACGCGAAGGCCGAGCTCCAGGCGCGCCACCCGGGCCTGACCATCGTCGGCGATCTGGTCGCCGAGGATGCCCAGGATGCACTGCTGAAGGCGGCAGCGGAGTCCGAGATGACCGTGCTCGGCTCGCGGGGGCTGGAGCCCGTCGTGAGCTATTTCCTGGGCGACATCAGCATGCCGGTCGTCGCACGGGCCGAGCGGCTGGTGGTCCTGGTGCGCGCCGGGACGCGCGAAGAGGGTCCGCCGTCCGCTCCAGGTGCCTCAGGCGGCGTAGTGGCGGCATTGAAACTGCACGGTCCGTGCGACGACCTGCTCGCGTTCGCCTTCGCCGCCGCTGCGGCACGGGGCGTTCCCCTGCAAGCCGTCCACGGCCGACGCATGCCCCTCCACGCTCACGCTCCCCGGGGCACGGACCACGACGTGACCGAGAAGATCAGGCAGGACGCGCAGAAGCTCCTGAGCGACGTCCTTCGTCCCTGGCGCGAGAAGTTCCCGAGCGTGGAGGTGACTCCCGGCATCGGTCTTGAAAGCCCTACCAAGGTCGTGGTCCGGAGCGCCGAGGGTGCAGGACTACTGGTCGTCGGCCGACGCAGGCACCGCCCCGCACTCGCACCCCCGATCGGTTCCGTGGCCACCGCCGCCGTCCATCACGCGCGCTGTCCCGTCGCCGTCATTCCCCATGACTGAGCCGAGCCACCGCGTGGAGCCGTCGGTGCCGGCGCACCGGGCCGACGCGTCCGTGCTCCGGACCGGCGCCGGCCTCGATGTTTCGCGGCTCCCGCGGGCAGAGGTGTGCGAGACGCACACGGCCGTGCTGTTCTTCGTCGGTGACCGCGCCTACAAGGTCAAGAAGCCGGTCGACTTGGGGTTCCTCGACTACACGACCACGGCCGCCCGGCGTGCCGCGTGCGAACAGGAAGTCGCTCTCAACCGCCGCTTCGCCCCTGACGTCTACCTGGGACTGGGAGAATTCCGCAGCCCGGACGCGGACACGTCCGAACCGCTCGTGGTGATGCGCCGCATGCCGGCGGAACGACGCCTGTCCTTGCTCGTGAGCCAGGGCGCCGACGTCGACGACGCTCTGCGGACCGTTGCACGCCTGCTCGCCTCCCGTCACGCGGACGCGCCCCGAGGCCCGGACATCGACGAGCAGGGCAGGCGGGACGCGCTGTCCGCGCGCTGGGAAGCGAGTTTCACGCAGGTCAGGGGACTGACCGAAGACGTCCAGCTGCTCGACGGGGTGGAGGAGATCGAGCGTTTGGTGCGTCGCTATCTCGTCGGCCGCGAGAAAATGTTCGACGCGCGTATCGAGCAGGGGCGGGTAGTCGACGGCCACGGTGACCTGCTTGCCCAGGACATCTTCTGCCTCGACGACGGACCCCGCGTCCTGGACTGCCTCGAGTTCGACGACCGCCTTCGCTCCGTCGACGGTCTCGACGATGCGGCCTTCCTCGCCATGGACCTGGAGCAGACGGGTGCCCCGGATGCCGCGGCGTTCTTCCTGGCCCAGTACGGCGAGTATTCCGGCGACCCCGCACCGCCGTCCCTGTGGCACCACTACGTCGCCTACCGTGCGTTCGTCCGTGCCAAGGTGTCCCTGATCCAGGCAGCTCAAGGCGCTCGCGGCGCAGAGGTGGCAGCGCGGCGACTGGTCACCACGACGCTGCGCCACCTGCGTACCTCCGCTGTCGGCCTGACCCTCGTCGGCGGCCTCCCAGGCAGTGGGAAGTCCACGCTTTCCGGTGCACTGGCCGATCGCCTTGGTGTCACGCTGCTGAGCAGCGACCGCCTGCGCAAGGAGTTGGCAGGCATCCCGGCGGAGGAGTCTGCGGCCGCCGACTACGGCGAAGGGCTGTACACGCCCGAATGGACCGCGAGGACGTACGAGGCCCTGCTCGACCGGGCGTCCACCCTGCTGTCCCTGGGCGAGTCCGTCGTCCTAGACGCCACCTGGTCCGATGCGGGACAGCGCGAAGCCGCCCTGCACATGGCCGAACGCACCAGCGCCGACCTGGTGGCCCTGCACTGCCAGGCACCGGGAGACGTGTCGGCAGCGCGCCTGACCACCCGCGCCCCCGGAGCATCCGACGCCACCCCTGAGGTGGCCACGGCCATGGCGGCCACGGAGTCGCCGTGGGAGGAGGCCGTCCCCATCGACACCGGCGGCCTTCTGGAGGCCGCCGTCATCCAGGCGATGGCGGCCGTACGCCCCTACGGCTCCGGCCAGGCCCCGGTCTTCCGCCGCCCCTACATGGAGCCGGACTGAGGAGTGAGGCGGTGCCGCGTGCAGCGGCACGCTCGCCGCAACGAACGTCCTGCCGGAGTAATGCCGCATGTCGTGCATGGCCGAATCCGGAGACACGGTCATGGCTCGGGCCGACTGAACCGTTTCCCTGTCCTGGGCCTCGGATCTGCGCGCAGGAGGTGCCGTGTTGTTTGGGCCGTGCGGCCCTGGCCGGGGGGCCATTCAGCCCTGCACCACCCCTCCTGCCCGGTGGAGCATGGCCCTGTGGGGTCCTTGCGAAGCGGGGAGGAAGGGGACACGGGACATGACACCGACGTGGACGACCACAGGAGTGTTCACCGGCGCGGGTGGCGTCCGCACCGACGAAGCCGGGGTTATCACCGGCGAGGTGAGCGTACGCACGATTTGGAAGGACGGACAAGCCCACATCGCGGTGCAGTACGGCGGTGCCCCCCAGTGGTGCACCATGACCGGAAGCCCCCTGTCCTGCAGCGAACGAGCCACTCGGACCGTGCACCAGAGCGCTGTCGAAGCCGTTCGGGCAGGCGCCGCGGCCACGGCCCGAGGTATCTATCCAGAGTCATGAGTGCCGAGACGAGCGGCCGATCGCCGAGGCACGTGCCGAGGCACATGACAGCTTCGTCTCCGGTTTCAGCGGATGTCCAGTACCTCGGACACTGGGCGCCGGGGCGTCGCCGGACCCTGCGGTCCGTAGCCGAGCCGGATCACCATCTGGACGTGGGTCATCGCCGAGCCGGGATCGCGCACCGCCCAGCGGAGCGCGGGCCATTCGAGCGGCTGTGAGGTCATGGAGGTGACCAGCCCGTCGGCGGTGGCTTGAAGGAGCACCCGCTGCAAGGCCTGTCCTGCTCGTAGCCAGTCCTCGGGCCTGTCACCCGAAGTACCCAGCAGCACGATGTGCGGATTCTGTTCGAACGTGGCCCATCCGCGCCCAGGAATGCGCCGGGAGCGACCGAAGTCACGCACGACCCCACCGTGACCCGCCTGCTTCGGACCGAAGGCGTCTACGGGGATTCCGTCGGGGCGGGTCTGCCCTTCCGGCGTGCCGGCACGTGTCCACGCCATCGTCTCCGCCGTCATCGCGGGATCGATCTCCTCGCGGTGCTCGGAGTCGTGCACCAGGCCCAGCACCGTGTCGGTGTGCCAAGCGTCCGGCACGGCCAGGCGACACCCTTCGAGAAGAGCGGCGGCTCGCAGATCGTCCAGCAGCGCCGGCGGAATCTCGTCCTCCGCGAAAGGAAATCGGCTGGTGTGACGCCGCCGTATGGCTGGGTGGAGGGCTCCGAGATCCCTGTCCGTGGGCCCGGGTTCCTGGAAGTCGGCAGCGGCCAGCAACCACGGATCGTCCGGGTCGGGCAGCAACCGCACGTTTGCGCCCCAGCCTGCCGAGGCCGCGGACACCCGTAGGTTGAACAACGCGGCGGCGCAGCCCAGGTGGAGGGCACGGTGGTCCGGGTCGGCACGGGGCATGGCACGGCCCGGGTCACCGTGCAGCTCGATGAGCCCGGAGGCCGGTCGGTAGAGGAACTTCCACGGCTGGGCGTTGTGCATGGACGGAGCCGTGACGGCATCCTCGATGAGCGGAACAATCTCTGCCGGGTCCGGAAGTGGTGCGGTCATGGGATTTTCCTGCCTGTGCGGTGTGCTCACTCGTGGGCGATGACGGCGACCGGCGAGACCGCGTGGTGCAACACAGCGTGTGCGATGGGGCCGATGTGAGCGCCGAATGCGGAGTGGCGGATACGGCGGCCGACGACGACGAGGGCGGCGGTGGAGGCCGCGTCGAGGATCTGAATCGCCGGCTGGCCGATGGTGGCCCGGGAGTCGACCTGCAGCGAAGGGTACTTCTCGTGCCAGGGGCTGATCATCTCGTCCAGTGTGGTGACGATGCCGTTGGACATTTCCTGCTCGACCCCGGGGTCGAGAGCCGGTGCATAGCTGAGGATGGGCGGTGGCGACCAGCCGTGGACGACCACGAGCGGGCAGTGGCGGTGGGACGCCTCCTCGAAGGCGAAGGCGAGCAGCTTGTCACAGGGCTGGTGGATGTCCACGCCGACCACGACGGGCCCGCGGTCGCGGGCGCCGTCCGGCGGATTGCCCGCGCGGTCCGCTGACCGGACCAACACGACGGGGCGCGCCGCCTCGGTGACCGTGGCGAAGCCGGTGGATCCGACGAGGAACCCGGCGACGCTGCCGAGCGCGCGCGAGCCGAGTACGAGCATGTCGGAATCCTCGGCGGCGTGCGTGAGCGCCAGGGAAGGCAGCCCGCTCACTCGGCGGGTGTCGACCTTCAACGACGGATGCACGCGGCGCACGTCCTCGGCGGTGTCGCGCAGGACGGCCTCGGCCCACCGTCGACGGTCCTCTGTGGTCGTGACGGGAAGCGGGGGATTCTCCAGCCACTCCTCTGCGTGGACCAGGTCCAGGGAGGCACCGAGGAGCTCGGCTTCATGGGCTGCCCAGCGGGCAGCCGCCGTGCTTTCCGGGGACCCGTCGAGGCCGACGGTCACTCGGTTCGCCATGGCCCGCATCTCCTTCTTCATGGGTCGGCGCTTCCCGCTCAATTCAGCCTGACTGCCCGGCGGCCTCCTGTTGAGGGGCCGGTCGGCCCCCCGTGGGACCGATCGGCCCCCTCTGGCGCGGTGGATTGGGCTGCTCCCCATGGCGCGGAGAAGCCACGCACCCATGATCTCGCGTCGACGAGCGTGGCGCTGGGCCCGAGCCCAGACTGGAGATGGACAGGGATACGCACGTGAGGAGGCAGCCATGACCACCGCACGGGACATCATGCACAGCGGTGCCACCTGCGTACAGGAGACCGAGACGCTCATGGACGCGGCCCGGCGGATGAGCGAACTGGACGTCGGTGCACTGCCGATCTGCGGGCCCGACGACCGTCTGCACGGCATCATCACCGACCGTGACATCGTGCTGAAGTGCCTGGCCAAGGGCAAGGACCCGCACCACATGACAGCCGGGCAGCTCGCGCAGGGCAAGCCGATCACGGTCGACGCGGGCGCCGACACGAGCCAGGTGCTGCAGACGATGCAGGATCACCGGATCCGGCGGGTCCCGGTGATCGCCGATCACCGCCTCGTTGGGATGATCAGCGAGGCCGATCTCGCCAGGCACCTGTCCGAGGAGCAGGTAGGTCACTTCGTCGAGACGATCTGCGCGGAGCGGTAGGCCGCAGCACGTCGTCCTGCGCCGCTATTCGTGCGCGATGACGGCGACGGGCGCCTTGGCGTGGTGGAGGACCGCGTGGGTGACCGGTCCGATGTGCGCGCCTATCGAGGACCTTCGGATGCGGCGGCCGACGACCATGAGACCCGCTTCGGAAGACCTCTCGACGAGCTCAGTGGCGGCGTGCCCGGCGCTCGCGCGCGCAATGGCGCCGACATCGGGGTACTTGTCCCGCCAGGGCCCCAGAATTGTCGCTCAGAGAGCCGTTCGCGCTCATTTCGAGCTGGGCGTGAACTCTCGGATCGTATGCCGCGCCGTATCCCACCAGAGGTGGCAGCGCCCAGTTGTGCCGGACGTGGAGGGCCCGCCGCGCCGCTTCGAAGGCGAAGGCGAAGGCGAGCAGTGCGTCGCACGGCCGGCTGATGTCAACACCCACCAGCAGCTCACGGCTGCGTGCCAGCCGTCGGGGTGCGGCACCGCGTCCTCGCTCGCCCGCACCATGACCACCGGCCGTCCCGTCGCCTGGATGACCGCCATGCCGACGGAACCGAGGACGAAGCCCGTGACGGTGCCCAGTCCCCGGGAACCCAGAACGATCATGTTTGCGTCGTCCGCGACGACGGCGAACTAGGCGGCCGGTCTGCCGTCGAGTGACCGGATGTTGACGTCCAGTTCGCGGTGGCTCGCGCGCAGTTCGTCGGCGATCTCGTTCAGCAGCGCCCGGGCCCAACGGCGGCGCACCTCGCTCGTCGGCACCGGGAGGTCGCGGGGCGATGACCATTCCTCGGCGTGGACGAGGTGGAGCGGCGCCCCTCGCAGGACGGCCTCTCGCGCCGCCCAGTGGGCTGCCGCGAGGCTTTCCGCGGATCCGTCGAGGCCGACGACGATTCGATCGTTCATGGTGGCTTCTCTCGGCAGGGGTCCACACGGGTCAGGGAGGTCGTTTCCGCCCGTGTCGGGGCGGAGCGGCGGCTTCTTCAGGCTGAGTTCGTGTCGTCGATGGCGTATCCGAGATGCTGGGTTACGGAGACCACGCCGTCCACGGTCCGGCAGAGGCGTTCGATGAGCGGGATGAGGCTCCTGAAGTCGACGGTTCCGTGCAGTTCGACCCGGCCGTCGGTGACGGCCACGGTGATGGCCGAGGGGCTCTGACGCACGCCGAGTTCGAGCACATCACTCATGATCTCGTGACGGATGTGCTCGTCGTCCCGGAGGAAGATCCGCAGCAGGTCCCGTCGGCTGACGATTCCGATCAGGACGTCCGAGTCGTCCACGACCAGGAGCCGCTTGACTCCTTGGGCTTCCATCAACCGGGCGGCTTCGGCGACGGTCCAGTCCGGTCTGGCGCACACGGGGGGCGAGGACATCAGCTCCTCGGCGCGCGTTCCTGCGGCCTTGTCCTCCTGCCAGGCCTCCCGTTCGGGAAGAGACCGGAAGTAGTCGCTTTGGCCTGCGGACTTCGGCAGCAGGTCCCGCTCCGAGATCACGCCGAGCGGGTGGCCGGAATGGTCGACGACCGGGACGGCCGACACCTTGTGCTCCGTCAGGGTGCGGGCGATGTCCTTGAAGGGGGCGTTGTTGGGGATCGTGACGACCTCGCGGGTCATCAGCTCGCGGACTTCCCGATGCTTCATGTTCTTCTCCTACCGCTCGGTGGCCGGCCCAGCGCTGACCGACACGTCGTCCTGCTCGTAGTCGAGCCGCTTGACCACGTCCACGACTCCGTCGACGCTCTGGCACAGCCACAGCACGATGGGGACCAGGCTGCGTCGGCCGACGGTCCCGCCGAGGGGCACCAGCCCGTCGGTGACCTCGACGGTCAGCGACGACGGGCTGAGCCCGAGGGTGCGGGTCAGGACGTCTTCGCGGATTTCCTCCTGGATCGCGTGGTCCCTGCGCAGGAAGAGCTGAAGCAGGTCACTGCGGCTGAGGATGCCGATCAGCCGGCCGGCGGCGTCCACCACGGGCAGTCTCTTGACCTGGCGCCCCCGCATGACCCGCGCTGCGCGGACGACGCTCCATTCGGTCCGGGCGGTGATGGCGGGGCTGGTCATGAGATCGGCGGCGGTGTTCGCGCCGTTGCCGGAACTGCGCTTGCGGAGCAGGTCGGCTTCGGAGACGACGCCCACGGGGCGCTCTGCTTCGTCCACCACGGGTACGGCGGAGATGTCGAACTCCTTCAGGAGTCTGGCGATTTCCTTGAACGGGGTGCCGCGCTGGACGCTGACGGCTGTCGGGGTCGTCAGGTCGGCGACGCTGCGGTGCCTCATATTCGGCCTCCTTCACGCGCGGACTTCGGTGTCGAGGCGCACGGCCGTGACGTCCACGACCCCGGGTACGGTGCGCGCGACACGGACCAGCACGTCCTTGAGGGCCGGGTCGGGGATGGAGCCGTCCAGGTGGACGATGCCGTCGGCCACATGGACCTGGACCATGGCCGAGCCGACGGGGATGAGCTCGGCCGTGATCAGCCGGCGGAGGTCTTCGGCGATGTCCGCGTCGGGGCGGAGATAGATCTTGAGGAGGTCGCCCCGGCTGACCACGCCGACGAGGCGGCCGTCGCCGTCGACGACGGGGAGCCTCTTGAGGTGGCCGCGGGCCATCAGGCGGGCGGCGCCGGGGATGGTGGCGTCCTTGGTCACGGTGACCGCCGGTACGGTCATCAGCTGCCCGGCAGTGACTGCGCGGGACTCGTCCGCGCCCTGGGCCTTGAGCAGCAGATCCGCTTCGGACACCACGCCGGCGACCCGTCCTTCCTCCGACAGGACGGGCAGGGCGCTGATCCGCCACTGCCGCATGGCCTCCACGATCTCCTTGAACGGTGCTCTGCGGTCGACGGAGATGACGGCGTGCGTCATCACGTCCTCGACGGTGCGAAGCTGCTTCATGATGCCTCCAGTAGCGGAGTCCTGATACGTCCGAGCGTGGACACCTGTGCCCGTCGGCGGTAGGGCCGTCAGGGGCTCACTTCGGGCTGACCAGCCCTGTTGTCGATCATGTCGGGCGTGCTTTCATGACATTGACGGAAAGAGTCCCTGAGAGGATGCGGAGAAGCGGCTGGCGGCCGTGCACCGCACGATCGGGATCCGCGAGAAGCGGGCGGGCTCTTTCCGCCTTTTGCTGTGAGGGGTCAATGGGCGGCGCGGTCCGGATCGGCAGCCGTCGACAGGTCGTCGACCGCGTAACCGAGCGCCTGGTCCACGCTGACGACCCCGTCGACCGACCGGCACGGTCGTTCCACGACCGGAACGGTGGACCGCTCCTCGACCCGGCCGCTCAAGGAGACGACCCCGTCGTGTACGGTCACCGAGTCTCAGCGGCACTTCGCGCAGGGCCGCCTCCCGGGAGCCCCAACGGGCCGCGGCCCGCTCTCCGGAGAGCCGTCCACGCCGACGGTCACATGGTGCTTCATGGCCAGAATCTCCTTGGGCGGCGCGGGGCCGAGGTCCTCCTTCAGCGTCGCCTGCGGCACGATGACCGAGGAGGGGCCGAGTGGCCCTCTACGGGGCCGACCAGCCCCCGCTACGTCACGGAGGTGCGCGAGGCGATGTAGCCCGCGCTGCCGTCCAGGGTGTTCAAGGCCGGATAGTCGGACTCGGGCAGGGCGAGCCCGGTGCGCTCGCTCAGTGCCTCGATGAAGTTGAGGAAGTCCAGCGAGTCCATCTCCAGGTTGTCGCGGAAGTTCTCGCCCGGCGGGAGCGCCGCCGCGTCGGCGCCGGGGACCACGTCGGTCAGAACGTCCTTGATCAGTACCAGGGCCTCGTCGCGGTTCACAGTTCCTCCGGTCGTTGGAGCAGACGGACAGGGCCGCGAGGTTGGCCGTCTCATGGAACTCGCCTTCGGCGAGATGTTCAGCCCGCCTCCCGGGAGCCCGGACAGCCGGGATCGAGCCCAGTCCCAAGTGAAATCCGTACGGGCCTGCTCGTAGTCCTGGAGCATGAAGGTGGCATCGGGTCCGGACTCTTTGTGGATGATCGAGTGATCCATGGCCGGGTCTCTCCTCGCCTTGGAATCTTCAAGGAGACAGAGTCCACGCTGGATGACGGCCGTAAGCGCGGCGAGCGGTCTTCCGGGCGTCCCCCGGACGGTCCACACCGGACGTCGCGGTCACAGGGACATCCCGAGAGCGCTGCGGTGCAGTGGGGTGAGCTGGGAGTCATCGATGCGGGCCGTCAGGCGGGGGGCTACCGCGACCACACCGTCCAGCTGGTTGGTGAGGCGGATCAGGACCGGAATCTGGCTCCGTCGCTCCAGCCGGCCCTCCAGGGTCACGATGCCGTCGACCACGTGGACGGTGACCGCCTCCGCGCCCAGCCCCATGGTGTCCACGAGTATGTCCGCGACCACGCGGTGTCGTATCTCCGAGTCCGGTCGCAGGAAGAGCCGGAGCAGGTCACGGCGGGTGACGATACCGACGAGGCGGTCCTCGTCGTCCACGACGGGCAGCCGCTCCACGCCTCGGCGGGCCATCAGCCGGGCGGCTCCTGCCGCGGTTTCGTCCGCGTGAACCGTGACGGCTGGTGCGGACATGGCCTCACCAGCGGTGAACGTCACCTCGGATGGGAACACGGCCCCACCTCGGCCGGCACCGGGCTCTTCGCCCATCGGTGGGTGACCGGAGGCTACGCGACCGATCAGGTCGCTCTCGGAGACGACGCCGAGCACTCGGTCCTCGTCGTCGAGGACCGGCAGTCCGCTGATGTCGTGCTGAGCCAGCAGCTTGGCGACATCCTTGAAAGGGGTGGACGTCAGGACCGAGACGACCTCGTCGGTCATCAGGTCTCCGACCTTGATGTGCTTCATGAGGCACCTCCTGCCGTCACAGCGATCCGTCCGGACAGGAAGGCCGGAGGACGCCGATAGCCACGATCCGCCGCATGCCACGAGAGGAGGAGGGCCGAATGGTCCGGAGCCAGGCCCGATCGGACCCGTGCCGCACCCTCGACGCGGTATCGCGTGAACCAGGACCGCTGGTCCCCGCCGGGGACTGGGTCCCCTCCTGGTGGAGGAGCCCGAAGAACCGACCCGAGAGCCGGACCCCTGGCGGCTCTCTGAGGAGGAACCATGGAAGGCACCACGAGCAGCTCTGAACTCGGCGCCGTCATCGTCGGCATCGACGGCTCAGAACCGGCCCGCCAGGCGGCAATGTGGGCAGCGGCGGAGGCCGCACGCCGCGAGCGTCCGTTGCACATCGTGCACGGGTCCGACGCCGACGGCCGGGTCCTCCACGTCTCCGCGAAGAGCATCGAGCGTGTCCGCCAGGCAGGCCGCGAACTGTTGGATGCCACGGCGGCCGCGGTCACCGAGCAGTTTCCCGGCCTGCAAGTCAACCCCGAGTTCAGCCGTAGCGCACCTGACACGAGCCTCCACCAGTCCGCAGGCCTCCACGGCACCATCGTGGTCGGCAGCCGGGGATTGGGCGGTTTCAGCTCCCTCATGCTCGGATCGGTCGGCCTGAAGGTCGCAGCGGGAGCGAAGACGCCCGTCATCATCGTCAGAGGCACCGAGAGCGGCGCCAACACGGGTGCGGTGCTCGCCGCTGTCCGCGACGAACACGACCTCGACTGCGCACGGTACGCCGCACGCGAGGCACGGATCCGCGAGGGCTCGCTGCGGCTGCTGCACGTGTGGAACATCCTGCAGTCCGTCGGCGAGGTCGTGACCCTGCTCGACGACGTGGAGGAAATCGCCAACGAGCAGGTCCATCACCTGAACGCGGTGGCGGACCGGATCCGGGAGGAGTTCCCGGACCTGACCGTGCAGGTGGACGCGGAGAAGAGCACGTCAGTGGCCTCTGTTCTGGTTGAGGCTTCGCGCCAGGCGGACCTGCTGGTGATGGGCGGCCGACGGTCACCCAGCTACCTCGGGCCCACCCTCGGGCGAGTCACGCACAGCCTGGTCCACCATGCCCACTGCCCCGTGCAGCTCATTCCGCGCCACACGGACAAGCACGGGAGCGAATCGTGAGCGACGCGGGTGAACACCAGGAGATCGTCGTCGGCATCGACCCGGCCAGGGACTGGCGTCTGCCCGTGGCCTGGGCGGTGGACGAGGCCGGGCGACGCCGGCTACGGCTGCGACTCGTCGTAGCCGTACCTCCCCAGCACGACACGCAACACGTCGACGACACGCCGCGCAGCATCGCCCTGCACCAGGAGGCCTCGGACGCCCTCGGCGCGGCTGCCGCCTGGAGCAGGGAGCGACACCCGGAGGTCGAAGCGGTCGTGGATCTCGTCGAGGGGTTCCCCGCTCCGGCGATCGGTCGACTGTCGAGGCGGGCCCGCATGATCGTGCTCGGCTCCCGTCACCTGAGCCGGACCTCGGAGTTCCTCAGCGCCGGCTCCCTGGTCGTCCCCGTCAGTGCGCAGGCGCAGTGTCCGGTCGTCGTCGTGGGCGACGCCGAGCACGTCACTCAACAGCCGCCCTACCTGGTGGTGGGCATCGACGGAAGCGAGTCCTCGAAGGCGGCCCTTGCGATTGCGTTCGAAGAGGCCGACCTGAGGGGGGCCAAGCTGCGCGCCGTGTCGGTGTGGCAGCCACCGCCGTTCCTGCACCACGACGAGGAGGCCGCGCTCCAGGGGCAACGACGCATGCTGTCCGAGACGACGGCAGGTTGGTCGCAGGAGTACCCGGACGTCGTGTTGACGCACGAGGTGCTGACAGGGCACCCGGTGGAGGAGCTCGCCGGTGCCGCCGAGCACGCCCTCGCCGTGGTCGTGGGCCGTCGAGGCAAGGGCGGCTACACGGGGATGCGACTCGGATCAGTCGTCCACGGGTTGCTGCACCGGGCGCACTGCCCGGTGATCACGGTTCCCGTGCGGTGAGGACTGCGTGACGACGCCCGCCGCCTGGTGCACCGAGCGTCGTGCGGTACGACAGAAGTCGAACCGGAACCCGAGATCGGGCAGCGCTGAACCCTCAGGCGGTACTCACCGAGGTACGGTCTGCGTAACACGCCACAGCCGCCGGGGGAGGCCGCCCTCCTCGAAGGCGGCGACCTCGTCCAGAGTCCAGCTTCTGGCGAGGGCGTCGACCAGGTCGCGGCGGAAGAAGTGGACGGCGAAGCCGCCGTGTTCCCAGATGTCGTCTCCGTGCCCGGCACCGGCCTGGTAGTGGGCGTCCCCGGTGTGACGGACGGTGTAGACGAAGACTCCACCCGGCCGCAGTACCCGTCGCACCTCGGCGACCAAGGCGTGGATCTCTCGGGTGGACAGCGCCATGCAGAGCAGCATGTGCGCGAACACGGCATCCACCGAGGTGTTCGCGAGCGGCAGAGGCTCGCGGACGTCGTGGACCGCTGTGGTGACCCGCCCCGCGACGTCTTGGGCCGCGGCGGCTTCGCGCAGCTGCTCCAGACCCGCCGGGCTGAAGTCAGTGGCCAATACGGAGAATCCCTGGCGGGCGAAGTACAGCGCATCACGGCCGTGGCCGGCACCCAGCTCCAGCACCTTCCGGGCACCGACGGTCCTGAAGACGGCAGCGGCATGGATCGCTGGATCGGACGGCTCCTCGCCGTACATGCCGGGATGATCGCCGTAGGTCTGCTGCCAGTGCGCACGCTGAACATCGGCCGGCCCCTGCTCCGACTCCGACACGTTGACGCCCTCCTCACCAGGCCGACATCGAACCGAGCGGCCCCCGCCAGGCCACCCTAGAGGGACACCATGTCGTCACCGCGCCCGCCCGCTGCGCCACGGCCGTCATTGCTGTCGATACTCGGCTTCTGGCACAACTTCTGTGGTGAAGAACCGACCTTGCGGTGGCGCCCAGGGCGGGAAGGTGTGCTCATTGCGGCCTCCGTTCGGTTCCCCGCTTCCCGTCTGGGGGGCAGACACGGTCATGGGCATGGGCCTATCGGCCCTGGTCCTGACCCCGAGCGGCCCATGCCCGGACGACACGGGGCGACGGACAGTGAGGACATGGGGGACATGCCCTGCGGGCCGTGTCCCAGATCATCGCAACAGGAGCGTGAGCCATGTTCTGGTACGACCACGGAATGGGCGGATGGGGCTGGGTCGCCATGTCGTTCAGCATGGTCCTCCTCGTGGCCCTGGCCATCGCGGGAGTCGTGCTGCTCCTCCGCAGTGTCGACCGTTTCCCCTCGGGCCCAGTGCAGCTCCCGGCTGCGCCTTCCGCCAAGCAGGTGCTCGCCGAACGGTTCGCCCGAGGCGAGATCGACGAGGAAGAGTACGAACAGCGTCTGACGGCACTGCGTGCGCACGGACCGGGTCAAGGCCAGCCTGGATCGGGAGAGAACTGAACCCATCCTTCCGGGAGGGTGGCAGGCCGCGACGACGTGCAGCACTGGTCCCCGTGCTGATCAGTTCCTCGTGGGGCATGAGCCGGGCGATGTCGACGACGTTGACGACGCGGACGGCCAGCGAGGGGAGGTCGGGTTCGTGGGAGCCGTGGTCGGTTCCCGCCCACTCCCAGACGCCTGCGCCGCGCGTCACGTGGGTGCGGGCCTCGTCGATCGGCAGCCAGTCGAAGCAGGGCTGCTTGCCGGCGACGATCACGTTCACCTGGTCGCGGCTGCGCAGGGCGTGATCGGCCACGGCGAGCAGGGTGTTGGCGTCCGGCGGGAAGTAGGCGCGTACGACTTCGGGGCTCTTGTTGAGGACGTGGTCGACGAAGCCGGGGTCCTGGTGGGAGAAGCCGTTGTTGTCCTGGCGCCAGACGTGCGAGGTGAGCAGGTAGTTGAGGGAGGCGATGGGCGCGCGCCAGGCAGCTCGCGCGAGGTCTTCAGCCATTTGATGTGCTGACCGACCCGTGATGCACCTGGGCCGGGTCGCTGCCGTTCACGTACAGGTCCGGTCTCCGCCTCGCCGTCGCCGATGACGCAGGCGACCAGCAGGCCGGGGTGGTCGAAGGCAGCTCCGTAGGCGTGGGCGAGGGAGTAACCGAGCTCGGCGCCCTCGTGGATGGAGCCCGGCGTTTCCGGTGCCACGTGGCTCGGCACGCCGCCGGGGAACGAGAACTGCCGGAACAGCGTGCCCATACCCGTAACGTCCCGCGTGATGCCGGGGTAGGTCTCGGTGTATGTGCCCTCCAGCCAGGAGTTGGCGAGGACGGCGGGGCCGCCGTGGCCCGGACCCCAGATGCACAGGGCGTCCAGGGACCGCTCCTTGATCACGCGGTTGAGGTGGGTGTGGACGAGGTTCAGGCCGGGGGTGGTGCCCCAGTGGCCGAGCAGCCGCGGCTTGATGTGCTCGGGCCGCAGCGGCTCGGTGAGCAGGGGGTTGTCCATGAGGTAGATCTGGCCGACTGCCAGGTAGTTGGCGGCGCGCCAGTGCGCGTCGAGGTCCGAGATGGGGTGCGCGGTCATGTCCGCTCCTCCGTGCAGCGGTCCGGAACGTTCGTCGACTGAGCCGATCCCGGCACTCTGCACCGCCCGGCTTCCGTCCGCGAGGGTGGGTCCAGCGCCGCTGGCTCCCCCGGTCGGTGCCGCTCCCCCTGCCGCCCGACCCCGATGCCGCACGCATCAGTACGGAGGACAGACCTGTGAAGCGCACTCTCGTCGTCGGAGTGGACGGTTCCCCGGAAAGCCGGGCCGCTGCCGACTGGGCCGCGCGGGAAGCTGTGCGCCGCGACCTGCACGTGCATGTGGTCCACGCCTGGCTGTGGCAGCCGCTCGCACTCCCGCTCGTCCAGGACCGCGACACCGAAGCCCGGCGTGCCGAGGACATCCTGAGGGAAGCCGAGAGAGAGCTCACCCACCGGTACCCGGGGCTCGCCGTCACCGCGGAAGTGCTCTCCGACGCGGCGGTGCCGGCTCTGCTGCACGCCGCAAAGGGAGCGGAACTGCTCGTTCTCGGCACTCGCGGGCACAGTGCGCTGGTCGGCTTCCTGCTCGGCTCGTACGGTCAGCAGGTGATCGCCGCAGCGGGGTGCCCCGTGGTCTCCGTACGCTCCGTGCACGGCCCGCCGGTGGCCGTGCCGGAGGAGGGCGAGGTCGTCGTGGGCCAGCAGGGCGGCGTGGAGGAATCCGCCCAGGTTCTGCGCATCGCCTTCGAGGCGGCCGCCACACGCAAGGCCCCGCTCCGTGCCGTCCGCGTCTGGAGCCTGCCCCCGGTCTACGGCCACAGCCCCGGATCGATGTGGATCGCCGAGCAGTTCGGTGGCCTGGAGCAGTACGAGAAGGCCGCGCTGGAGCAGGCGCTGGAGCCGTGGCGGCTGAGGTACCCCGAGGTGGACGTCGTCGAGCACGTGGAGCGGGGCAGCGCCGGCCACGTACTGCTGACCGCATCGTCGGGCGCGCAGCTCCTCGTCGTCGGCCGTAGGGTCCGCGAGTCGTCGGTGGGGGCGCGCATCGGATCCGTGGCCCATGCGGTCCTGCACCACTCGGCCTGTCCGGTCGCGGTGGTCCCGCACTCCTGACCGGGCCGGGGGAGCGAGAGGGGGCGGGGTAGGCGACTGTACGGCGCACCCTGCCCTGCCCACCGCCGCGGCGCCCACTATTCGGCGGCTGGGACCGGGTGGCGGCTCGGAGGGGTCAGCGCGTGACTGGCGATGACCGCGGCCTGGACACGACGCTCCACCCCCAGCTTGATGAACAGCCGCGAGATGATGTTCTTCACCGTCTTCTCCGCAAGGTACATCCGCTTGCCGATCTCCCGGTTGGTGAGCCCCTCGCTGACCATGACGAGAATCTCCTTCTCCCGGTCGGTGAAGCCCGGCAGACCGGGGACCTGCTCCTCCTTGGGGACGTCCCCGCGCATCCGGGCCATGAGACGAGTCGTGGCGCCCGGGTCCAGCATGGACTGGCCGGACGCGACGGTACGGACGGCAGTGACCAGGTCGGTGCCGGTGATCTGCTTGAGGACATAGCCGGAGGCCCCCGCCATGACGGCGTCCAGCAGCGCCTCCTCGTCGTCGAACGACGTGAGCATCAGGCAGGCCAGTTCGGGCATCCGCGAGCGCAGCTCCCGGCACACGCTCACCCCGTCGCCGTCCTGGAGCCGTACGTCCAGCACCGCCACCTGGGGGCGCAGCGCGGGGATGCGGATCAGCGCCTGTTCCGCCGTGCCCGCTTCACCAACCACGGTGAGGTCGGGCTCGGCGTCCAGCAGGTCGTGCACCCCGCGTCGCACGACTTCGTGGTCGTCGAGGAGGAAGACCGTGATCGGCGTCTTGGCGGGAGAGGGGGCACCGCTGTCGGTCATGACGCAACTCCTTCGCCGGGTTCGTCCTGGGCACACGAACTTCAGCATCCTGCCTTCCGGACGGGCCCAAAGGACAGGGCCGATCGGCCCTCATCGGTCCGTACTCGGCCCGGCGGGGGCCCGGTCGGCCCCCCCGAAGAGGGACCTTCGGTCCCGTCCGGAGGGCCTGCCGGACCTTCCCGGGTGCGCCCGGCACCGGTTGAACTGATGGCGCACGGGGAACGGCGCGACTCGACGGAGCCGCTCGCAGCGCGGAGGATCCCATGACGACCGCCTTGATCGACCTGAAGACCATGGCATGTGATGAGCGCGGTCTGGAAGTGATCCTGTCCGGGGAGCTCGACCTCTACACGGCAGAGCAGGTAGAGCCGCGCCTCCACGAACTCGCACGAGCCGGCCACCGGAACCTGATTCTGGACCTGTGTGGTCTCTCCTTCTGCGACAGTGCCGGAATCGACCTCTTCATCCGTCTGAACCGCCGCTGCAGTGGGTCGGGAACGCGACTGCTTCTTTGCGACGTGCCGGCCCCGCTGGTCAAGTCGATGCGGGTGCTGGGTGCCGACAGAGATCTCCGGCTCGTCGTCAGGTGACCACGATGTCGTCCGAATCCGGAGCCCTGATGTGGACCGTTCGGCCCTGGCTCCCTCTCCGCTTCGGGAGGGAGGCTGGTGCATCGCAAGCCTCAAGGACCGATACCGATGTGGGACTCGACGAAGGTGTGCATCATGGACCAGGACGGCCCGCATTACGCCGACGGCCAGGTCCGTCATACGACGCCTGCCCGGCTCATTCGGGAGCTGGACAGGGCCGAGGCGCTCCGGCTGGTGTCGCTGGGACGCATCGTCTTCACACAGCACGCCTTGCCCGCCGTCCGCCCGGTCAACCACCTCGTCGAGGGCGGGGACATCATCGTACGGATCCACGACGACAGTGCTCCCGCCTCCCTCGTGGCACCCGCCGACGTTTCCAGTGTGGTGGTCGCCTATGAAGCGGATGCCATAGACCCCGACACGCATCTCGGGCGGAGCGTGGTCGTCACCGGCTACGCGAGCCCGGTGTCCGATGCCGACGTTTTGCGCCCCTGGGTCGCGCAGCCCATGACCGGAGCTCTGCGGATCCACCCCGATCTCGTCACCGGATTTTGGCTGGAGGCGGAGGCGGAGGCGGAGGCGGAGGCGGCGCGGCCCGCGTCGGCCGCTTGGGGCCGGTCGTGACCACGACGTCAGCCCCCGGTGGGCAGCGGCGCCCGCCATACGAGCCCGCTGCCTCCATCGTCGGGCGTGTCGACGGTGAAGGTCCCGCCCAGGCCCTCGGCCCGCTCGGCGAGGTTTCGCAGGCCGCTCCTACGTCCCTGCGTCGGAATACCCTTGCCGTTGTCCGAGACGGTCAGCATGATCTCCCCCTTCGCGGCCTTGAGGATCACGCCGACGCGGGTCGCCTGCGCGTGGCGGGCCGTGTTGCCGAGGAGCTCGCCGAGCACCGCCATGACGTGGTCGGCGGTCTGCGGCGGTACGTCCGTGTCGAGCAGGCCCTCCATGCTCAGGCGCGGCGGATGGCCGAGAGTGGTGGCTGCGTCGCCGACGGCACGGGCGGCGCGCGCCCGCAGACCGGGGCCGCTCTCACGGTCCTTTGTACGGAGCCCGAAGATCGTCGAGCGGATGATCTTGATGGTTTCGTCCAGGTCGTCGACCGCCCGGCCGATCCGCTCGGCGGCTCCTTCGTGCTCCACGAGCCGGGCGGCGCTCTGCAAGGTCGTCCCGGTGGCGAAGAGCCGCTGAATGGCGAGATCGTGCAGGTCCCGGGCGATCCGGTCACGCTCCTCCAGCAGGGCGATCTGCTCGGTGTCCCGTCGCCGCTCCGCCAGCTCCAGGGCCAGCGCCGCCTGGCCGGCGAAGGCGACGAGCGGCTCCAGTTCTCCTTCGCCGAACGCCGGCTCGCCCACCGGGCGGGCGAGCAGCAAAACACCCCTGCTCTCTCCGGCAGCTGTGCCCAGCGGCACCGCCAGGCGGGAGCTGCCCGACAGGAGGCTTTCGGTGATCTCCGCGTTGGCCTTGAGCCACCGCTGCCGGCGCTGCGATCCCTCGTAGAGCCGCGCGTTGTCGATCGCCACGCCCGCCGCCACCGAGAGGGTGGAGATCACGGTCTCGTCCTCGGTGTCGAAGTCGATCCCGCCGCGTTTGTCGGTCAGGTAGAGGTTGCCGAACACCTCGTCGCGGACCCGGATCGGCACGCCGAGGAACGTGCGCATCGGCGGGTGGTGAGCCGGAAAGCCGTAGGAGGAGTGCGCGCCCAGATCGGTCAGGCGCAGGGGCTCCGGGTGGTGGATGACCTCCCCGAGCAGGCCGTGGCCAGCCGGCAGCGGGCCGATCTCAGAGATCTCCTTCTCGGTGAGCCCCACGGTCAGGAACTGCGAGAGCGTGCGGCCGTCGGGCCCGATGACGCCCAGCGCGCCGTATTCGGCGTGGACGAGCAGCGCGGCCGCCTCCACGATCCGCCGCAGCACCTGGGCGAGATCCAGCTCCCGCCCCACCGACACCAGGGCCTCCAGCAGGCTGTGCACCCGGTCCCGGGTACCGCGCACCGCATCGATGCGTACTTGGAGCTCGTCGAGCAGCTCATCCAGCCGGATCCGCGGAACTTGACTCAACGGATCCCCCACACTCACGCGCATCTCATCCGGTTGCCCGTCCCGTCCGGTTTCAGCGTATCGACATGCCCCGGTCTTGAGGGACGTCGTTGCGCGTCGATGCCGACCGTGACTGACTTGATCGCAGCACGACGATGAAGGACTGGTGGAGGTCATGGGCTCCTACGTTTACGACTTCGCCGAGGGGGGCCGGGGCATGGCCGATCTCCTCGGAGACAAGGGCGCGAACCTTGCGGAGATGGCTCGTATAGGCCTGCCCGTTCCGCCCGGCTTCACCATCACAGCCGAGGTCTGCCGCGTCTTCCTGGCCACCGGCGAACCGCCGGAGGGCTTGCACCGCGAGGTCGGCAAGCACCTGGCAGCGCTGGAGCGGGCTGCCGACAAGCGGCTGGGGCAGGTGGACAACCCCCTGCTGTTGTCGGTCAGGTCGGGGGCGAGGCGCTCCATGTCGGACACGATGGAGACCATCCTGGACATCGGCCTGAACGACCTGTCCGTGCTCGGATTGGCCAAGGGCGTCGAGCGGGACCGGTTCGGCTGGGATTCCTACCGTCGTCTCGTGCAGATGTTCGGGAGCGTGGTCATGGGCGTCGAGGGGGCACTGTTCGAAGACGTACTCCGACGAATCCAGGTGCAGCACCGCGTCGTGGACGACTCATACCTGGACACCTGTGACCTCATCCGGGTCGTCGAAACGTTCAAGGACCTCATTCTTGAACGCACCGGGAGTGCGTTTCCGCAGGATCCGGCTGAGCAGCTGTGGCAAGCGATCCTCGCCGCGTTCCGGTCTCGGGACGGCGAGCAGGCCGGCCTCCACCGGCACCGCGAACGCATTCCGGACGACCTCGGAACGGCAGTCACCGTCCAGAGGATGGTCTTCGGCAACTTCGGAGCCGACTCGGGCAGCGGGGTCGCGTTCAGCCGCGATCCGGCTACTGGCCGTCCCGGTCCGTACGGCCACTACCTGCCGAACGCCCAGGGCGAGGAAGGCGCCTCGGGCACACGCACCGCCTTGCCGCTTCTGGAGCTGGCCACGCTGGACCCGGACTCGTTCGACCGCTTGCGCGGGTGCATGGAGCAGCTGGAGGCGCACTACCGCGACCTGTGCGATGTCGAATTCACGATCGAGCACGGCACCCTGTGGATGCTCGAGGTCCGAGTGGGCGGACAAGGTGGCTGAGCGGCGCCGCGGCGAGTCGGCGCCAGCCTCGACTCGGCGGTGTACTTCCGGACCCCAAGCTCCATGACGTGCCGGCGTGGACATCGGGTGGTGTCTACCCCGGCAGTAGCAGCCTGGCGTCGGCCAGGGGCGCTGTCCGTGCGGCGACGGCCCTAAGAACTCCTAACAGAATGATCTTTGACGCGTCAGCGTCGGTCTGTGAGTCCTGCATGATGACCGTGATCGTCTTGGGTTTCGGGAGGACGCGTGGTTGAGGGAAGCGGGGTGGACTTGATCTACCTGGTCGACGGGGACAGCAGCGTCCGGCTGCGAGTGCTGGGCCGGCACAGGCCGGGAGAGACTCCGTACAACGATTACCTCGACGCCGAGGCCGTCGTCACAAGTGGCTTCGCCAACGGGCGCCTGGAGATGCGCCTGTCACCCGAGGACATGGACGACTGGTCTGCGGCCCTGGACGAGCTCTCGGCCGGCAGGGGCGTCCGCTGGCTGCGCAATACCGAGATCCAGATTGAGATTGACCGTCAGTTCTCTGTGCCCGTGCCCATCGTCACGGTGACAGACGACAACGAGTCAATCTCTTCGGTCCGAGTCTGGTTGGACGTGGGCCACGGCTGGGTCGATGACCTGCGCAAACAGTACGAGCAGGTGCGGAGGGCCTGGCCGAACGAGAGGGTGACATCGCCGCGGTCAGATAGCTTCCGGCAGTGAACGGGCCAGCCGACGCCAGCAGATCAGAGAACAGCCCAAGCTGAGGAGGGCTTCGTGGATGTCGTCGCGAATCTCCCAGCGGATCCGTAGGCGGCGAAACCAGTGCAGGTGGGCGAAGGCGCGCTCGACGACCCAGCGTTGGGTGCCGAGGCCGGAGCCGTGTTCGGTGCCCCGTCGGGCGATCAGCGGCTTCACACCAAGTCCCCAGACCAGGCGACGGTACTTGTCGTGATCGTATCCGCGGTCAGCGAGGACGGTGTCCGGGCGACGACGCGGCCGGCCACGCTTGCCCCGCACCGGCGGCACTGCTTCGAGCAGCGGGATGAGCTGGGTGACGTCGTTGCGGTTGCCGCCGGTCAGCGTGACCGCAAGCGGGATGCCGGTGGCGTCGGTGATCAGATGGTGCTTGCTGCCCGTCCTGCCCCGGTCAACAGGGCTTCGTCCTGTCTTGGGGCCCCTTTTAGCGCCCGGATGTGAGACCCGTCGACCGCCGCCCGGGAGAAGTCCAGCATGTTCGCATTGCGGAGCCTGGCCAGGAGGATTGCGTGGAGCCGGGGCCACACACCGGCCGCGGACCACTCGGCGAGACGACGCCAGCACGTCATGCCGGAACCGAAGCCGAGCTCCTGCGGCAGGTGTTCCCAGGCAATCCCGGTATGCAGCACGAACAGGATGCCCTGGAACACCAGCCGGTCCGGATGCCGCTTACGCCCCGGATGCCGGACTCGACGCACGACGTTCGGCAGCAGCGGCTCGATCACCGCCCACACTCGTCATCGACATCCCACGGCTTCGGCCGAGCCACCCCACACCCCCGGATCATCAGTTCCGGGCTGATCCAACCGCCTCAAAGATCATTCTGTTAGGAGTTCTAAGCCGAACCGGGGGTCGGGACTTCCTGCTCGCCTCGTGCGTCCACGGCGTGGCCCCCGAAGTTCCAAGCCGTCTGTCATGGCGGTCGACCTGTGGCCCGCTGCCTACGGCTGAGCCTGCGTCGAACTTCTTCATGGCATCCTCGCCCAGTGGCTGACGCTGGATCAGTCGTTGTGCATGGTGCCAGCATGCAGGCCGTTGGCCGGCCGGGATGAGTCACCCCGAGTGCGGCACGTCGCACCCGCCGTGGGGCAGAAGCATCCGGCTTCGGGGGCCGGGCGGGGCGGCCGTCAGCCCGGGTGCGGTCCCGTCATGCCGCTGTCCGGTTGATTGCCCGGCGGGTCGGCCCGTGGGGCCTTCGGGCGGCTGGGAGCATGCGTCCATGTCATCACGGGCAGGCACGGCCGAGAGTTCGGCGTCGGCGAAGTCGCGAATCGTCCTGGTGACGCTCGCGGCCGGTCAGTTCCTGATGGCGCTCGACAGCTCCGTCATGAACGTCTCCATCGCCACGGTGGCCGAGGACGTGGGCACGACCGTGACGGGCATCCAGGGCGCGATCACCGCCTACACCCTCGTGATGGCGATGTTCATGATCCCCGGCGGCAAGGTCGGGGCGCTGATCGGCCGTAGACGCGCGTTCATGATCGGCTGCTGCATCTACGGGGCCGGATCCCTCACCACGGCGCTCGCACCGAACCTGACCGTGCTGCTGCTGGGCTGGTCGTTCCTGGAGGGAATCGGGGCGTCACTTATCCTGCCCGCGATCGTCGCGCTGGTCGCCGGCAACTTCGCCGTCGAACGCCGCCCCGCTGCCTACGGACTGGTCGTTGCGGCAGGGGCGATCGCGATCGCGGTCGGGCCTCTCATCGGCGGTGTCGCGACGACGTACTTCTCCTGGCGGTGGGTCTTTGCCGGGGAGGTCGTGGTGGTGCTCGGAATCCTCGTGCTCGCGCGCCGCATCGCGGACGCCCCGCCCGGCGAACGCCGGAGCATCGACTTCGTGGGCGCGGTCCTCTCCGCGCTGGGGCTCGGGATCTTCGTCTACGGGGTGCTGCGGTCCGACGAATGGGGCTGGTTCCAGCCGAAGCCCGACGCGCCCGCGTGGCTCGGGGTGTCGCTGACGACGTGGCTGATGCTGGCGGGTCTGGCGCTGCTCTGGCTCTTCCTCCGATGGGAGGCCAAGGTCGTCGAGCGGAGCCGGGATCCCCTCGTCGATCCCGGCATGCTGCAGAACAAGCAGCTCACAGGCGGCCTGACGATGTTCTTCTTCCAGTACCTCGTGCAGATGGGCGTGTTCTTCGTCGTCCCGCTCTACCTGTCCGTGGCCCTGGGCCTGTCGGCGCTGGAGACCGGCGCCCGCCTCCTGCCGCTCTCGGTGAGCCTGTTGGCCGCCGCGACCCTGATCCCGCGCTTCCTCCCCGACGTCTCGCCCCGGCGAGTGGTGCGGCTCGGGATCCTTGCGCTGCTCGCGGGAGCGGTGGTCCTGATGGCCGCGCTCGACGCGGACGCCGGCGCGGAAGTCGTCACCATCCCCCTCCTGCTGATCGGGCTCGGCATGGGGGCGCTGGCCTCCCAGCTCGGGTCGGTCACCGTGTCCGCGGTGCCACAGGCGCAGAGCGCTGAAGTCGGCGGCGTACAGAACGCCGTCACCAACCTCGGCGCCTCCATCGGTACGGCCCTCGCTGGATCCATCATGATCGCCGCGCTCACGACGTCCTTCCTGACCTCGATCGAGGCGAATCCAGCGGTCCCGGACAGCGTCACGAGCCAGGCGACCGTCCAGCTCCAGAGCGGCGCACCGTTCCTGTCCGACGCCCAGCTCGAGACCGCCCTCGACGAAGCGGGCGTGAACCCCGAGCTGTCCCAGGCGGCGGTGGACGCGAACGCCGAGGCCAGGCTGGACGGCCTGCGCGCGGCGCTCGCCATCCTGGCCCTGGCCGCGCTCATCGCCCTGTTCTTCACCCAGCGGATCCCATCGACCCAGCCCCGCTCGCCGGAGCCGTAGCCACTGCCCGCGGGCGGCCGCCCGCCCGCCAACCGGTGCGCAGGGCCTCCTGCGGGCGGGGGAGATCCGGCGGGCACCACCGCGCGCACGCGGGGGCAGGGCCGGGCGCCGCGTGGTCATTGTCGCGAGAACGGTTGAAACGCACCCCTGGAGACAGGGGCCAGGCCGCTCTCCGTGAGTCGTTCAGGCAGCCGCCGCGGCTCCTGAGAGCTCCATCCGCACGTCCACGACCCCTTCGACGGCGCGGACGGATCGCGCGACGAGAGGGACCAGGGCGTGGTTGTGGACGTTGCCCCGGAGGGTTACCACGCCATCCTCGACCGAGCAGTCGATGTGGCCGCCGGCCTTCGACGCCTCGTCGATCTGCTTGGGCAGCCGCGGGTCGTCCTGCCGCAATTCCTCCTTGGGTAACAGATCGGCCTCGGAGACCACGCCCACGACGCGTCCCTCGCCCTCCAGGACCGGCAGGGCGCTGACCTTCCACTGGTTCACCAGCTCGACGATCTCCTTGTACGAGGCCTCACGGCCGACAGCGACGGCCGTATGCGCCATCACGTCGGCGGCGGTGTAGCGGATTGCGGGCATGACCGGCTCCTCGGATGTTCCTGGTCCGGGCGGCTCACAGCCTGCTGCCGCTCCCGTGGGGGGCATAGCGGTCGAGCAGACGGATCCGGGCGGCGAGCAGTCGGTGGGCGAGTACCTGGCCCACCCAGTGGCCGATCGCGGACCCGAAGGCCGGGTCGGCGTCCATCATCATCCTCACGGCTGCGGCGTCGAACTCGTCGGTGCGCACCGGGGTCATCGCCTCGGCGCCGAATTGCCAGGTGTACGGGCGGAACAGCCAGGACCAGCCGACCAGCTCACCGGCACCGAGACTCTCGATCACCGCCGGGTTGCTGCCGGGAACCTGGACGTCGAGGGTGACTGTGCCGGTCCGCACGATCCAGAAGCGGTCGGCACGGCCTCCTTCGGTGAAGATCCGCGCTCCCTCTTCGAAGTTCACGTCATGGGCGACGCTCATCATCCGTGCCCGGTACTCCGCCGAGAGTGCGGCCGAGATCCGCAGGGGGGAAGGGGTGCTCATGGCGGCCTCCGTTCGGTTCCGTGTCCAGTTTCACCCCGCGCATCCTCGTTGGGCATGGGCCGACCGGTCCCACAGATGGCCCGATCAGACCCCTGCGACGACACTCGAGGCCCTCCCGACTTCGATGACACGACCCCGCGTTTGGGGACACCCCGCCCGGCAAGGGACCGAACGGTCGGCCGAAGGGGACAGGGTGGCCCCTGTTTCGAAGCGGCCTGTCTCGTCGAATCGTGTCAGGACGACGTGTGCCGGGCTGATGTCCCGCATCCGGCGGAGATCAGCACCCTCGGATGCCGTTGCTGTCTGGCCTTGGGATGCGAAAAGGGCGACAGTCATGATGATGATCATTCGGAGTCTCGGAGAAGGCCGGTACGAGGTCTCCGAGGGCAACCTCGACCGGTCAACGAGCTGGATTCCGAGCTGCGTTCGGCCGCCTGCGCGCGCAACGAGGTGGCATTCACCTCTGCGTTGTCCGGCCGTCTGACGCGGTGCGCACGCTGGGCATTCCCATGCCGGAGGAGGACGGGACGCCGCCTGACTTGGTGGTGCCCGATCAGGGAGCCATCGTGCGGGGGCTGAGAGCACTGTTCGACCTCAGGGGGCCCATCCCGCAATGACGGTCTCCGCTGTCACACGGACTCGGCAGCCCCGTTCGTCAGAGGCGGGACGGGGACGGTCTTGCCCATGTCCACGAGTGTGGTGGTCTCGCATGCGGCAGCGGCAGTTTCGCGGGCGAGGAAGGCGCCGAGCCCACCAATGGTGCTCATGAGGGGCGCCGGGGAGACCACGGTGCTGTTCTTGTCCACTCCGATGTCCACCAGGTTCTGCAGATTGCGCA
This sequence comes from Streptomyces sp. NPDC037401, assembly GCF_055602345.1. Taxonomy (NCBI): domain Bacteria; kingdom Bacillati; phylum Actinomycetota; class Actinomycetes; order Kitasatosporales; family Streptomycetaceae; genus Streptomyces; species Streptomyces sp. NPDC037401. The sequence continues at coordinate 84,857 of NZ_JBVJWO010000034.1, forward strand.
GTTGCAGGGCGAGCGGGTGGGTCATAGTGATGTCGGAGGCGTCACCGAGTGCCGCGGCAGCCATCGATTCGCCCTCGGCGCTGATGATCTTGAGCCTCTTCTCGCGTTCGGCTTCTGCCTGGCGGGTCATGGCGCGCTTCATGCTGTCGGGCAGCTGGATGTCCTTCAGCTCGGCCAGGGTGACTTCCACGCCCCAGTCGGTGGTGGTGATGTCGAGGATCTTGCGGATGTCGATGTTGATGCGGTCGGTCTCCGACAAGGTCTCGGCGAGGGTGTGCTGGCCGACGACCTTGCGCAGTGTGGTCTGCGCGATCTGGTTGATGGCCGCGCCCACGTTCTCGACGGCGACGACCGATTTCACGGCGTCGACGACGCGGAAGTAGGCGACTGCGAAGCGTCGACGCTGACGTTGTCCCGGGTGATGATCCCCTGGGACTGGATGGGCATGGTGACGATCCGCAGCGACACGCGGTGCAGGACGTCCACGAACGGCACGATAAGCCGCAGCCCCGGGTGCCGATCAGCCGACCGAACCGGAACAGCACACCCTTCTCGTACTGCCTGACGATCTTGATGGCCATCGCTAGCCCCACCAGGGTCACCACGGCCACGACGATTACAACGAAGATCCAAACTCCCACGGTACTGCTCTTCGGAACGAGGACCACCTCATGCCCGCGCGAGATCCCTGAGCGCAGGCGGAAAGGGGAGACTGCCCCGCCCGCAGGGCTGCACGGGTCTGCTAAGACGTCGTTTCTGATGGCGGAATCGCTCGTTGAGCCGTGCATGACGGATCTGATCGAGCGGTTGGTGCCGGACGAGTTGTGGACGCTGTTCCGG
>NZ_JBVJWO010000035.1:0-80120 GCF_055602345.1 Streptomyces sp. NPDC037401
AAGATAGCCCGACCACCCCACCCCCCCCCCACCTCCCCCCCCCCCCCCCCCCCCCCCCCCCCGTGCGGCCGCCCGGGTCAGGTCACCAGGCCGGCCAGCTTGCGCAGCGATTCGTTGAGGGCCGCGGTGGCCGAGTCCTTGAGCTTGCCCGCCATCAGTGAGACGGCGGCGCCGGTGAAGTCGCCGTCGATGCGGACCGTGGTCGCCTCGCCGTCGGGGGTGAGGGTGTAGCGGGTGCCGACGACGACGCCCATCGGGCCCTTGCCGCGGATGGCCAGCACCCGCTCGTCCTCGAGGGCCTCGACCGTCCACGTCACCTCGGCCGGGAAGCCCATCATCTTCATGTTCTCTTCGAAGGTGCTGCCGACCGCCAGGGTCTCGGGGCCGCCCTTGGGGAAGCTGGTGTGGGTCTGGCTCCACTGGCCGTACGCGCCCCAGTCGGTCAGCTGCGACCACACCTTCGCGGCGGGCGCCTCGATGCGTGATTCCGCGGTGACTTCGGCCATGCGACCACCCCTTCTCGACGGTTCGTGCGGCGGAACGTAGTGTGCACGGCCGGAACATTCAATACTGACGACCTGTCAGAAATCGGCGGGGTCCGGGGCGGCCGTCTCAACAGGTGTGACAGGGGTGACGGTGCTGACTGCGGCTGTCATGATGGCCGGATGCAAGCGTCAGGGAGAAATGCCGGGCTGGGCCTCGCTTTGGTCTCGGCCCTCGCCTTCGGTGGCTCGGGGGTTGCGGCGAAGCCGCTGATCGAGGCGGGTCTCGACCCGCTCCACGTGGTCTGGCTCAGGGTGGCCGGGGCGGCGCTCGTGCTGTCACCGCTGGCCTGGAAGCACCGCCGCCTCGTGCTGCGCAGGCCCGCACTGCTCGCGGGCTTCGGCCTGCTGGCGGTCGCGGGCGTGCAGGCCTTCTACTTCGCCTCGATATCCCGGATTCCCGTGGGCGTGGCCCTCCTCCTGGAGTACCTCGGCCCCGCCCTGCTGCTGGGCTACATCCGCTTCGTCCAGCGCAAGCCCGTCAGCCGGGCCGCCGCGGGCGGCGCTGCCCTCGCGGTCGCGGGGCTGGCGTTCGTCGTCGAGATCTGGGCCGGCCTGAGCCTGGACCTGCTCGGCGTGCTGCTCGGCCTCGCCGCCGCCTGCTGCCAGGCCTGCTACTTCGTCCTGGCCGACCAGGGCTCCGCGGGCGAGGACGCGCCGGACCCGCTGGGCGTGATCGCGTACGGCATGCTCATCGGCATGCTCGTGCTGACGGTGATCGCCCGGCCCTGGGGCATGGACTGGGGCGTGCTCGCGGGCGATGCGTCGATGAACGGCACCGAAGTGCCGGCGCTGGTGCTGCTCGGCTGGGTGGTACTGATCGCGACGGTGTTCGCGTACGTCACCGGAGTGGTCTCGGTGCGCAGGCTGTCCCCGCAGGTGGCCGGAGTCGTGGCCTTCCTGGAGGCGGTCACGGCCGTCGTCTTCGGCTGGATCCTGCTCGGCGAGGTGCTCTCCACCTGGCAGATCGTCGGCGGCGCGCTGGTGCTGTTCGGCGCCTTCATCGCCCAGACCTCCCGGCCCGCGGCCTCGCCCGCGGAGCCGGTGGCCGGGGGCGGCCCGGCCGCGCCCGGCACCGACCGGTCCGCCCTGGACCGCCAGACCAGCTCCACGTAGGGTGACGATCATGCATTCGACCGTGCTTCCGCCGCCCGCCGCATAGCGCGGGCGGCAGGCCAGCCGCCATCGGGACCTGCCGGGGACGCCCCCGGGCGGGTCGATGCTGCCCGCGTCCGGAACCCAGCGACGTCCTGTCCCTGCCTTCCTGATCTGCGGAGAAGCACCCGTGTCGAAGACCTTCACCCTGTCCGTTTCGCCCCTGGGGCGCAGCCTGCTGTCACTGATCGTGGCCGGGGCCGCCTGGGGCACCGCCGGAGCCGCGGCCTCGCTCCTGTTCCTCGCCACCGACCTCGGTCCGCTCGCGCTGACCTTCTGGCGGTGCGCGGGCGGTCTCGTCCTGCTGCTGGGCGCGCTCGCCCTGAGGTCCCGGCGGGCGAACCCCGCTGGTTCCCCTTCCGCGCCCGGTCCCGGTACGCGCTCGATGATCGTCACGGGGCTGCTCTTCACGCTGTTCCAGGCCGCCTACTTCGCCGCGGTGCTGGAAACCGGGCTGGCCGTCGGCACGGTGGTGTGCCTGGGCGCCGGACCCGTGCTGATCGCCCTCGGGGCGCGGTTCGGCATGGGGGAGCGGCTCGGCGCCGGCGGGGTCCTCGCGGTGGGCGGGGCGCTCGCGGGGCTGTGCGTCCTCGTACTGGGCAGCGGCGGGGGCGCCGTACGGCCGCTCGGCGTCGGCTACGCCCTGCTGTCCGCGGCCGGGTACGCGGGGATGACCCTGCGGACGCGGGCGCTGGGGCGGCGCGGGGCCGCGGGCGACCCGCTGGTGACGACCGCCTGGTCGCTGGCCGTCGGGGCGGTGTCGCTGCTGCCGCTGGGCCTGCTGGAGGGACTGCTGCCGCACACGGCCGAGCCGGGCCGGGTGGTGGGGCTGCTGGTGTACGTCGCGGCCGTGCCGACCGCGCTGGCGTACGCCCTGTACTTCACGGGCGCGGCCGCCGTAAGGGCCGCCACGGTCTCCGTGATCATGCTGATCGAGCCGGTGGGCGCCGCGGTCATCGCCGTGCTGCTGCTCGGGGAGCAGCTCACCACCGCGACGGTGGGCGGCACGCTGCTGCTGCTCGCGGCCGTGGTCGCCCTGACGCTTGCGGAGGCCCGCAGGCCCGTGGCCCTGCCCGGGTAGCCGACCCCCGTACGGCGGCCCGGGCAGGGCTCGGGTGTACAGCGCCCCGGCGTGCGGCGCGCCGATCGGGCGCACCCCTCGGGGCGCGCTGCTCAGAGCGCGCCGAGGTACGCCGGTACCGCGGTGCCGGGCGCCAGGTCGGCGGCCGGCACCGGGGGCCCGTACGTACGCGACACCGGGACCACGCCGGCCCAGAACGGCAGCGCGAGGTCCTCGGGGTCGTCGTTGGGGCCGCCCGTGCGCATCTTGGCCGAGACCTCCTCCAGGTCCAGGCGGATCACGGCGGTGGCGGCCAGCTCCTTGGCGTTCGCCGGGCGGGAGTCGGCGGAGCGGCCCGGTATCGCGTGGTCGACCAGGGCGTCGAGGGCCGTCCTGCGCTCGGCCTCGTCGGTCACCTGGCGGGCCGTGCCGTGCACCACCACGGAGCGGTAGTTGAGGGAGTGGTGGAAGGCGGAGCGGGCCAGCACCAGGCCGTCCACGTGGGTGACGGTCACGCACACGGCCAGGCCCGGGTCGCCGCCCGCCGCCCGCAGGGGGCGCGAGCCGGTCGAGCCGTGCACGTAGAGGGTCTCGCCGACCCGTGCGTAGAGGGTCGGCAGCACGACCGGCAGGCCGTCGCGGACGAAGCCGAGGTGGCAGATGCCGGCCCCGTCGAGGATCGCGTGCACCGTCTCCCTGTCGTACGCGGCGCGCTCGCGGCCGCGGGTGGGCACCGTGCGGCCGGTCGGTTCGTAGACGGCGGCCGTCGTGGTGTCGGCGTCGGCGACGGACATGTGCTCTCCATTGCACTAGTGCATAATTGTGTTTGTGCTAGGAGATTACAGGATCACAGGACGCCGCGCCTCGGAGATTTCCGCGAGCGTGGAGCACGGAGTCGGTTCCGGGGAGCTGGCGCCGGGCGCCGTGCTGCCCCCCATGCGGGAGCTGGCCGCGGCCCTGGGCGTGAACCCGAACACCGTCGCGGCGGCCTACCGGAGCCTGCGCGAGCGCGGCGTCATCGAGACGGCCGGACGCCGGGGCAGCCGGGTGCGGGCCAGGCCCGCGACGGCCCCGCGCGACGCCGTACGGGTCGAGGTGCTGCCCGGTGTCCGCGACGTGGCCACGGGCAACCCGGACGTGGCCCTGCTGCCCTCTTTCACGCAGGCCCTGGCCGCCACGGCCGCCCGGCATGCCGCCGCGCCCGGCCTGTACGGGGCTGACGAGATCCTGCCCGAGCTGGCGGCGCTGGCCCGCGAGGGCTTCGAGGCCGACGGCGTCCCGGCCGGTCCCGTGGCGGTGACCTGCGGTTCCCTGGACGCGATCGAGCGGGTCCTGGCCGCCCACCTCAAGCCCGGCGACGCCGTCGCCGTCGAGGACCCGGGCTGGACCAGCCTGCTCGACCTGGTCCCGGCCATGGGCCTGCGGATCCTGCCGGTCGCCGTCGACGAGGACGGGCCGCGGCCCGAGAGCGTGGAGCGGGCCCTCGCCGACGGGGCGCGGGCGCTGGTGGTCACCGACCGGGCGCAGAACCCGACGGGGGCCGTCGTGACCGCGGCGCGCGCCGCCGAGCTGCGGGCGCTGCTGGCCGGGCACCCCCGGGTGCTGGTGATCGACGACGACCACGGCCATGCCATCGTCGACCTGCCGCTGCACACGCTCGCCGGGTCCACCGCGCACTGGGCCCTGGTCCGCTCCACGGCGAAGGGCTACGGCCCCGACCTGCGGCTCGCCGTGCTCACCGGGGACCACACCACCCTCGACCGGGTCCGCGGCCGCTACCGGCTCGGCCCCGGCTGGGTCAGCCGGCTGCTCCAGCACACCGTCGTGCACCTGTGGTCGGAGAAGGCCGTGGACACCGCGGCCGTGGCACGGTCGTACGCCGCGCGGCGCGACGCGCTGATCGCGGCGCTGGCACGGCGCGGGATCGAGGCGTACGGGCGCAGCGGCCTCAACGTGTGGGTGCCGGTGTCCGACGAGACGGGGGCGGCCACCCGGCTGCTCCAGGCGGGCTGGGCGGTGGCGCCGGGGGCGCGGTTCCGGGTGGCCAGCGCACCGGGCGTACGGCTGACCGTCTCGACGCTCACGGCGCGGGACATCGAGCCGCTCGCCGATGCGGTGGCGGCTGCCGCGCGGACGGCGTCGCGGATGCGCTTCGACTGAGCGGCCCGCCGGGCGCCCCGCCGAGTGAGCGTCCGGCCGCGTGTCCCGCTGCGTGTCCCGCCGGGTGTCCCGCGCCGGTCAGCGCGTGCGGGGCTTCGGGCGGCTCTGGGTCAGGGCCGCGCCCGCGAGGACGATCGCGGCGCCCACCGGGGTGTTCCAGTGCACGGCCTCGTCCAGGACCAGGACGCCGGCCGCGGTCGCGACCACCGGGATGAAGTAGGTGACCATCTGGGCGGTGGTCGGGCCCACCTCGGTGACCAGCCCGTACTGCATCTGGAGCGCGAGACCGGTGCCGAGGGCGCCGAGGGCGAGCACGGAGAGGGTCGGCCAGAGCGGGAACGACGTGGGCGCGGAGGTGAACAGGGGCGTCACCAGGCCCAGCTGCAGGGTGGCCAGGCCCAGCTGGCTGCCGGTGAGGGCGATCGGGGAGCTCGGGTTGCCGGCCAGGGTGCGGCGGACGTAGATCCAGCCGACCGGGTAGCAGAGAGACGCCAGCAGGGCCATCGCGGTCCCGGCGGCGTCCAGCCCCGAGAAGCCCTGCCAGGCGCCGAGCACGGTCAGGACGCCGAGGAAGCCGAGGCCCAGTCCGGCGACGCGGCGGCGGGTGGGCCGGTCCTCGGAGAGCGCCACCAGCGAGAGCGCCATCCCCCAGAGGGGCGAGGTGGCGTTGCAGATCCCCGCGAGGCTGGAGGGGATGGTGAGCTCGGAGTACGCGAAGAGCGTGAACGGCGCGGCATTGAGCAGGACCGCGGACACGGCGAGGTGACCCCAGGTGCGCAGGCCGCGCGGCAGTCGCTCGCGCCGCACCAGCAGCGCCGCCGCGAGGACGGCCGTACCGAAGAACACCCGGCCGAGGCTCACCTGCATCGGCGCGTACGCCTCGGTGCCCACCTTGATCAGCAGGAAGCTGAAGCCCCAGACGACGGAGAGGATCGCGAAGCGGACCCGCCAGTCCAGTGCCGGGCGGCGGGCCGCCGCTGCGTGGGTGGCGGATCCGGCGGGGGAGGGGGCTGTGGCCGGGGCGGCCGGGGCTGCCGGGTGGTGGCCTGGGGCTGCGGGTGCGCTCATGCCCCCACTCTGCTGGGCGCAACTTCTTAGCACAATCGAGAATCCGTGGACCGAACCGCGTAGCATTGCTTACATGTTGAACCTGGAGCGCCTGCGTACCCTGGACGCCCTCGCCCGCCACGGCTCGGTCAGCGGCGCGGCGGAAGGGCTGCACGTGACGACGTCGGCCGTCTCGCAGCAGATGGCGAAGCTGGAGCGCGAGGTCGGCCAGCCGCTGCTGGCCAGGAACGGCCGCGGCGTCCGCCTGACCGACGCGGGCCAGCTGCTGGCCGGGCATGCGGCGCGCATCATCTCGCAGGTGGAACTGGCCCAGGCGGACGTCGAGGCCCAGCGCGGCCACGTGGTGGGCGAGCTGCGCATCGCGGCGTTCCCGACCGCGCTGCGGGGGCTGCTGCCGGCGGCCCTGACCGCGCTGCGCCGGGACCACCCGGACCTGAGGGTGCGGACCGTGGAGACCGAGCCGGAGGAGAGCATGGCGGCCGTCGTCCGCGGCGACCTCGACCTGGCCGTCGCCATCGACTGGTACAACAAGCGGATGCCGGTGCCCGGCGAGCTGCTGCGGGCGCCGCTCCTCGACGACGCGGCCGATGTCGCGGTCCCGGCCGGTCATCCGCTGGCGGACCGTACGGAAGTGTCGCTCGCCGAGTTCGCCGACGACGACTGGATCTCCTGGAACGAAGGCCAGTTCTGCCACGAGTGGCTCGTCTTCACCCTGCGGGGCGAGGGCATCGAGCCGCGCATCGAGCACATCGCCGAGGAGCACCACACCCAGCTGGCCTTCGTCGAGGCGGGGCTCGGCGTGTGCGTGGCGCCCCGGCTCGGCCGCGGCCCGGTGCCGGCCGGCGTCCGGCTCCTGCCGGTGCGCGACCCGGTCCGCCGCCACATCTACGCCGTGTGGCGCGCGGACGCCGACCGCCGCCCGTCGGTCCGCGCGGCCGTGTCCGCCCTCCAGGCGGCGGGCGCGGCGTACGGAGCCGCATAGCGGCGGTCCGACCTGCGGCCGACGCGACCTAGCGTTTGCGGAAGTCCCAGGAGACCACCGCGTCGGGGGTCAGGCGGATCCAGGCGTGGCGGCCGTCGTGCGGCATCTCGTCGATGCCGAAGTTCTTGGCCGGGAAGAGGCGTTCGACGAGCTCCAGCTCCGGGCACGGCTCGCCCGTGCGGGGCGCCTCGCCCACGAAGACCGCCGTGCCCGACAGCTCCACGCCGCGCAGTTCGTCGTACGACTCGCCGGCGTCCACGACCACCGACATCCGCGGGTCCTTGCGCAGGTCCGCCCAGCGGCGGCTGCGCGTGATCGAGTACAGCCACAGCGAGGTGCCGTCCCAGGCGAACCACAGCGCACCCGCGTGCGGCCGGCCGTCGGGGGAGACCGTCGCCACCCGGCATGTGCGCTGCTCGCGCAGGAAGGCGTCCACTTCCCCGCTCGTCATCATGATCCGGCGGCCACGCCGCTGCGTCACGTCCATCGGTCCCGCACCCCTTCACATCTGACTGTGTGTCAGGAATCATGAGGGCTCTTCCGTCCGCACGCCAGGGGGAGTCATGGCCGACCTCGATCCCGCCACCACCGTGCTGCTCACCGTCGAGTGCCAGAACGGCGTCGTGGGCGAGGACAGCGCCCTGCCCGAGCTGGCCAAGGAGGCGCAGTCCTCCGGGATGCTCGGGCGGGTGGCCGGGCTCGTCGCCGCCGCGCACCGCGCCGGGGTGCAGGTGGTGCACGCCGTCGCCGAGCGGCGCCCGGACGGCCGCGGGGCCAATTCCAACGCCCGGCTGTTCCGCGCAGCCGGCCGGCTGCCGGTGCAGCAGCTCTCCGGCACCCCGGCGGTCCGCGTCGCGGCGCCGATCGAGGTGGCGCCGGAGGACCTGGTGGTCAGCCGTCTGCACGGGCTCTCGCCCATGGCGGGCACCGACCTCGACGCGCTGCTGCGCAACCTCGGCTGCCGCACACTCGTCGTCACCGGGGTCTCCTCGAACATCGCGATCCCCAACACCGTCTTCGACGCCGTGAACCGCGGCTACACCGTCGTGGTGCCCGCCGACGCCGTCGCGGGCGTCCCCGCCGGGTACACCGCACAGGTGATGCGCAACTCCCTCGCGCTCGTGGCCACCGTCACCACCGCGGCAGAGGTCGAAAGCCACTGGTCGCCGTCCGCCGCGCGGCCGTAACCTGGGCTGATGCTGTCCGAAGTCATCGCGACCCGCTACGTCACGCCGCTGCGTGAGGGCGGCTCGCTCCCGGGAATCGTCGAAGCCGACGACCTCGGCACCTACGTCATGAAGTTCACCGGAGCCGGCCAGGGCCGCAAGACCCTGGTCGCCGAGGTCGTCTGCGGTCGGCTCGCCCAGCGGCTGGGCCTGCGGGTCCCCGCGCTGGTGCAGATCCAGCTCGACCCCGTCATCGGCCTCGCGGAGCCGGACCAGGAGGTCCAGGAGCTGCTCAAGGCCAGCGGCGGCCTCAACCTGGGCATGGACTACCTCCCCGGCTCGATCGGCTTCGACCCGCTCGCTTACCAGGTGGACCCGGCCGAGGCCGGGCGCGTGGTGTGGTTCGACGCCCTGATCAACAACGTCGACCGGTCCTGGCGCAACCCGAACATGCTCGTCTGGCACGGCGAGCTGTGGCTCATCGACCACGGCGCCACGATGATCTGGCACCACAACTGGCCCGGCGCCGCCACCGCCGCCGCCAAGCCGTACAACGCCTCGGACCACGTGCTGGCCCCCTTCGCCCCGGACGTCGCCGCGGCCGCCGCCGAGCTGGCACCGATGGTCACCCGCGAGCTCCTCACCGAGATCGCCGCCGAGGTACCGGACGAATGGCTCGTCGACGAGCCCGGTTTCGACTCCACCGACGCCGTTCGCCGCGCATACGTCGATACGCTGCTGCCGCGGGCGGCCGCGATCCACGAGCGGATCTCCATGGAGGCCCCGGTCAAGGCCGCCTCCCAGCCTCCGGGCTGGCTGACCGGGCACCTGACCGACTGGCCCCACAAGAAGAAGAGCGACAGCGAGTGAGCAAGCGGGACGTCTTCGAATACGCGCTGGTGCGCGTCGTGCCCCGGATGGAGCGCGGCGAGTGCATCAACGCCGGAGTGATCGTCTACTGCCGGGCCCGGTCCTTCGTGGCCGCCCGCACCCACCTGGACGAGGACCGGCTCCGCGCCCTGGACCCGCAGGCCGACGTGACGGGCGTACGGGCGGCCCTCAACGCCGTGCAGGGCGTGTGCACGGGCGGCGAGGCGGCCGGAGCGGCCGCCGGGGACGACGCCGGGCGGCGCTTCCGCTGGCTGATCGCGCCGCGCAGCACGGTCGTCCAGCCGGGCCCGGTGCACACCGGACTGACGGCCGATCCCGCGGCCGAGGTGGAACGCCTGCTCGACCTCCTGGTGCGCTGATCCGGCGGACGGGAGTCCGCCGCCAAAGCCCTGGCCGCCCGGTGCCGTTGACACCGGGTGCCAGGGCTTCTAGCGTCTCCAGCGCTGAAGCTACTAAGCGGTTGCTCATCTACGGGCGACCGCTGGTCAGAGCACTTCAAGGGCGAGGAGATCCAGCATGTCCACCACCGAGCAGCGCGTCGCGGTCGTCACCGGGGCGGCCCGGGGCATCGGCGCGGCCACCGCCGTACGCCTGGCCGCGGAAGGCCGCGCCGTCGCCGTACTCGACCTCGACGAGGCGGCCTGCAAGGACACCGTGGAGGCCATCACGGCGGCGGGCGGCAGGGCGCTCGCGGTCGGGTGCGACGTCTCCGACAGCGACCAGGTCGCGGCGGCCGTCGAGCGGATCGCCGCCGGGCTCGGCGCGCCCACCGTCCTCGTCAACAACGCCGGCGTCCTGCGCGACAACCTGCTCTTCAAGATGAGCGACTCCGACTGGGACACCGTCATGAACGTGCACCTGCGCGGTGCCTTCCTGATGTCCCGGGCCTGCCAGAAGTACATGGTGGACGCCAAGTTCGGACGGATCGTCAACCTGTCGAGCAGCTCGGCCCTCGGCAACCGCGGTCAGGCCAACTACGCGGCCGCCAAGGCGGGCCTCCAGGGCTTCACCAAGACCCTCGCCTTCGAACTGGGCAAGTTCGGCATCACCGCCAACGCCGTCGCCCCCGGCTTCATCGTCACCGAGATGACCGCCCAGACCGCCGCCCGCGTCGGCATGGGCTTCGAGGACTTCCAGGCGGCCGCGGCCACCCAGATCCCCGTCCAGCGCGTCGGCAGGCCGGAGGACATCGCCAACGCCATCGCCTTCTTCACGGGCGAGGCGGCCGGGTTCGTGTCCGGCCAGGTCCTGTACGTCGCCGGCGGCCCGCTCAACTGACGAAAGGCGCCACCATGACTGGTACGACCGACAGCACCGGCGCGCCCGCTCCCGGGCCCGTCCCCGACAGCGGAAGGGTCGCCCTGATCACGGGGGCCAGCCGCGGCATCGGGTACGGGATCGCCGAGGCGCTCGTCGCCCGCGGCGACCGCGTGTGCATCACCGGACGCAACGAGGAATCCCTCAAGGAGGCCGTCGAGCGGCTCGGCGCGGACCGGGTCATCGGAGTGGCCGGCAAGGCCCACGACGAGGCCCACCAGGCCGTGGCCGTGGAGCGCACGATGGAGGCCTTCGGCCGGGTCGACTTCCTCGTGAACAACGCCGGCACCAACCCGGTCTTCGGCCCGCTCGCGGACCTGGACCTGGGAGTGGCCCGCAAGGTCTACGAGACCAACGTGATCTCGGCGCTCGGCTTCGCGCAGCGGACCTGGCACGCCTGGCAGAAGGACCACGGCGGCGCGATCGTGAACATCGCGTCCATCGCGGGCGTCTCCGCGTCGCCCTTCATCGGCGCCTACGGCATGAGCAAGGCGGCCATGGTCAACCTGACCCTCCAGCTCGCCCACGAGATGGCGCCGGGGGTCCGGGTGAACGCCATCGCCCCCGCCGTGGTCAAGACCAAGTTCGCCCAGACCCTCTACGAAGGCCGGGAAGCGGAGGCCGCCGCGGCCTATCCGCTGGGCAGACTGGGCGTACCGGCCGATATCGGAGGTGCCGCCGCATTTCTCACCTCCGAGCAGGCCGAATGGATCACAGGTCAGACTCTGATTGTTGACGGTGGAATTTTTCTGAATGCCGGAGTTGGGTGACCGATATTCGGACGAATTGCAGTCCCGGCCGGTGCCAAATGCATCCCTAATGGGCATGGAACCGGTCAAGTGCCCCACGCATCCTCCCCCTTGGATTCGTGGGGCACTGCGGTATCGTTCGCCGATCCCATGGCTGATCGAGGAGCGTGCACGTGTTCAACCGGACCAGATGTCTGCAGACCGCTGCGGCCCTTGCGTCCATATCCCTGCTCGCCGGCTGCGGCCTGCTTTCGGACGATGGCGAAAAGGGAAATCAGAAGATCGTCGTCGGTACGACGAGCAAGCCCACCACCCTCGATCCAGCCGCGGCGTGGGACGGTTCCTGGGAGCTGTACCGGAACGTCTACCAGACCCTGCTGAGCTTCCCGACCGGCGCTGCCAAGCCCGGTCCGGACGCCGCGCAGAGCTGCGAGTTCACCGACTCCGGCAACGAGTCGTACCGGTGCACCCTGCGCAAGGGGCTCAAGTTCTCCAACGGGGAGCCGCTCGACGCCAAGGCCGTCAAGCACTCCTTCGACCGGATCTTCAACATCGCGTCGAAGGTCGGCCCCAAGGACCTCTTCGGCAGCCTGGACAAGGTCGAGACGAACGGCGACCTCACGGTCGTCTTCCACCTCAAGACGCCCGACGCGACCTTCCCCTTCGTGCTCGGCTCCCCGGCCGCCTCGCTGGTGGCCCCCAAGGAGTACCCGGCCGACAAGCTCCGCGAGGACGGCAAGGTCACCGGCTCCGGCCCGTACCTGCTGGAGTCCTACGAGGACGGCAAGCAGGCCGAGCTGAAGCGGAACCCCGACTACAAGGGCTTCGCGGACATCAAGAACGAAGCCGTGACCATCCGGTACTTCACGGACTCCGAGCCGATGGTCGCCGCGCTCAAGAACAAGGACATCGACGCGACGTACCGCGGTCTGACGGCCGAGGAGATCAAGGACCTCAAGAGCACCGAGTCCCGCAAGGCCGGCGTGCAGCTGGTCGACAACGTCGGCTCGGAGATCCGCTACCTCGTCTTCAACCCCGCGGACGCAGCCGCCGCCAAGCCGGCCGTCCGTGAGGCCGTGGCGCAGATCGTCGACCGCGGCGCGCTCGTCTCCAAGGTCTACCCGGGCATGGCCGAGCCGCTGTACTCGATGGTCCCCAAGGGCGTGGCCGGCCACAAGACGCCGTTCTACGACCGCTTCGGGCACCCGGACATCGCCAAGGCCAAGAAGATCCTGCGCGAGGCGGACATCACCGAGAAGGTCTCGCTGAACTTCTACTACACCACGGACCGCTACGGCTCCTCGACGGCGCCCGAGTTCGCCGAGCTCAAGCGCCAGCTCGAGGCCAGCGGCCTCTTCAAGATCACCCTGCGCGGAGAGCCCTGGAAGGACTTCCAGGCGGGCTACAAGAACGGCGAGTACCCGGTCTTCGGCCGCGGATGGTTCCCCGACTTCCCGGACCCGGACAACTTCATCGCGCCGTTCGTCGGCAAGAACAACGCCGTCGGTACGCCGTACACGGCCAAGGAGATCACCGACGACCTGCTGCCGCGCTCGCGCCGCGAGAGCGACCGCGGGGCCGTCGACGGCCACTTCGCACGGGCCCAGGAGATCCTCGCCGAGGACGTCCGGCTGCTGCCCCTGTGGCAGGGCAAGCTGTACGTCGCCGCGGGCGAGGACATCGCGGGCGCCGAGCGGGCCCTCGACCCGCAGACCGTCATGCAGATGTGGGTGCTGTACCGCAAGACCAGCTGGTAACCGCGGTGCCGGGTGGCCGGGACGGCGGCGGGTGCGGCGCTGTCAGTGGCCGCCGGTAGGTTCTTTCACACGCGTGCAGAACGCGTCGAAGGTGCTACCGGAGGTTGTTGACGTGACCGAGATCCTGCCCGAGTCCTGGCTCCCCGTCCTCGGCGAGGAACTGGACAAGCCCTACTTCAGGGAACTCACCGAGTTCGTCGAGAAGGAGCGGGCCGGCGGGCCGGTGTACCCGCCGCGCGAGCAGGTGTTCGCCGCGCTCGAGGCCACCCCGTACGACAAGGTCAAGGTCCTGGTGCTCGGCCAGGACCCGTACCACGGCCCCGGCCAGGGCCACGGCCTGTGCTTCTCGGTGCAGCCCGGGGTCAAGACCCCGCCGTCGCTGCGCAACATCTACAAGGAGATGCAGGCCGAGCTCGGCCTGCCGATCCCGGACAACGGCTACCTGATGCCGTGGGCGAAGCAGGGCGTCCTGCTGCTGAACGCCGTGCTCACCGTCCGCGAGAGCGAGCCCAACTCGCACAAGGGCAAGGGCTGGGAGACGTTCACCGACGCGGTGATCCGCGCCGTCGCCTCCCGCCCGGACCCGGCCGTCTTCGTCCTGTGGGGCGCCTACGCCCAGAAGAAGCTGCCGCTGATCGACGAGGAGCGGCACGTCGTGGTCAAGGGTGCCCACCCGTCCCCGCTGTCCGCGAAGAAGTTCTTCGGCTCCCGGCCGTTCACGCAGATCAACGACGCCGTCGCGGCCCAGGGGCATGAGCCGATCGACTGGCGGATCCCGGACCTCGGCTGACGGCGCCACGCGCCTGAGCGTGAATGTCCGTGCCTCCGGTTAGCGTCTGGATGATCACATCGGGTGCTCGGCACGGGAGGCTTCGTTGACGGAGCGGCAGAAGGCGTCGGAAGACGCCGTCATGACCAGGATCGGCCAGGCGATCATGCTGCTCCACGCCGGAGACCGCGAGGAGGCCCGCAACCGCCTCGGGCTGATCTGGTCGGAGATCGGCGAGGACGGCGACGCCCTCCACCGCTGCACGCTGGCGCACTACATGGCCGACGCGCAGGACGACCCCGCCGACGAACTGGCCTGGGACCTGAGGGCCCTGAACGCCGCCGACGGGCTCGCGGACGGGCGCCTCGCCCGCCACGAGCCCTCGGTGGCCGTCCGGGCCTTCTACCCGTCCCTGCACCTCAATCTCGCCGCCGACTACGTCAAGCTCCAGCGCCCGGAGGCGGCCCGGGTCCACCTGGCCCGGGCCCGCGCCGCCACCGGCGCACTGGCCGACGACGGCTACGGCAACGGCGTACGCGCCGCCATCGACCGGCTGGAGCACCGGCTCGCGCAGGACGGCGGAGACACCGGCCCGGGATCCCTCCCGGGCCGGTTCTCCTGAGCCCGAACCCGAGCCCGGGCCGATGCCCCGGCGGGAGAAGGCACGGGCCGGCCGGCTCCCGCCGGGCTCACTCCCCGTAGACGCCCGAGCAGATCCGCGACTCGGGACTGTCCTTGTGCCACTTGCCGTACTTGCGGCCCAGGGCGCACACGTCCGCCGCCTCCACCGGCACCTTCGGCAGGTCCTTCAGGCGGGGCGGACGCTCCTTCGCGTGGCCCGGCGGCTTCGGGCGGACCCGGTCGGCCGCCGGTGCCCGCACCGCCGAGGGCGGCTCGGGATCGTCCGGCAGCGCAGCGGGCGGGATCTCCGGCGCGGGCCGCCGCCCGGGCTCCCCGCGGGCCCCCTCCGCGGCCCGCGGCCGCTCGGGCTCCTCGGCCGGCACCGCCTCCAGGGCCTCCAGCGCGGGCGCCTGCACCAGTACCGGGGCGGGCGCGGGGCCGCCGCGCGGATCGTGCCGCGGCGGTTCGGCCGAGGCCGCGGGCTGCACCGCGACGGGGTTCACATTCACACAGCCGGAGACGGCAGAGACCGCGCAGGCCACTCCGAGCAGCAGCGTTGTCGTGGTTCGGTTTCGATGCACTCGCGCAACTCTGCTGTGCTTCGCCCCGGTTGCGGAAACCAGGACGCGAAATTGACCCCGCACGGGTGACCGGTCATTCGCCGGTGACGCCGTCTATCTGCTCGCGCAGGAGGTCCGCGTGCCCATTGTGCCGGGCGTACTCCTCGATCATGTGGGTGTAGACCCAGCGCAGGCTGAAGTGCTCGCCCCTGCGGCCGCGCTCCGACACGTCGTCCAGCGAGCGCCGCGCCGAGATCTCCCGGGCGCGGGCGATCTCCGCCTGCCAGACGGCCTCGGCCTCGGCGAAGGTGTGCTCCTCCGTGACGTGGAAGTCCCCGTCCCGGTCCTCCTCCGTGGAGTACAGCGGGGGCAGCTCCAGGCCCTCGGTGACCTCCGCGAACCACCAGCGCTCCACCTCGCTCAGGTGGCGTACGAGACCCAGCAGGGTCAGCTCGGAGGGCGGCAGCGCCGCGCGCCGCAGCCGGGCGTCGTCCAGTCCGGCGCACTTCATCGCGAGGGTGGCCCGGTGGAAGTCCAGGAACCCTTCCAGCATCTCGCGTTCACCGGCGGTCGTGGAGGGTTCGGGGCGTTCGTCGATCGTCATGCCGGACATCCTCATTCAACGCCCGGCCCGGCACCAGGGATTAAGGAAAGGCCCTAAGCTGCGAGGACAGGCCCCGGGAGACCGGCGGCGGGCACGTACTCGGCGGCAGGACAGGGAGGCACCCGGTGAAGGTCGGCTGCATCGGACTCGGCGACATCGCGCAGAAGGCCTACCTGCCCGTCCTCACGGCCCGGCCGGGAGTCGAACTGCACCTGCAGACCCGGACCCCGGCCACCCTCGAGGGGGTCGCCGCCCGCCACCACGTCCCCGCGGAGCGCTGCCACACCGGACTCGACTCGCTGCTCGGCCAGGGCCTCGACGCGGCGTTCGTCCACGCCCCGACCGCCGCGCACCCCGAGATCGTCACCCGGCTGCTGGAGGCCGGCGTTCCGACGTACGTCGACAAGCCGCTCTCCTACGACCTCGCAGAATCGCGGCGGCTGGTCGAACTCGCCGAGGAGCGCGGGGTGTCGCTGGCCGTCGGCTTCAACCGGCGCCACGCGCCCGGCTACGCGCAGTGCGCCGAGCACCCCCGCGAGCTGATCGTGATGCAGAAGAACCGGGTCGGGCTGCCCGAGGACCCGCGCACGCTCGTCCTCGACGACTTCATCCACGTCGTGGACACCCTGCGCTTCCTGCTCCCCGGCGAGGCCGACCACATCGACGTCCGGGCCCGGGTCCGGGACGGGCTGATGGAGCAGGTGGTGCTCCAGATGTCCGGAGACGGCTTCACGGCCCTCGGCATCATGAACCGCCTCTCCGGCTCCACCGAGGAGATCCTGGAGGTGTCCGGCCAGGACACCAAGCGCCAGGTGCTCAACCTGGCCGAGGTGATCGACCACAAGGGCCAGCCCTCGGTGCGGCGCCGCGGCGACTGGGTCTCCGTCGCCCGCCAGCGCGGCATCGAGCAGGTCGTGGACTCCTTCCTGGAGGCCGTGACCGTGGGCAGGACCCTCAGCGCCCGCGACGCCCTGCTGACCCACGAACTGTGCGAGCGGGTGGTGCTGACGGCGCTGGAGCAGGCTTCCTGAGGGCCCGTACGGCCTCGGCGGCGCCGTACGCGGCGAGGACGGCGAGCGCCGCGTACACCGGCCAGTCGCCGAAGCGGACGTACGGCGTCACGCCCCGCACCAGCGGTACGGCGTGCACGGCGGCCGCACTGCGCGAGGTGCCCAGTGCGGCGCCGATCCGCTCGCCGGAGGCGCCGTACACCGCGCTCACGCCCGTCAGCGTCGCGTGCACCATCGGGCGGCCCGTCTCGGCGGCGCGCAGCGCGGCCAGCGAGGCGTGCTGCTCAGGGGCCCAGCTGTCCTGGAACGTCGACGTCGCCGACTGGGCGACGAGCAGCGCGGCGCCGTCCCGGACCAGGCGCCGGCTCATGTCGGGGAACGCCGACTCGAAGCACACCAGCGGGCCGAAGCGGACGCCCCCGTGCCCGGGCAGCGGCATCACCACCGGAACCGTTCCGCGGCGGCGGTCCTCACCCGCCGCCTTGCCCACCGAGGTCGCCCAGCCCAGCAGCCCCCGGGCCGGCACGTACTCGCCGAACGGCACCAGCCGCATCTTGTCGTACCGGTCCCCGGTCGGCCCGTCCGGCCCGATCAGCAGCGCGCTCTTGTAGATGCCCGGCGGCCGGTTCGCGCCGGTCCTGCTGCGCGCGTCCACGTTCACCAGCAGCGGTGCGCCCACCTCGGCGGACAGCAGCGCGAGCCGCCGCGCCAGGTCCGGGCGCTCCGCCAGGTCGGCGCCCACGCTGCTCTCGCCCCACACCACCAGGTCGGGCTTGAGCGGCGCCGTCCGCCGGGTCAGCCGCTCACCCGTGGCGAAGCGCCGGTCCACGCTGTCCGGGCCGGCGACCACCCCGGGCTGGACCACGGCCACGCGCAGCGTGCCGACGGCCTCGGGCCGCGGGGCCCATACCCAGACCGCGCCGGTGAGCACGGCGCAGCCCGCCGCGCCGGCCGCGGCCGCCCGCCGGGCCGGGCGAACGGCGATCAGCAGCACCAGTACGCAGTTCACCGCCACCACGACGAGGGTGACCAGCCAGACCCCGCCGACGGACGCCAGCCTCAGGGCCGCGGGCACCTGCCACTGGCTCGCCCCCAGCAGCCCCCACGGCCCGCCCAGCCCCTCCCAGGACCGGGCCAGCTCCGGGAGCAGCCACGCCGCGGGCAGCACGAGCAGGGCGATGCCCGCGCGGGCGCCCTGCCCGGGCCCGGGAGCGCCGCCGAGCAGCCGGCGCACCAGCACGGCCCAAGGGATCCACAGCAGACCCAGCAGCGAGGCCAGCGGTAGCAGGAACACGTGCAGGCTCGGCAGCAGCCAGTGGTGCAGCGCCAGGATCAGCCCGAGGCCCCCCAGCCAGCCCTCCAGGGCCGCCCGGCGGGGCGTGGACGCGGAGCGCAGCAGCAGCATCCAGGGGACCAGGGCGGCGTACGCGAACCACCACAGGGACGGGGCGGGGAACGCGAGGGCGGGCAGCGCTCCGGCAGCCGGGGCCGCGACCAGGCGCCACCGGCTGCGTGCGGGGTCCCCCGGGCCGGCCAGGTCTCGCATGACACGCCTCCGCTTCCAGTGTGGGGTGCCCGCCGCGGATCAGCGCTGGGAGGCCGGGGCCTCCTGGGCGGAGAAGTGGCGCCATTTCTCGTGGACGGTGACCCTGCGCAGCCGCCAGCCGTCGTAGGTGCGGGCCAGGTCGAAGGCGTACCGGCCGCCCGCGACGAAGTTCGGCGCGGTCGAGGCGTCGGCCTCGTCCGTCAGCCGCATCGGGTTCACGAAGTCCGCGCGGACCTCGGCCCGGTCGCCCGGCGACCCGCCGAGGTCCTCCAGGGTGATCCGGCGGTTGACGATGAGGTGCTGGCGGACCGGGAACATCCGCATCGTCTCCGCGAGCCAGTCGGCGACCACGGCCGCGGACCCCTCGATCCCGCCCGCGGAGCTGTAGTCGGCACGCCCGTCCCGGGTGAACAGCTCCCGGTACGCGGCCCAGTCCCCGTCGTCGACGGCCACCGCGTACCCGGTGACCACCGCATCCACGGCCAGCCGGTCCATTACCGTCGCGAGATCCACACGCTGCGTCATCGGGTCAGTGTGGGCGAGCGGGCCCGCCAGGCCAAGGGCCGTGCGGGCACCGGATCTCCGCGCCGGCGCTCAGTGGCCGGAATGCGCCTCGCGCTGGCGTACGACGACCAGGAACGCGTCGGAGGCGAGGTCCATCACCACCTCGGCCGCCACCCCTTCGCGCAGCCGTTCCGCCGCGTACTCCTCCGCGGGCCAGCTCCCGCGCGGACTCCCTGCCGGGAACCGTTCCAGCACCACTCGTCGGCCCATGGGGCACCCCCTGCTCATGCGCGTCCTGCGGCCCCGCTCCGCCTCGTTCGGAGGAGGCTCTCCAGGCACAACGACGCGGGGCCCGCCCGGGAACGTTCCCGGGCGGGCCCCGCGGGGGCGCGACTGCGGCCGTCAGTGGCCCGACTCGCCCGCGTGCGGGCTGAGGGTGTCGGTGCCGACCAGCACGAACAGGGCGATGCCGAGCAGGATCCGGTAGATCACGAACGGCATGAAGCTCTTCGTGGTGATGAACTTCATGAACCACGCGATGACGGCGTATCCGACGAAGAAGGCGATGAACGTCGCGAAGATGGTCGGGCCCCAGGAGACGTGCCCCTCGCCCGCGTCCTTCAGCTCGTACGCGCCGGAGGCGAGCACGGCCGGGATGGCCAGGAGGAAGGAGTAGCGGGCCGCCGCCTCGCGGGTGTAGCCCATCAGCAGACCGCCGGAGATGGTGGCACCCGAACGGGAGACGCCCGGGATCAGCGCCATGGCCTGGCAGACACCGAAGATCAGGCCGTCCCTGACGCCGAGCTCCTTGAGCGTCTTGCGCTCGCGGATCGCACGGTGCTTGCCGCCGATCTCGTCGCGCGCCGCGAGCCGGTCGGCGATGCCGAGGACGATGCCCATGACGATCAGCGTGGTGGCGATCAGCCGCAGGTCGCGGAACGGACCCTCGATCTGGTCCTTGAGCGTCACGCCGAGGACACCGATCGGGATGGAGCCGACGATGACCAGCCAGCCCATCTGCGCGTCGTGGTCGGTGCGGATGAGGGCCCACTTGAACAGCGAACGCCACCACTGCGTCAGAATGCGGCCGATGTCCTTGCGGAAGTAGATGAGAACGGCCGTCTCTGTACCGATCTGGGTGATCGCCGTGAAGGCGGCACCCGGGTCCTCCCAGCCCGCGAACGCCGCGGTCAGCCGCAGGTGCGCGCTGGAGGAAATCGGCAGGAACTCCGTGAGCCCTTGGACGAGACCGAGAATTAGGGATTCGAACCAGCTCATGTCGGGGTGCGCTCGTCCTTAGTGATCGTCGGGCAGGTCGGGTCCGATGCTAGGGCCCGTAGGTGACGCCGTTGACCACAGGGGGGTGGACCGGGGACGGCCTTCCGGCCAACCGGTGGCGCTTGCGCCAGGCCACGGCTCCGGCCGCCAGGCCGGACACGGCGATGAACCCGAAGGACGCCAGGAACGCGGGCGAGGTGGGGGAGGAGGCACTGCTCCCCGCGATGACGTACGCCGCGGTGTTGGGCACCGTGCCGATCGCCGTGGCAAGCAGGAACGGCGTCCACCGCATCCGGGACACGGCGGCGCAGTAATTGGCCGCCGCGAACGGCACCCCGGGGAAGATCCGCACCGCCAGCATCGACCGGAAGCCGTGCCGGCTGAGCTGCCCGTCCGCCGCCTCCAGCCAGCGTCCGCGCACCAGCGGACGCAGCGCCTGCTGTCCCAGCCCGCGGCCCAGCCCGAAGGCGATCGCGGCGCCGGCCACCGTGCCGCCCACCGCGGCCACCACCCCCAGCTGGCTGCCGAACACCGCACCCGCCGCGAGGTTCAGCAGCGGCCGGGGCACGAACGCCGCCGTGCACAGCCCGTACAGCGCCGCGAACAGCAGCACCGCCGGGGCGAGGGGCAGCGCGGGCGGCCGGCCCTCGGACAGCAGCCGCTGCGGTTCGAAGGCCAGCACGCAGGCACCGGCCGCCACGAGCAGCACGGCCAGCAGCGCCAGCCGGGTCCACGGCGCGAGCAGGAGAGACATC
The DNA here is from genome assembly GCF_055602345.1 of Streptomyces sp. NPDC037401. NCBI lineage: Bacteria > Bacillati > Actinomycetota > Actinomycetes > Kitasatosporales > Streptomycetaceae > Streptomyces > Streptomyces sp. NPDC037401. Next base: position 20,495 of record NZ_JBVJWO010000035.1, read on the forward strand.
CGGCGAGACTAACCGACCCCGCTGTCCGGCCGCCGTAATCTGGACCTCATGCGGACCGACGACCGACGACGACCCGGTGAACCGCCCATGGCCCCGCCGAGCCCGCTGGCCGAACTGCTCGTCGGGCGCCTCACGGCCGCGTACGCCCCGGCCGCCGACCCCGCCAGGGCCGTCGGCGCCGCCGCGTACATGAAGAACGTCGCCCCCTTCCTCGGCCTCGCCACACCGGTCCGCCGGGCCCTGGACCGCGAGGTGACCCGGGGCACGGCCGTGCCCGCCGAAGCGGACTGCGCCGCCCTCGCGCTGCGCTGCTGGCAGCTGCCCGAGCGCGAGTACCGGTACTTCGCCGTCGACTACCTGCGCCGCCATGTACGGCGCTGCTCCTCCGGCCTGCTGCCGGTGGTCCGCCACCTGCTCGTCACCGACCCCTGGTGGGACACGGTCGACCTGCTGGCCGCGCACACCGTCGGCCCGCTGGTCGCCGCGGACCCCGCGCTGCCCGCCGTGATGGACGAGTGGATCGGGGACGACGACCTCTGGCTCGTCCGCACCGCCCTCCTGCACCAGCTGCGCTACAAGGACGCCACCGACGCGGACCGGCTCTTCGGCTACTGCCTGCGCCAGGCCGGCCATCCGGACTTCTTCGTGCGCAAGGCCATCGGCTGGAGCCTGCGCGAGTACGCCAAGACCGACCCGGAGGCGGTCCGCGCCTTCGTCGACGGCGCCCGGGACCGCCTGGCGCCGCTGTCCGTCCGCGAGGCGCTCAGAACCCCCAAGCCGCGCTGAGCGCGCGGAAATTCACTCGACTCCCGGCCGCCCGGGCGGCACGATCGTGGACATGTCCCGGTACGCCTTCCCCACCGAGCCGTCCGCAGTCGCGGATGCGCCGAAGGCTGCCCTCACCGCCGAGACCGCGGCCGCAGCGCCCGTCGGCGGCGCACGAAGCTGACCCTTCCCGGACCGTCCGGCGGACCCCACAGGGGGAGGGTCGGCCAGGCCCGGGGGTCCCCGCCACGCTTCGAGTTCCGGGAAGGAACACGCTCCGCCATGCCCAAGACGGCATTCGTGCGCACCAAGCCGCACCTCAACATCGGCACCATGGGCCACGTCGACCACGGCAAGACCACCCTCACCGCCGCCATCACCAAGGTCCTCGCCGCCCGCGGCGCCGCCGCCTACGTCCCCTTCGACCGCATCGACCGGGCCCCCGAGGAGGCCCGGCGCGGGATCACCATCAACCTCGCCCACGTCGAGTACGAGACCGACACCCGGCACTACGCCCACGTCGACATGCCCGGCCACGCCGACTACGTGAAGAACATGGTCACCGGCGCGGCCCAGCTCGACGGGGCGATCCTCGTGGTCTCCGCGCTCGACGGGGTCATGCCCCAGACCGCCGAACACGTCCTGCTCGCCCGCCAGGTCGGAGTCGACCACGTCGTCGTCGCCCTCAACAAGACGGACGCGGCGGACCCCGAGCTCACCGACCTGGTCGAACTGGAAGTCCGCGAGCTGCTCTCCGCCCACGGCTACGGAGGCGACGCGCTGCCCGTCGTACGCGTCTCCGGGCTCGGCGCGCTGGCGGGCGACCCGAAGTGGACCGCGGCCGTCGAGGCCCTGCTCGACGCGGTCGACACGTACGTGCCGGTGCCGGTGCGCTACACGGAGGCGCCCTTCCTGCTGCCCGTCGAGAACGTCCTCACCATCACCGGGCGCGGCACGGTCGTCACCGGCGCGGTCGAGCGCGGCACGGTCCGCACCGGCGACCGCGTGGCCCTGCTCGGCGGCAGCGGCAGCGGCGAGCCGGTGGAGACGGTCGTCACCGGTCTGGAGACCTTCGGCAGGCCGATGGAGCACGCCGAGGCGGGCGACAGCGTCGCCCTGCTGCTGCGCTCCGTGCCACGCGACGGCGTGCGGCGCGGCCATGTCGTGGCCGCGCCCGGGAGCGTCACCCCGAGCCGCCGGTTCCGGGCGCGGGTGTACCTGCTGTCCGGGCGGGAAGGCGGCCGCAGCACCCCGCTGACCAGCGGCTACCGGCCGCAGTTCTACATCCGTACCGCGGACGTGGTCGGCGGGGTGGACCTGGGCGCCGCCGCGGCCGCCCGGCCCGGCGAGACGGTCACCATGACCGTCGAGCTCGGTCGTGACGTGCCGTTGGAGGCGGGCCTCGGCTTCGCGATCCGCGAGGGCGGCCGCACGGTCGGCGCGGGCACGGTGACCGAGCTGCTCTGAGCGGAGGGGACCCGGGCGTGGTGACGGCGGGAGGTCTGCGTCAGACTGCCGTCACCACAGCCGCGCCCCACCGGGCCGCGGCGCGGGCCAGGGAGGCAGAGATGAGCGGCACGGCACTCGTGCTCGGCGGCGGCGGGCTCACGGGGATCGGCTGGGAGGCCGGCATCCTGCACGGTCTGGCGGCGGCGGGCATCGACCTGGGCACGGCCGGCCTGGTCGTCGGGACCTCCGCAGGCTCGGTCGTGGGCGCCCAGCTCACCTCCGGGCTGCTGACCGCGGCGGAACTGTACGAGCGCCAGCTCGTGGACCCCGCCGGGGAGACCGCGGCCACCCTCGGCCCGGGACTGATCGCCCGCTACGGCCTCGCCATGCTCCGGGCGAAGGACCAGGAGGACTACGGCCGCCGGATGGGCGCCTTCGCGCTGGCGGCGCAGACGGGGGACGAGGCGGAGCGGCGCGCGGTGCTGGCCCGCCGACTGGTCTCGCACACGTGGCCGCAGCGGCGGCTGCTCGTGACCGCGGTGGACGCGGTGACGGGGCGGCTGCGCGCCTTCGACGGGCAGGACGGGCAGGACGGGCAGGACGCGCGGGCACAGGAGGGGCAGCAGGGGCCCGGTCTGGTCGACGCGGTGGCGGCGAGCTGCGCCGTGCCCGGCGTGTGGCCGCCGGTCACCATCGGAGGCCGGCGGTTCATCGACGGCGGCATGCGCTCGTCCGCCAACGCCGACCTGGCCGCAGGCTGCGAGCGCGTGGTGATCATCGCGCCGATGGGGGTCGGCGCCGGGGTGGTGCCCACGGCCCGCGCCCAGGCCGAGCGGCTGCGGGCCGACGGCGCGAAGGTGCTGCTGATCACGCCGGACCGGGCGGCCCGCAAGGCGTTCGGCCGCAACGTCCTCGACCCGGCGCGCCGGGCGCCCGCCGCGCGGGCGGGTCTGGCGCAGGCGGCGGCCCACGCGGAGGCCGCGGCGGCCGTCTGGTCCGGCTGAGGCTCCCGCCCCGCCGGCCCGCCCGCGGCTCCCGGGCCGCTGCACAGCGGCGACAATGGACCCGTGGACGAAGCGAAGCCCGTGATGCGGGACGTGGGCGGCGGGACCGCCAAGCTCATGCCCGACATCGACCGGCCGCGGGCCTGGCTGCTGACGGTCGACGGCGCACCCCAGTCGTACGTGGACCTCGACGACCCCGGGCACCTCGAGTTCGAGTACGTCCGGCGGCTGGGCCACGTACTGGACTGCGCGGCCGAACCGGCGGTGCCGCTGGACCTCGTCCACCTCGGCGCCGGCGCCGGCACGCTGGCGCGTTACGCGGCCGCCACCCGGCCCGGCTCCCGCCAGCAGGTGGTCGACGCCGACCGGGAGCTGCTGGAGCTCGTCGCCGAGCAGCTGCCGCTGCCCGCGGACGCCGGCATCGCGGTCCACTCCGCCGATGCCCGGGCCTGGCTGGAAGCGGCCCCCGACCACAGCGCCGACGTCCTGATCGGGGACGTGTTCGGCGGCTCCCGGGTGCCCGCACAGCTGACCTCCGCCGAGTACGCGCGGACGGCGGCCCGTGTCGTGCGGCCCGGCGGGCTCTACGCCGCGAACCTCGCCGACGGCGCGCCCTTCGCGTTCCTCCGCTCGCAGCTGGCGAACTTCGCCGCAGCCTTCCCCTGGCTCGCCCTGGTCGCGGAGCCGTCCGTGCTGCGCGGGCGGCGGTTCGGCAACGCCGTCCTGCTCGCCTCGCACACGGAGTTCGACCCCGGGCCGCTGGCTCGGCGGTGCGCCGCCGACCCCTTCCCGGCGCGGGTCGAGCACGGGGCGGCGCTGGCCCGCTTCACCGGCGCCGCGCGGCCCGTGGGGGACGCGGACGCCGTGCCGTCACCCCAGCCGCCCGACGGGGCGTTCAGCCTCGGCTGACGCCCCCGGCCCCGTCGTTGCAGGCGTCGCAGACAGGGCAGGGGCTGCCGGCCCGGCCGCCGAGCCCGCCACGGCCCCGGCCCTGGGACCCGTGGGCCGCCGGGTCATCCGGCGTACGTCGGGGACGGCCAGCACGGCCGCCGTCGCCAGGACGACCAGCGCCGAGCAGCCCCACAGCGCGGTGGTACGCCCGAACAGCGACTCCGCGGGGCCCGCCAGCGCCGTGGCGAGCGGCAGCATCGACACCGAGCCGAACCAGTCGTAGGCGGAGACGCGGGAGAACTTCTCCTCGGGGATCTCCTGGTGCATGGTCGTCATCCAGCAGACGCCGAAGCCCTCGATCGCCACGCCGCTGACGAACATGACCGCGCACAGCCCCCAGGTCGGCAGCGGCACCGCGAGCGCCGCCGACGGCAGGGCCAGCGGGAACACGCAGAAGGTGGCGAACAGCAGCAGCCGGTGCGGCTTCCACCGCATCATCAGCAGCGCGCCGGCGAGGGTGCCCGCGCCGAAGGCGCCGAGCGCCAGTCCCCAGGGGGCGGGGCCGCCGAGCTGGTCCCGGGCGACCAGCGGCCCGTACACGGACTCCGCCGCTCCCACGACCGCGACCACGACGGAGAACTGGAGCACGATGCCCCACAGCCAGGGCCGGGTGACGAACTCCTGCCAGCCCTCGCGCAGGTCGGACAGCATGCCGCCGCCGGGGGCGCGCTCGGGAATGTGGCTGACGTCGAGGAACGCCCGCAGGGCGCCCGCGAGGGCGAAGGCGGCGGCGTCCACGGCGAGCACCCAGCCGGGCCCGAGCGCCGCGATCATGGCGCCGCCGAGGGCGGCTCCGCCGATGCCCGCGCCGTTCATGGCCATCCGGAACAGGGCGAAGGCGCGGTTGGCCTGGTCCCCCGAGACGCTCGAGAGCAGCATGCCCTCGGCGGCGGGGTTGAAGAAGGCCTGGCCGGTGCCGCACAGGGCGGTGAGCAGCATCATCTGCCACAGCTGCGGGTCGCCGGCGAGGACGAGGACCGCGAAGACGCCCTGGGAGACGCAGTTGAGGGCGTTGGCCGCGACCATCACCCGGTGCCGGGGCAGCCGGTCGGCGAGCGCGCCGCCGATCAGCAGGAACAGGACCAGGGGAAGGGTGCGGGCCGCGGCGACCATGCCCACGTCCCCGCCCGACCCGCCCGCGTCGAGCACGGCGAAGGCCGCCGCGATCAGGGCGCCGTGGCTGCCCAGGTTGGTCACGACCGCGGCGGCCGTCAGCAGGGTGTAGTTGCGTCCCGCCCAGGCAGGGCGGCGGAGGGCGGTACGAGAGCTCACCCCGGGACTATCCCTGCCCCCGGCCGGGAATCCAAATGGGATTTACGGCCGGGGCGGGAGCGGCCCGCGATCACTGTGCGGTCAGGCGCACCGAGCTCAGGATCTTCTTGTAGACCGCCGGGGCGATCTCTTCCTTGACGTTGTTGGGACCGAACAGCACGAAGCTCGCGAAGTCGCCCTTGGCGGTCTTGAAGCTGAAGGCCAGCCCCTTGCCGTCCGTGGAGCACTTGTTCTTCTTCTTCACGCCGTTGGCGTTGGCCGTCGCGACGTGGCCGGTGAGGCCGGACGTGGTGGTGTACGGCTTGGCCTTGGAGACCTTCACCGTGCCCTTGGGCTCCTGCTGGGCATAGGCGGCCCAGACCCAGTTGCCGGCCTCGTTACGCGCTGCCTCGGCGGTGTTCTTGGCGCCCTGGCCGCCCTTGGTGCCGGCGTCGGTCAGGCTCGTCTTCTCCGTGTAGCCGTCCTTGTTGGTGTCGACCGTGCACCACTCCTCCTTCCAGGTCGCCGTGCCCGACATGCTGACGACGGGCATGCCGTCGGCCTTCTTGGCGTCGCTGAAGCCCCGCGAGACGGTGGGGCCGTCCACCTTCCACTCCGGCGGAACGTCGAAGGCCACCCCGTACTTGGGGTTGACCACGACCTTCCAGCCCGGGATCTGGGGCGGGGTGTCGCCGCCGGCCCGCGGGTTGGCGGTCGGCGAGGCGGGGGCGCTGCTGGACGCCGGGGCGCTCGGCTTGGAGTCGGCCTGGTCGCCCTTGCCGTCGTCCTTGTTCAGGACGATTCCCGCCGTGACCGAGCCGGCCGCGACGACGGCGACGACCGCGCCGATCGCGATGAGGGTGGTGGTGTTGCGGCGCTTGGGGGGTGCGGGCGGCTGCTCGTACCCCCAGGACTCGACGGTCGGCGGCTGCGGGTAGCCGAACTGGCCGTCGGGGACGGGCTGCTGGGCGTAGCCGTAGGCGCCGGGGGGCGCCGGGGGCTGCTGGGGGTAGCCGTAGCCTCCCCCCTGCGGCGGGGGTTGCTGGGGGTAGCCGTAGCCACCGGGCTGGGGCGGAGCCGGCTGCTGGTACGGGTTCGGCTCACCACCTGGCTGCTGGTACGGGTTCGGCTGCCCGTTCTGCGTGTTCTGCTCGCCCCCGGGCGGCTGCTGTTCTGGCCACATGGCCAGTAACGATAAAGGGGACCGGGCGGCGGTGCCACGGCCGCCCCCGGCCAGGTCTGGCCAAGCCGGGCTACTCGCGGGTAACATCATGCTCCATGAGCGCTGATCAGATGAACGTGGGCGAACTGCTCGCCGCCACGGTGCCGATGGCCCGCACCCTGAACCTGGAGTTCCTGGAGACCACCCCGGAGCGCGCCGTCGTGCGGCTGCCGGACCAGGCCGCGTACCACAACCACGTCGGCGGCCCGCACGCCGGCGCGATGTTCACCCTCGCCGAGTCCGCGAGCGGCGCCATCGTCCTCGCCGCCTTCGGCGACCAGCTCTCGCGCGCCGTGCCGCTCGCCGTCAAGGCCGAGATCGGCTACAAGAAGCTCGCCAAGGGCGTCGTCACCGCGACCGCCACCCTCGGCCGCCCGGCCGCCGAGGTCGTCGCGGAGCTGGACGCGGGCGGCCGCCCCGAGTTCCCCGTCTCGATCAGCATCCAGCGCGAGGACGAGGCCGTCACCGGCGAGATGACGGTCGTCTGGACCCTGCGCCCCAACGCCTGACCGTTCCGGCACGGACCGGCAGGGGCCTTCGGGGCAGCTGCCCACCACCGGTACTCACCCGCACGCCCGTCCGGGCACCCCCGCCGTCCGGGGTGTCCTGGCGGGCGTGCGGCGTTGGCGCAGCCGGGGGAATCCCGGAGGCGGGCGGGGAGTCCGGCGGGGATCCGGGGGAAGCCTGGCACACAGTGGCCGCGAAGCCGTCCCGCACGGGACGCGCGCGCCGGGTGCCGCCCTCCGAGGAGTGACCGCCGATGACCGAGGACCGCCGGCCGGGGGACCGGCCGACGAGCGCGTACGGGCCGACGGGCGAGGACCGGCCGACGGGCGGGGACCGGGGGGAGAGCGGGGGCCGGCCGGTCGCCGGGGCCCTGTCCCGGCGTACCGCCATCCGCCTGCTCGGTGCCGCCACCGTCGTCGCGGGAACGCCCGGCTGCGCTCCCCAGCAGGCCGGGGCCGGCCCGCGCACCGGAGCCCGGCCCACCCCCGCCGACCCGCCCGCGGCCCGCCAGGCCGCCCGCCCCGGCAGCGAGGCACGCGTCGAGGCGCTGGTCGAACGCCTCACCCTCGACGAGAAGATCCGCCTGCTGCACGGCGACCGCGACCCCGCCGCCCTCGGCCAGGCCGGATACGTCCCGGGCGTACCCCGCCTGTCCATCCCCGCCCTGCGGCTCGCGGACGGACCCGCCGGCGTGCGCGTGGCCCGCCCGGCCACCGCGCTCCCCGCGCCCGTGCTGCTCGCGTCCGCCTTCGACCCCGAACTCGCCCGCGAGTACGGCCGGGTGATCGGCCGCGAAGGCCGGGCGCTCGGGCAGGACGTCCTCCTGTCGCCCATGGTGAACCTCATCCGCACCCCGTACGCCGGACGGAACTTCGAGACCTTCTCCGAGGACCCCAAGCTCACCGCGGACCTGGTCGCCGAGGTGATCCGCGGGATCCAGGAGGAGGGCCTGATCGCCACCGTCAAGCACTACGCCCTCAACAACCAGGAAGAAGGCCGCACCACCGTCGACGTCGTCGCGGGCGAGCAGACCCTGCACGAGACGGAGCTGCGCGGCTTCGAAGCCGCCGTGGCCGCCGGGGCCGGCTCGGTGATGGGCGCGTACAACAAGGTCAACGGCACCTACGCGTGCGAGAACAAGCCCCTGCTGGAAGACCTGCTGCGCGCACGCTGGGGCTTCGCCGGCTGGGTCGTGTCCGACTGGGACGCCACGCACAGCACCGCCGCCGCGATCGGCGCGGGCCTCGACATGGAGATGCCCGGCGGCCGCCACTACGGCGACGCCCTCCGCAAGGCCGTCACCGGCGGCACGGTCCCCGTGGCCTCCGTCGACCGCGCGGTCCGCCGGATCCTCGGCACGCTCGACCGCTTCGGGCTCCTCGACGGCACGGCGCCCCCGCGGCCCGCCCGCGACCCCGCCGCCGGAGCCGCCACCGCCCGCAAGGCCGCCCTGGCCGGGGCGGTGCTGCTGCGCAACGAGCGCCGCACGCTCCCGCTGGCCGGGCCCGCGGCCCGTTCGCTCGCCGTCGTCGGCCCCACCGGCGCGGTGCCCTTCGTCAGCGGGGGCGGCAGCGCCCACGTGGTCCCCGACCGGGCCGACAGCCCGCTCGCCGCGATCCGGGCCCGGGCCGGGAAGGGCGCCCGGGTGGACCACGCGCCCGGCGAGGACCTGTACGGGATGCCGCTGCCCGCGCGGGCCCTCGCCCCGGCCGTCGGTCTCGAAGACCGCACGGTCGCCGCCGGCGGCACCTGGAACTGGACGGGCACCCTCACGCTCCCCGCCGAGGACGAGTGGACCCTGATCGTCCACTACACCGGCAAGCGGCCCGCCGTCCTGCTCGACGGCCGCGAGCTCTTCCCCGTACGCGCGGGTGTGGCCGAGTACTTCGCCGGCGGGCTGCTGGGCACCGCACCCGACGGGATGACCGTGCGCCGCGCCACCGTGAAGCTGACCGCGGGGGCGCACCGGCTCTCGGTCACCGCTGCGGGCGGACCGTCCGGGCAGCGCTTCCGGCTGCAGCACACCAGCGGCGCCACCCGGGCCGCGGACCTGGACCGGGCGGTGCGCGCCGCCCGCGCGGCCCACAGTGTCGTGCTCTTCGCGTACGAGGACGCCACCGAGGGCCGCGACCGCACCACGCTCGCCCTGCCCGGCGGGCAGCAGCAGCTCGTCGAGGCCGTCACCGCGGCCAACCCCCGCACCACGGTCGTCCTCAACACCTCGTCGAGCACCACCATGCCCTGGCTGGAGAGGACCGGCGCCGTCCTCCAGATGTACTACCCCGGCCAGGAGGGCGCGGCCGCGACGGCCGCCGTGCTCTTCGGCGACGCCGACCCGGGCGGGCGGCTCACCCAGACCTTCCCGGCCGCCGAGAACGTCCACCCCGTTGCGGGCGACCCGCTGCGCTACCCGGGCGTCGGCGGGCGCCAGGAGTACACCGAAGGCGTGCACGTCGGGCACCGCTGGTACGACAAGGAGCGCGTGGCCCCGCTGTTCCCGTTCGGGCACGGCCTCTCGTACACGTCCTTCCGCTACGAGAAGCCGTCGGTGCGGCCCGGCGAGGGCGGCCTGCGCGTGCAGTTCACCGTGCGGAACACCGGGAAGCGGGCCGGTACCGAGGTGGCGCAGGTGTACGTCGGCCCGTCGCCGGACCTGAGTCTCGACCAGCCCGTCCGGGCCCTCGCCGGGTACCGGCGGCTCCGGCTGGCCGCGGGCGAGGCCCAGCGGGTCACCGTCGACGTCGACGCCCGCACGCTGTCCTCCTGGGACCCCGCGCGGCACGGCTGGGTGCTCGGCACCGGAGCGCGGACCGTGTGGGTGGGCAGGTCCTCGAGGGACCTCCCGCTGCAGGCGAAGGCCGTGGTGAGGGCCCCGGGCGGGAACTGACCGCGGGCCCGGAACGGGTAGGCTGCCCGCCGTGCGCCGCAGGGGGCGCACGGGACGCGGGAGGACGCACCAGTGCACATCCAGGAATGGCTCGAGACCGTCCCGGCGGTCAGCATCTACATCCTGGTCGGCGTGGTGATCGGGCTGGAGAGCCTGGGCATTCCGCTGCCGGGCGAGATCATCCTCGTCAGCTCGGCGCTGCTGGCCTCCCAGCACGGCGACATCGACCCGGTGATCCTCGGAGTCTGCGCCACCGCGGGTGCGATCATCGGCGACTCGATCGGCTACGCGATCGGGCGCAAGGGCGGCCGGCCGCTGCTGGCCCGGCTCGGCAGGCGCTTCCCCAAGCACTTCAGCGAGTCGAACATCGCGATGGCCGAGCGCTCCTTCGAGAAGTGGGGCATGTGGGCGGTCTTCTTCGGCCGCTTCGTGGCCCTGCTGCGGATCTTCGCGGGCCCGCTCGCCGGCGTCCTGCACATGCCGTACTGGAAGTTCCTCGTCGCCAACGTCTTCGGCGGCATCCTGTGGGCGGGCGGCACGACCGCCGTCATCTACTACGTCGGCGTGGTCGCCGAGGCCTGGCTCAAGCGCTTCTCCTGGCTGGGCCTGGTGCTGGCCGTGCTGATCGGCGTCGGCTCCATGCTGGTCCTCAAGAGCCGGGCGAAGAAGGCGGCGGCCGAGGCCGAGGCCGCCGGGACGGCCGCCGAGGCGGCCGCGCCCGCTCCGGCGGAATCCCCCGCGGGCATCCCGGCAGGCGTCCCGGCAGAGGTCCCTGGAGAGGCTTCCGCGGACGCGCAGCGCGTGCCGGCGGCGGCCACCGACTGACCGGCGGCCGCCCGGCCCCCGGTCACGCGCCGGGGGTCACCGCAGCCCGGTGCTGCTTCGCCAGCTCCAGGTACATCGAGGCGTTGAGGCGGATGCCCGCGCGCTCCTCCTCGGTCAGCTCCCGGCGCACCTTCGCCGGGACCCCCGCGACCAGGGAGCCGGGCGGGACCTGCATGCCCTGCGGTACGAGCGCCTGCGCGGCGACCAGGGAACCGGCTCCGATCACGGCGCCGTTGAGCACGGTCGCCCCCATGCCGATCAGGCAGTCGTCCTCGACCGTGCAGCCGTGCACGACGGCGTTGTGGCCGATGGAGACGCGCTCGCCGATGGTGACGGGGAAGCCCGGGTCCACGTGGACGGTGCAGTTGTCCTGCACGTTGCTGTCGGCACCGAGCGTGATGGGACCGCAGTCGGCGCGCAGCACCGCGGAGTACCAGACGCTCGTGCCCGCCGCGAGGGTGACGTCGCCCACCACGACGGACGTGGGCGCGGCGAACGCCTCCGGGTCCACCTGCGGGGACTTCCCGCCGACGCCCGCGACGAGGGCCCGCTCGGCCTGACTGGTCATGATCTCTCCCTTGGTTCCGGTACCGCGCCACCAGCACGGTAGGCCACCGGCCGCGACCGGTGGCCGATGGGGTGAAGATCACAGGCTGCCGGGCCGGACGGCGCAGGCCCGGAGCACTACCGTGGCCGGGTGCCGAAGAACCAGAACACGTTCTCATCGCTGGCCGCCTGGCGGCGCCGGGCCGCCTCCCGGGCCGTCCACGCGGGCTGGCGCTGGATGCAGCAGGCCGGCGCCGTCACCGCTCAGGCGCCCGGGCGGCTGCGGTTCGGCGCCATCGGCGCAGGCACCCGGCTGGCCTTCCCGCAGGGCACGGTGTTCGGCGAGCGCTGGATCCACCTGGGCAGCCACTGCATCATCGGCGAGCAGGTCACCCTGACCGCCGGGATGATGCCCGACCTCGACCTCGGCCGGGACCCGGTGCTGGTGCTCGGCGACGGGGTCGTCCTGGGCCGCGGCAGCCACGTGATCGCCGACACCCGGGTGACCATCGGCTCCGACACCTTCTGCGGCCCCGGGGTCTACATCACCTCCACGAACCACAGCTACGACGATCCGCACCAGCCCGTCGGCCGGCAGTGGCCGCGCAGCGCGCCCGTGGAGATCGGCCCCGGCTGCTGGCTGGGCACCGGCGCGGTGATCCTGCCCGGCGCGCGGCTGGGTCGCAACGTCGTCGTCGCCGCGGGCGCCGTGGTGCGCGGCGAGGTCCCCGACCACGCGGTGGTGGCCGGGGCCCCGGCCCGGATCGTGCGGCGCTGGGACGCCGAGAACGGCTGGCAGCCGCCGCTGCGCACGCCTGCGCCCGTACCGATCCCGGACCACGTCACTCCGGAACAGCTCGTCGCCCTCGAGGAGGCCGAGCGCGCCGCGGCGCCTCCCGGACGCTAAGCGGTCCCGGCCGCAGAAGCCCGGACGGGCATCCCCTCCGGCTTCTGCGGCCGGGAGGGTCGGCGTGCGGCGACGGGTCAGAAGAGCACCCGGAACTTGTTCCAGCCGGTCGCGACCTTGACCGGCGAGGCGAAGGTGGCCGTCCCCGCGCGGCCGGTGGAGCTCAGGCGGAACAGGTTGCCCGCGGCGTCCCGGGCGAGCAGGTCGCCCTTGCTGTCGCCGTTGAGGTCGCCGGGGGCGATGAGCTTGTTGTAGCCGCCCCAGCCGGTGGCCACCAGCGTGCGGGCCGCGAACGGGGCGGTGGCCCTCCCGGTGCCGCGGAAGAGGTAGACGTTGCCCGCGCCGTCGCGGCCGACCAGGTCGGGCCGCCCGTCGCCGCTGTAGTCGCCCGCGCCGATCAGGGCGTTGTACCCGCCCCAGCCGGTGCCCACCTTCACCCGGGCGCCCAGCGCGGTCTGGAAGGCGCCGTTGCCGGGGAACAGCCAGAGTGCTCCCGCGCCGTCGCGGGCCAGCAGGTCGCCCAGTCCGTCGCCGGTCAGGTCGCCCACGCCCACCGTGTGGTTGTACGCCCAGTTGGTGCTGGCGACGCGGCTGTTGATGGTGAGCTTCTTGCCCAGGACCTCCACGAAGCCCGCGTGGTCGCTGCGGTGCAGGGCGGCGGCGTAGTAGTAGCGGATGCCCGGGGGCTGGGGCTCGGTGGTGCCCAGGTCCTCTTCCTCGAGGTCGCTGTTGTAGAGGTTGAGGTACTTGGACCAGTGCCAGTCGGAGGTCACCCCGATGTGCTGGGCCCGGCCGTACAGGTGGGTGGTCCCGGCGCCGACGAGGAACTGCGAGTAGTACCAGCCCGTACCGAACCGGGCGGGGGAGGAGAACTTCCCGCCGCCGGTGGACAGGTGGTACATCAGGTCGCCGTTCCACTTGCGCGCGAGCAGGTCGCTGCGGCCGTCGTTGTTCAGGTCGTCCGCACCGATGATCATGTTGTACGCGTTCCAGCCGGCGCCGATCCTGACGCGGGGGCGGAACGGCGCGGTGGCCGAGCCGGTGCCCTTGTAGAACCAGAGCACGCCGTCGACGGTGCGGGCCACGACGTCGCCGATGGTGTCCCCGTCGACGTCGTTGGCGGCGACGAGCTGGTCGTAGACCTGCCAGCCGCCGCCGATCCTGACGCGGGGGGCGAAGGGGCCGCCCTCGATCTTCCCGGTGCCCTTGTAGAGGTACAGGTCGCCGCCGTGCGTACGGGCCAGCAGGTCGGGCCGGCCGTCCTTGGTCAGGTCCCCGGCGCCCAGCACGCGGTTGTAGACCTGCCAGCCGCGCCCGGTCCAGCGGGGCTTGGTGGTGCGGTCGAGGAGGGCGGTGTAGACCGTGAGCCGCCCGTCCGAGGAGAGCGTCGCGAGGTCGGTCAGCGCCTCGGAGCCGAGGTCGCCGGTCGGGATGATGTCGGCGAAGACCTCGTTGCGGTCGGCCGCGTCGATGGCGTACCAGGAGTAGTCGTAGCCCGACGAGGACAGGTACACGACGTTGTCGTGCCGGTAGACCTGCTCGAGGATCTCGCTGTACCCGTCGTGGTCGAGGTCGAGCCGGGGCTTGGCGCGGGCCGCCGCGGCCGCGGTGCCGCCGACGGTGTGCGGCCGGGCGATGCGGGCCGTGACGCGCGACGCGGGCGGCTGCTGCCGGGCGTCGTCGGCCAGTGGCCCGGCGAGACCGGCCGGCGCGCCGCCGGAGACCGGAGCCGGAACGGGCGCCGGAGCGGGGGCCCGGCCGGGCGGCCCGGCGGCGGCGCTCCCCCCGGTCAGCACGGTGGCGGAGAGCGCGAGCACGGTGGCGGTCGCGAGCAGGCCGGCGCGTCTGAGCTGCTGTGAGAACAAGGTCCCCCCTCGGGACTTATCCCTGCACGATCCGGTCAACGTACCGGCGCAGTCGCCCGCGGGGGGAGCGCTTTGCAGTCAACTCTCCAGAATGTCAGGGGAGTTGTCGTCATCCGTCCATGCGGCCGTCACACGCCGGCCGCACCCCCTAACCCAGCGCCGGGATCTCGATGGCCGGGCAGCGGTCCATGACCATGTGCAGGCCGGCCGCCCGGGTGCGCCGGAAGGCGTCCTCGTCGACGACGCCCAGCTGGAACCAGACGGCCTCGGCGCCGGCGGCCGCCGCCTCGTCGGCCACCGGACCGGCCAGCCGGCTGTTCACGAACACGTCGACCACGTCGATCTTGAACGGGACCTCCGCCAGCGTGGCGTACCCCTTCTCGCCGTGGACGGTCTCCGCCTTCGGGTGCACGGGGACGATCCGCTTGCCGAAGCGCTGGAGCACCCGCGCCACGCCGTACGCGGCCCGGTCCTCGTTGGCGGACAGCCCGACCACGGCCCAGGTGTCGCCCAGCTCCGTGAGGATCTTGCGGATGGTTGCCGGATCGCCGTACACGTGCCGCCTCCAGGGTCGGTCCCTGCGCCCGGCCGGGTGCCGGCGCACACGAGGATCAACGGCGCGGGTGCCCGTGGTGATTCCCCGTAGGGTGGACGGGTGAAGGCAGACCAGTACGTGACGGTGGCCCGCGAGGGCGTGCACGAGTCCGAGATCAACCGCTCCCGCTTCATCTGCTCGCTCGCCCCGGCGGCGACCGAGCAGGAGGCCCAGGACTTCGTCGCCCGCATCCGCAAGGAGCACCCGACCGCCACGCACAACTGCTTCGCGTACGTCGTCGGCGCCGACGCCTCGGTCCAGAAGGCCAGCGACGACGGCGAGCCCGGCGGCACCGCCGGGGTCCCGATGCTCCAGATGCTGATGCGCCGCGAGGTCCGCTACGCGGTCGCCGTGGTCACCCGCTACTACGGCGGCGTCAAGCTGGGCGCCGGAGGACTGATCCGGGCGTACGGCGGAGTGGTCGGCGAGGCCCTCGACGCCCTCGGCACCGTCACCCGCCACCGCTACCGGCTGGCCGTCGTCACGGTCGACCACCAGCGGGCCGGGAAGATGCAGAACGACCTGCGCTCGACCGGCCGCGCGGTCCTGGACGTGCGGTACGGCGAGGCCGTCTCGATCGAGATCGGCCTCCCCGAGAGCGACGTCGAGGCCTTCCGGGCCTGGCTGGCCGACACCACGGCGGGCACCGCCGGGTTCGAACTGGGCGGCGAGGCGTACGGCGACGCCTGAGCCGCCGCCGGCCTCCGCACGCCCCCGCTCCGCACGCCCGACGCCCCGCCCCTGACGCCCGCGGCGGCTACCGGGCGCGCAGCAGCCGGTCCGCCGAGGCCAGCGCGTGCCGGCCGACGGCCTTGCCGAGCGCCACGCCCGCCTCCTCCGCGGACCGGGTGTGGATGCCGGACAGGATCCGGGCTTCCACGTTGTCCCGGGTCAGCCCGGACCAGGCGGTGTACGTCCGGCGCACGCCCGGCGCGGTCGGGCTGGTCACCGAGAAGGGGGCCGTCCGCGGCCCCGCCAGTGCCTCCAGGACGGCCTCGGCGGCGCCGGCGTACGTGTTGTGCCCGCTCGGGTAGTCCGGGTGCGCCGGGGTCGGGTGCAGCGGGGTCCAGCCGGGGTCGGTGCCGATGGCGCCGGTCCGGATCGCCGTCACCGGCCGCCAGCGCAGGTAGGCGTACTTGCCGTCGGACGTGGCGATCTGGGTGTCCACCAGAGCGGCGTGGAAGAGCGCCACCAGCGCGGCCCGTTCGGCGGTGCGCCCCGGAGAGCGCTCCAGGGCCACCCGCAGCGGCTCGGTGTAGAGCGTCAGCGAAGACCCGAACCAGAACTGGGCGGTCTCGGTCTGCCGCGGCGTGCGGACCGCGCTGTCGGCGGCCCCGTACGCGCGCACCTCGGCGAGGTCGGCGCGGTAGCGGCGGGAGTCGAGGGCCGGCGGCGGCCCCGGCCGGAACTGGTCCGGGCGGGAGAGCAGGAACGGCTTCGCGAGGCGGTTGCCGTACTGCACGGCCGGCGCGTACGCGTCGGGAGTGGGCTGCCACACACCCGGCGCCGCCGGCGGGACCGCGAAGGGCGCGTTCACGGACTGCGGGTCCAGCCCGTCGCCGGCGCGGTCGGCGAGCACGGCGCGGGCCTGGCGTGCCCCGGCCGCGACCCCGGAGGCCTCGGCCCGGCCGTCCGGCACCCCGGCCAGCGTGCTCGCCAGCGCCGCGTCGAGGTCGGCGGTCCGGGAGGGCGCCAGGGCCACCAGCGCGTGGTGCACGGCGGACGCGACCGCGGCGTCCTGGAAGGCCCGGCGACCCGGGCCGGCCGGCGCCTCGCGGGCGGCGCGCGCGGCGGCGATCCAGCCGATCGCCCAGGTGCGGCTGTTCGTGATCTGGGTGGGCGCCCCCGCGGCGGCCACGGTCCGCGCGGTCGTGTCGTACCAGTCCAGTACGACCGACCCGGCCGGCGCACCCGACGGGGATGCGCCGGCCGGTGCGGCGGGCAGTGCGGCGGGCAGTGCGGCGGCCGGGCCGGCGGCGGTCAGGGCCAGCAGCGCGGCGGAGGCGACGGACAGCAGGGCGGATCGGGCAAGAGGCATGCGGCGACGCTAGCCAGCCGGCCGAACGGCCGACAAGTGTGCCGGGGCGCCAGGGGAGTTCGGCCACGAGACCTTCGTGCCGGCGTCACGAACCCGAAACGGCCGGCCCCGCCGGGGCCGTGGGGAAGAGCGGGCCGGCCGGGGCGAAGTGGGACTCGACGGCCGCGTCGGACACTTCCGCCAGGGAGCCGGGCGACCAGCGCGGCGAGCGGTCCTTGTCGACGACCTGGGCGCGCACGCCCTCGGGCAGGTCGGGTCCGGCCAGCGCGGCCGTGGACACCCGCCACTCCTGGGCGAGCACCTCCTCGAGGGTCGCCAGGGCGCGGGCCCGGCGCAGCGAGGCGAGCGTGACCTTCACGGCGGTGGGCGAGTGGCCGAGGATCCGCTCCGCGGCCTCCTTGGCCGCCGTCCCGCCGGACGAGGACAGGCGCTCGACGATCTCCTCGACCGTGTCCGCGGCGTAGCAGTGGTCGATCCAGCCGCGGTGGGCGGCGAGCTGCGCTTCCGGAGCGGGCGCGGCGAACGCGCGTACCGTCCGCTCCGGGTCGCCGCCTTCCGCGAGCGCCGCCGTCAGCTCCGGCAGGCGGGCGGCGGCCACGTGGTGGTCGGCGAATCCGCACAGCAGGGCGTCCCCCGCCCCCATGGCGTCCGCGGTCAGCGCGAGGTGCGTGCCCAGCTCGCCGGGCGCCCGGCTCAGCAGGTACGTCCCGCCGACGTCGGGCACGAAGCCGATCCCCACCTCCGGCATGGCGACCCGCGAGCGCTCTGTGACGATGCGCACTCCGCCGTGCGCCGAGAGGCCGACCCCGCCGCCCATCACGATGCCGTCCATGAGCGCCACCCACGGCTTGCCGAAGCGGGCGATCCGCGCGTTGAGTCGGTACTCGTCGCGCCAGAAGGCCAGCGCCGCGGAGCCGTCGCCGAGGGCGGACTCGCGGATCGCGCGGATGTCCCCGCCTGCGCAGAGTCCCCGTTCGCCCGCCCCGTCCAGCACGACGGCGGTCACGGCGGGATCGCCTTCCCAGGCGTCGAGCGCCGCGTCGACGAGCCGCACCATCTCGTGGGTGAGTGCGTTGAGGGCTCTCGGGCGGTCGAGCGTGATGCGCCCCGTGGCGCCGGCCGTGCGGATGAGTACGGACATGCGGCCGAGCATACGAGCGGCCCCCGGGGTCTGGCAGGCTTAGGGGGTGGCACAGGGCGCAGGCGGAGGGTCGGAGCGGGTCGAGTGAAGTTTCTGCACACCTCCGACTGGCACCTCGGCCGGTCCTTCCACCGGGTCGGCCTGCTCGACGCCCAGGCCGCGTACATCGACCACCTCGTCGAGACCGTGCAGACCCACGACGTGGACGCGGTGCTCGTCGCCGGAGACGTGTACGACCGGGCCGTGCCCCCGCTCGCCGCGGTCGAGCTCTTCGACCGGGCCCTGCACCGCCTCGCCGCGCTCGGCGTGCCCACCGTGATGATCTCCGGCAACCACGACTCCGCGCGCCGCCTCGGCGTCGCCGCGGGCCTCATCGACCGCGCCGGGATCCACCTCAGGACCGATCCGGCCGGCTGCGCCGACCCCGTCGTCCTTGCCGACGCCCACGGAGCCGTGGCCCTGTACGGCCTCCCGTACCTCGAACCCGCCCTGGTCAAGGACGAGTTGGGGGCCGAGCGGGCCGGACACGAGGACGTGCTCGGCGCCGCCATGGACCGCATCCGCGCCGACCTGGCGGGCCGCGCGCCCGGCACCCGGTCCGTGGTCCTCGCGCACGCCTTCGTCACCGGCGGCCAGGGCAGCGACAGCGAGCGCGACATCACCGTGGGCGGGGTCGCCGCCGTCCCCGCGAGCGTCTTCGACGGGGTGGACTACGCCGCCCTCGGCCACCTGCACGGCTGCCAGGTCATCAGCGAGCGGGTCCGCTACTCCGGCTCCCCCCTCGCCTACTCCTTCTCCGAGGCCGACCACCGCAAGACGATGTGGCTCGTCGAACTCGGACCGGCCGGCGAGCTCACCGCCGAGCGGCTCGACACCCCCGTGCCGCGCCCGCTCGCCCGGATCCGCGGCCGCCTCGACGACCTGCTCGCCGACCCCCGGCTGGCCGTGCACGAGGACGCCTGGGTCGAGGCCACCCTCACCGACCCGGCGCGCCCCGCCGAGCCGATGGCCCGCCTCGCCGGGCGCTTCCCGCACGTGCTCAGCCTCGCCTTCGAACCCGAAGGCGCGGACGAGGGGCCGACCGCCTCCTACGCCGAGCGCCTCAAGGGCCGCAGCGACCAGGAGATCGCCGAGGACTTCGTCGCCCACGTCCGCGGCGGCAGTGCGCCCGACCCGGACGAGCGCACCGTGCTGCGCCAGGCCTTCGACGACGTACGCACCGACGACACGCTGCGGGAGACGGACCGATGAGGCTGCATCGGCTGACCGTCACGGCGTTCGGGCCCTTCGCCGGCACCCAGGAGATCGACTTCGACGCCCTCTCCGCCGCCGGGATCTTCCTCCTGCACGGGCCCACCGGCGCCGGCAAGACCTCGGTGCTCGACGCCGTCTGCTACGCCCTGTACGGCTCGGTGCCCGGCACCCGGCAGGGCCCGGGCACGACCCTGCGCAGCGACCACGCGGACGCCGGCACCGCCACCGAGGTCACCCTCGAACTGACCGTCGGCGGCCGCCGCCTCGAGCTGACCCGGCGCCCCGAGCAGCTCCGCGCCAAGAAGCGCGGCAGCGGGACCACCAAGGACAAGGCGCAGAGCCTGCTGCGCGAGCACACCGCAGCCGACGGCTGGAAGGCGCTCGGCAAGTCCCACCAGGAGGTCGGGGCGGAGGTCGAACAGCTCCTCGGCATGAGCCGCGAGCAGTTCTGCCAGGTCGTCCTCCTCCCGCAGGGCGACTTCGCGCGCTTCCTGCGTGCCGACGCCGAGGACCGCGGCAAGCTCCTCGGCCGCCTCTTCGACACCCGCCGCTTCGCCGCCGTCGAAAAGCTCCTCGCCGACCGGCGCCGGGCCGCCGAGGAGAAGGTCCGCGCGGGCGACGAGCGGGTGCTCGCCACCGCACAGCGCCTCGCCCAGGCGGCCGGGGACAGCCCCGGCCTGCGCGGCCGCCCGCTGCCCCCGCTCTCCCCGGGCGACCCCGGCCTCGCCGAGGAGGTACGGGCCTGGGCCGCCGTGGCCCGCTCGGACGCCCGCGAGCGCCTCGACATCGCCGCCTGCGCGCTCGCCGCCGCCGAGCAGCGGCACGACCGGGCCCGGCGGGCCCTCGAGGAGGCCCGCGAACTCGACCGGCTCCAGCACCGCCACGCCGAGACCCTGCGCCGCGCCGAGGCCCTCGCGGCCGAGGCGCCCGAACGCGACCGCGTCCAGCACCTGCTGGACCGGGCCCGCCGCGCCGACCGGGTCACCCCCGCCCTCGACCTGCGGCTGTCCGCCGCGGCCGCCCACCGGGCCGCCGTCGACGCCGACGCCCGCTGCCGCTCCCTGCTCCCCGCGCAGCTGGCCGAAGCCGGCGCCGAACAGCTCACCTCCCTGGAACAGCGGCTGAGCGAGGAGCTCGGCGCCCTCGGCGCGGCCGAGCGTGCCGAGCGGCGCAGCGCAGAGATCACCCGCGAGCGGTCCGCCCTCGACCGGGAGGCGCGCGCCGCCGAGGAACTGCTCCACGAGACCGCCGCCTGGCTGGCGGGCTGGGAGACCGCCCGCGGCCGCCTCCAGGACCGGGTCGAGCAGGCCCAGCAGGCCGCCACCCGCGCCGAACAGCTCGCCGGCCGGCTCGAGCCCGCACGGCTCCAGCTGGCCGCGGCCCACCGCCGCGACGCCCTCGCCGCGGAAGCCGCGGACGCAGATGCGGCGCTGCTGTCCGTACGGGAAGAGGCCGGCGCGGCGCGCGAACGCTGGCTGGAGCTCAAGGAGGCCCGGCTGCGCGGGATCGCCGCCGAGCTGGCAGCCGCCCTTGCCGCCGGGCAGCCCTGCGCGGTGTGCGGGTCCGCGGACCACCCGGACCCTGCCCGCCCCGCCCCCGGGCACGTCGACAAGGCCGCCGAGGACACCGCGCGCGCCCGCTACGAACAAGCAGACGAGCGGCGCGCCGAGACCGAGCGCCGCCTCGCCGCCGTACGCGAAGCCTGCACCGAGGCGTCCGCCGCCGCGGGCGAGGCCACCACGGCCGAACTGCTCGCTCTGACCGGGCAGCTGACCCGGGAGCACGGCGCCGCGCACGCCGCCGCCGCTTCCCTGCACCCCGCCCGGGAGGCCCTCGCCCGCGCCGAACGCGAACACCACGCCCGGCTCGAGAGCCGCCGCGAGGCCGAACAGCGCTCCGCCGCCCGGCACTCGCACCGCGAGGCCCTGGAGAAGGAGCAGCGCGCGCTGGAGGAGGAACTCGCCCTGGTCCGGGCGGACTCGGCCAGCGTCGCCGACCGCGCCCGCACCCTGGGGACCCGGATCCGCCTGGTCGCCGAGGCGGGCGCCGCGGCCCGGCAGGCGGACTCCGCCGCCCAGCGGCTCAAGGGGGCCGACGACCGGCTCGCCGACGCGGCGTTCAAGGCCGGTTTCGACACCACCGACGCCGCGGCCGCCGCCGTGCTGTCCGACCGGGAACGCAGCTTGCACCAGCGGCGGACCGACGTCTGGCAGGCGGAGGAGGCCGCCCTCGCCGAGCGCCGCCGGGAGACCGAGACGGCGGCGGCCGCAGCCCTTCCGCCCGCCCGGCCCGGGGACGCCGAAGCCGCGGCGGCCCGCGCCGCCGCCCGGCTGCGCACCGCAGGCTCCGCCGCCGACGCGGCCCGGGTGCGCTGCGCGGAGCTCGACCGGCTCTCCCGGCAGGCCGACACGGAGCTGCGCTCCCTGGGCCCGCTGCGGGAGAAGTACGACCGGGTGGCCCGGCTCGCCGCCCTCACCGCGGGCACCTCCGCCGACAACGAACGCCGCATGCGGCTGGAGGCGTACGTGCTCGCCGCCCGGCTGGAGCAGGTCGCCGCGGCGGCCACCGTCCGGCTGCTGCGCATGTCCGGCGGCCGCTACACCCTCGTCCACTCCGACGAACGCGCCGGCGGCCGGGGACGTTCCGGGCTCGGGCTGCACGTCCTCGACGCCTGGACGGGCCGGGCCCGCGACACCGCGACCCTCTCCGGCGGCGAGACGTTCTTCGCCTCGCTCGCCCTCGCCCTCGGGCTGGCCGACGTGGTCACCGACGAGGCGGGTGGCATGCGGCTCGACACCCTCTTCATCGACGAGGGCTTCGGCAGCCTGGACGACCAGGCCCTCGACGAGGTCCTGGACGTCCTGGACTCGCTGCGCGAGCGCGACCGCAGCGTCGGCATCGTCAGCCACGTCGCGGACCTGCGCACCCGGGTCCAGGCCCAGCTGGAGATCGTGAAGCAGCGCGGGGGATCGGTGGTGCGCCAGCGTGGTGGCCCGGCCGCGGTCACGGGCTGAGCCGCGGCCCGGCCCGGGCCCCGGCTCACGGGCTGAGGGGCCGCCTCGGCAGGGGCGAGGAGTACACGATGCTCGTGGTGACCGAGCCCAGCCCGGCGATCCGGCCGGTGATCTCCTCCAGGTGCGCCATCGAGCGGGCGGCGACCTTCAGCACGAAGCAGTCGTCGCCGGTGACGTGGTGCGCCTCCAGGATCTCGGTCGTGACGTCGAGGAAGTCGTGGAAGGGCTTGTAGTTGCCGTGCGGGTAGCGCAGCCGCACGAGCGCCAGGATGGTCTTGCCGAGCTTCTCGGGGTCGACCACGGCCGTGTACCCGGTGATCACACCGGCTTCCTCCAGCCGCCGGACCCGCTCGGTGACGGCGCTCGCGGACATGGAGACGGCGCGTGCGAGCTCGGCGAAGCCGGCCCGGCCGTTCTCCTGGAGGACCTCGAGGATGCGCCAGTCCGTGGCGTCGGGGGTATACGTGGTCATCTGGCAGGAATAGCAGGGGAATCCCCGGTTCAACAAGTGATACGCCGGGGAATCCTGCTTCCTCGTCGTGATCATGGCCCGTAGATTTCTGGCCATGACGACGACTCAGCCGCAGACGCAGTCCACCGCCACGACGACCAACCCCGTACTCCGGGTCCCCCCGGCCGCCCCGGCCGCGGCCGCCGCCTACTTCGCGGCGAGCCTGGCCTTCCACGCGGACGTCTCGGATGTCGCCGGAGCCTTCAAGGCCCACCGCGAGCAGGGCGCCGAGCTCGGCTTCGTCCTGGTGGACTCCCGCTCGACCCCCTCCTGGGACCAGGCCCACGTGCCCGGCGCGGTCCACCTGCCCACGGCGCTCATCCCCGAACAGGCGGAGCGGCTCCTCGACAAGGACGTCCCCGTGGTGACGTACTGCTGGGGCCCCGGCTGCAACGGCGGCACCCGCGCCGCCCTGGCCCTCGCCGAACTGGGCTACCAGGTCAAGGAGATGCTCGGCGGCATCGAGTACTGGATCCGCGAGGGCTTCGAGGTCGAGACCTGGCAGGGCTCGCAGCAGCGCGCCGAGGCCGACCCGCTGACCGCGCCCACCGACTCCGACGACTGCGGCTGCTGACACCGGCCGGACGGCGTACGGGCCGCCCGCTCCCCCCGGGGAAGCAGGCGGCCCGTACGCACGTCACCGGCAGCGGGTCAGTCGCTCGCGGATCAGAGCTTCGAGAGCTCGTCCACCAGGTCGTCCAGGCCCAGCGAGCCCTGCGACAGCGCGGCCATGTGCCAGGCCTTCGCATCGAAGGACTCGCCGTGCGCCGCACGGGCGTTGTCGCGGCCCAGCAGCCAGGCGCGCTCGCCGAGCTTGTAGCCGATCGCCTGGCCCGGCATGGACAGGTAGCGCGTCAGCTCGCTCTCCACGAAGTCCGCGGGACGGCCGCTGTGCAGACCGAAGAACTCCTGCGCCAGCTCCGGCGTCCAGTGCTCGCCCGGGTGGAACGGCGAGTCCGCCGGGATCTCCAGGCCCAGGTGCATGCCGATGTCGACGATGACCCGGCAGGCGCGCATCATCTGGCAGTCCAGGTAGCCGAGCCGCTGCTCGGCGTCCTTCAGGAAGCCCAGCTCGTCCATCAGGCGCTCCGCGTACAGCGCCCAGCCCTCGGCGTTCGCGCTGACGATGCCCACCGTGGCCTGGTAGCGGGACAGCTGGTCGGCCACGTGCGTCCACTGCGCGAGCTGGAGGTGGTGGCCCGGCACGCCCTCGTGGTACCAGGTCGAGACCAGGTCGTAGACCGGGAAGCGGGTCTGGCCCATGGTCGGCAGCCAGGTGCGGCCCGGACGGGAGAAGTCCTCCGAGGGGGAGGTGTAGTACGGCGCCGCCGCACCGCCGGGCGGAGCGATCCGGGACTCCACCTTGCGGACCCGCTCGGCGAGTTCGAAGTGGGTGCCGTCGAGCGCCTCGATGGCCTCGTCCATCAGGCCCTGCAGCCACGCCTGGACCTCGTCGACGCCCTCGATGTGGGTGCCGTGCTCGTCGAGGTGGCGCAGCGCCTCCCAGGGGCCCGCTCCCGGCAGGATCCGGCCGGCCTCGGTCTTCATCTCGGCGAGCAGCCGGTGGTACTCGGACCAGCCGTACGCGTACGCCTCGTCCAGGTCCAGGTCGGTGCCGTTGAAGTAGCGCGACCAGCGGGCGTAGCGCTCGCGGCCCACGGTCTCCGGGCGGCCCTCGACGGCGGGGGCGTACACGTCGCGCATCCAGTCGCGCAGCACTTTGAGCGCGGCGGTCGCGCCCGCGGCCGCCGTGTCGAGCTCGGCGCGCAGGGCCTCGGGACCCGCGGCGGCGAACTCCTCGAAGAACGCCGGCTCCTCGTCCTCGCCCGCCCACGTGGCCAGCTGGCCGACGAAGGTGGCGGTCGGGCGCGGCGCGCCGTACAGCTCGCGCTTCAGGCCGAGTTCGAGGCAGGCGCGGTACCCCTCCAGCGCAGCGGGGACGGCCCGCAGCCGCTCGGTGAGGGCGGCCCAGTCCTCGTCGGTCTCGGCGGGCGTGAGGGTGAACACCTCGCGGACCGAGTGCGCGGGGGAGTGGATGTTGCTGACGGCCCGCAGGTCCTCGTCCGCCTCGTGCACGGCCAGTTCGGCGGTGAGCCGCTCGCGCAGCAGGCGGGCGCACCGGCGCTCGGCGTCGCTGTCCGCGCCGGGCAGCTGCTCGGCGGCGGTCAGCTTGTCCAGGGTGGTCCGGGCCAGCAGGGCCACGGCCTCGCGGCCCTCCGGGGAGAAGTCGGGGAGCTTCGAGGAGCTCTCCGCAACACCGAGGTACGTGCCGGTGATCGGGTCGAGAGCGATGAGGTCGTCGACGTACGCGTCCGCGACCTGGCGGGGCAGCTGGCTGCCGGAGTGGGTGTCTGACATGGGGACATCTTCGTACGAGGAGTGCCCCCACGTCACCACCGTCCGGGCTCAGCCGCCTGACGTGCGGCGCTGCCGTGTCTCGTATGCGTTCTCCGGGAGCACGGCGGGCCGGGCCGGGGGCAGTTCGCACGCGAGCCGGGAGCGGGCCGGCGCGGTGTCCAGGCGGGCGGTGATCACGAGCGTGCCCTCCTCGATCTGGTAGTCGAGGGGCAGTCCGAGACCGCGCATCGCGGCGACCATGCCGGTGTTGGAGGACTGCGTGACGGCGTAGACGCTGTCGCAGCCGGCCTCGACGGCGAGTGCCACCAGGCGGCGCAGCAGTTCGGACCCGATGCCGCGGCGCTGCCAGGCGTCCTCGATCAGCAGGGCGACCTCGGTCTCGTCGCCGTCCCACAGCAGGTGGCCGAGGGCGACCAGCTTGCCGGAGGCCGTCGTGGCCGCGAGGGTGCGGCCGAAGCGCGGGCTGAGCAGGTGCGAGAGGTAGCGGTCGGCGTCCGAGACCGGGCCGTGGTAGCGCAGGCCGAGGGTGCGGTCGGAGCAGCGGTCGTGCATGGCGCGGGCGGTGGTGAGGTCGGAGGTGTCCGCGCGGCGGACGGTGATCTCGTTGCCTTCGGGCAGGGTCAGCACGTCCTGGCTGCGCGGCACGCGGGGGCCGAGCCGGGCGTCCAGTTCGACGAGGGCGCGGGCGCGGGCGAACTCCGTGGGCGTGAAGGGCAGGTACGGGCGCTCGATGGTGATCGCGCCGCCGGACGGGTCGCGCAGCCGCATCACCGTGGCCTCCAGGACCCCTTCGACGGGGGCGTCGGCGCCGGTCGGCCGGCCGGAGAGGGTGGTGGCGGGCAGCGAGTGGATGGTGCAGCGGCCCAGCAGCTGGCGCAGGGCGAGCGGGAGTTCGGCGGCGTCCAGGGCGGTACGGGTGGCCAGACCGAGGATCCGGGTGGGGGCGTCGACGAGGTCGTGGGCGTCGGCCCGCTCGATCCAGGTGCTGTGCCCGCCGGCCTTGGCGACGGCGCGGGTCAGCTCGGCCGCGGGCCGCGCCTGCGGGGCGCGCAGCAGGAACTCGTCGACGGTGCCCTCGGCGAGCGGGTGCGTCTGGAGGGTCAGGATGTCGGCGCCCTGGGCCGCGAGGGCGGCGCACAGGGCGGCCAGGCTGCCCGGCTCGTCCCGTACGGTCGTACGCATCCGCCACAGGGCGGCGTCCGTGTGTCCCCCGGGGGCGGCGAGTGCCTGCGGACCGGCCGGTGCGGCCGGGTCCGTATCCGGTGTCGGGGGCGGCGGGGCATGGCTGTGGCGGCGCGCCCACCAGGTGTGGAACCCGGCCGTGACCAGCAGGGCCACGGCCGAGGCGACGAGCAGGACGGGGCCGTTCGGGCCGTGGGCGACGGTGTTGGCGATGGCGTCCGCGACCGCGACGGCCGTGAACAGGGCGGCGAGCTCGACGACATCACGCCGCCAGTGGTGGCGGCGGATGCGCGAGGCGGTGGAGGCGCCGGGGGCGGCAGGGGTACGGTCAGTCATGCACACCACTCTGGGGGAGTGGTGTTGCGTGATCACGAACGTACTGTGACCGACTGGTTAAGTGTCGATCTGGCCGGTTTCATCCCGTTTTCCGATGGGCCTGTCGTGTTTCTACTGGCCTACCCGCCCCGGCTGGAGCACCTTGGTGAAGAGGATCCGGCCGCCCTCGCTGCGCAGCCGCACGGTCAGCTCGCCGCTGTCCCCGTCGATCTCCACCTCGCCGTAGTACGGCGGCTGCTCCGCAGGGGACATGTTCGCGAGCGGGGCCGACTCGACGAACACCCGCTCGGGGCCGAAGGTGGCGTCGAGCCGGCCGGCCGGGAAGCCGCCCGCCCCGATCGGGCCGGAGACGAACTCCCAGAACGGCGCGAAGTCGGAGAAGGCAGCCCGCTCCGGCGCGTAGTGCTGGGCGGAGGTGTAGTGCACGTCCGCGGTCAGCCAGAGCGTGCCGGTGATCCGGCGGTGCTTGACGAACCGAAGCAGGTCGGCGATCTGGAGCTCGCGGCCGAGCGGGGCACCCGGATCGCCCTGGGCGACGGCCTCGAAGTCCGTGGCGCCGTCGGGCACGACGATGCCCAGCGGCATGTCGGCCGCGATCACCTTCCACACCGCGCGCGAGCGGCGCAGTTCCCGCTTGAGCCACGCCAGTTGCTCGGCGCCGAGGATGCCCACCGGGTCGTCGCTCTGGCGGCCGGGGGAGTTGGCGTTGCGGTGCGTGCGCATGTCGAGCACGAACACGTCGAGCAGGGGGCCGTGCCGCACCACCCGGTACATCCGGCCCTGGTCGCGCCCGCCGGGGAGGGCGGCCGGGACGGGGAAGTACTCGCCGAACGCCCGGCGCGCCCGCGCGGCCAGCACGTCCACCTCCTTGACGGTGTAGCGCGGGTCGTCGAGCAGCTGCCCGGGGTACCAGTTGTTGCGCACCTCGTGGTCGTCCCACTGGGCGATCACCGGGACCTGGGAGGCGAAGGAGCGCAGCGAGGCGTCGAGCAGGTTGTAGCGGAACGCCCCGCGGAACTCCGCGAGCGTCTCGGCCACCTTCGACTTCTCCTCGGTGGTGACGTTGTGCCAGACGCGTCCGTCCCGCAGGGTCACGGCGGGCTGGATCGGCCCGTCCGCGTAGACGGTGTCGCCGCTGAACAGGAAGAAGTCCGGGTCGAGGCGGCGCATCTCCTCGAACACCCGGAAGCCGCCGAGTTCGGGGTTGATGCCCCAGCCCTGCCCCGCGAGGTCGCCGGACCACAGGAAGCGCACGCCCGTGCGGCGCCGGTCGGGCGCGGTGCGGAACGTGCCGTACACCGGCGCGCCGGTGCGGCGCGGGTCCCCGGGGTCGGCGAGCAGGACGCGGTAGTGGACCTGGCGGCCGGCCGGAAGCCCCTGGAGCGCGGTGGTGCCGGTGAAGTCGGTCCCCGGGCCGAGCAGCGGCCCGTACCAGCGCCGCACGCCATGGCGGAACGATTCGCTGGGCGCCGCCTCGACCACCATCCGGGCGGGGCGGTCGGAGCGCACCCACACCAGCGCGGAGTGCGCGGTGACCGCGCCGGTCTGGGTGCCCCACAGGGCCTGCGGGCGCCCGCCGAGGGCGAGCGCCGGAGCCGCCGGACGCGCTCCCGGGCCCGCGGGCAGGGCGAGCGCCGGGGCGGCCGCGAGCGCGGCGGGCAGTGCGAGGGCGGCCGAGCCGGCCAGGGAACCGCGCAGGACGGAACGGCGGTCGGGGCTGCGGTGCGTCATCGGGGCGCCTCCAGAGACGGGTTGGCCCCAGTCTGCCGCCGCGCCCCCGGCGCTCCGCGTCGCCCGCGCGAACCTCAGGTGAACACCCGTCAGACGGCGTGCCGTGCCCCGGCCGTCCGCGGGCTCCCGGTGCGGGGGAGCGCCGCCGCCCGCGCGGTGTCCAGGATGACCCGGGAGACCAGGGCCGGGTCGTCGTTCATCGGTACGTGGCCGCAGCCCGGCAGGCGCACCAGCCGCGCGCCGGGCACCGTGTGCTTGGCCCGGACGCCCTGACGGCGCAGCAGCAGCCGGTCCCGGCTGCCCCAGGCGATGGTCACCGGAAGCCCCGGCACGTCCTCGGTGACCCGGACGGAGCCGCCCGCCGTGAGCGTCTGGACGAAACCGGTGGCCTCGCGCAGCGCGCGGGTCTCCGCGATCACCGCCTCGGGCGAGCGGCGGCCGGGCCGGGCGTAGATCGTTCCGGTGAGGGCCGCGCGCCCGGCGGCGCTGCGGGCGAGCAGCCCGAGTGCGGGCAGCGGGAGCGACCTGGCCCCGGCGCGCATCGTCAGCAGCGCGGCGAATGCGTAGCGGCGCTCGGCCTCTGTCCAGAACCCGGCGGGCGAGAGGGCGGTGACCGAGCGGACCAGCTTCGCCCGGCCCAGCTCCAGGGCGAGCAGCCCGCCGAGGGAGTTCCCCGCGACGTGCGGCCGGTCCAGGCCCAGCGCCTCGCAGAGCGCGCCGAGCGCGGGCACCACCGTCTCCAGGTCGTACGGCACGCCGGGCGGCAGCGGGTCGGACGCGCCGAAGCCGGGCAGGTCGACGGCCACCACGTCGTGGTCCGCGGCCAGGATGTCCGTCACCGGGTGCCAGGCCTGGAGGTGGTGGCCGATGCCGTGCAGCAGCAGGAGCGGTTCGCCGGAGCCGAGGCGCTCGTACGCGACCTTCGCGGTGCGGGGGCCGAGCGGGGAGTCGATCGGGAAGGAAACCGTGGCGGTCATGCTGCTGCTCCTCGGCGGGAGAAGAAGGGGGAGGGGCTCCGCCGGCGGCGGTTGCGCCCGCGTGATACGTACCGTCAACAATGATTACCGCTGGGTAGGTTGGCGACAAGAGGCAGGATGATCGGATGGATATCGACACGGCGACCGATTCGTTTGAAGGGCACCGTCCCCTGCTGACGGGCGTCGCCTACCGCATGCTCGGCAGCGTGGCCGACGCGGAGGACGTGGTCCAGGAGGCCTGGCTGCGGTGGTCCGGCGCCGACCGGGGGCAGGTGCGCGAGCCGCGCGCGTACCTGGTGCGCATCACCACCCGCCTCGCCATCGACCGGCTGCGCCGGCTCCAGTCGCGCCGCGAGTCGTACGTCGGCCCCTGGCTGCCCGAACCGCTGGCCACGGACTACGCGTCCGGTGCGGCGGCCGCGCCGGACGGGGCCGAACGGGCCCTCCTCGCAGAATCGGTCTCGCTGGCCGTGCTCGTGGTGCTCGAGTCCCTCTCCGCGCTGGAACGGGCCGTGTTCGTCCTGCGCGAGGCCTTCGGGTTCTCGTACGCCGAGATCGCGACGGCGCTCGACCGCGGCGAGCCGGCCGTACGGCAGCTCGCCGCCCGGGCCCGGCGGCACGTGGAGGAGCGCAAGCCGCGGTTCGACGTGGACCCGGCGCAGCGGCAGGCCCTGACCGAGGGCTTCCTCGCCGCGGCCGGCGGCGGCGACCTGGAGGGGCTGATGGCCCTCCTCGCCCCGGACGTGGTCCTCGTCGGGGACAGCGGCGGCAAGTCGAAGGCGCCGCTGCGCGTCATCGAGAGCGCCGACAAGGTCGGACGCTTCCTGCTGGGCGCCGCGGGCAGGCCCGTCCCGGACATGTCGCTGCGCATCGTGGAGCTGAACGGCGGCCCGGCCGTGCTCGTGCTCTCCGGCGGCAAGCCCGACACGGTCTTCCAGGTCGACATCGGCGAGGGCCGGATCCAGCGTGTCTACATCCTGCGAAATCCGGACAAGCTGGCGCTGATCGCCGTGTGATCCTCCCCTGTGCTCGTGTAACCGCGCCGTGCCCTGCGTCTCGTGTGACGCAGGGCACGGCGATTTCAACACGTTTGCACTCCGTAAGAACATCCTGTGAACGGCCTGATACGTATGCCCGGTCTGCCCGGCAAAGGGATGAGGATTGGTCTTGACCAAGGGGGTGCGCCGCCCTAAGGTCGCAGGGATAGTGCAGGAACCTTTAATAAACAAAGGCGCGAAACTGCCGCTGGAACACGGCGACTGCAGGAGGAGTCAGGGTGGGGACCACGCAGCTCGAATCGGTACCGGAGCCGAAGTACTGGCACCTCAAGACCGTGCTCAGCGAGGCGCTCGACCAGGACTTCGCCGTGGGCGAGGTCCTGCCCAACGAACGTGAGCTCGCCGCCCGCTTCGGCGTGGCGCGGGCGACGCTGCGCCAGGCCCTGGAGCAGCTGGAGCTGGAAGGCCGGCTCCAGCGCCGCCGCGGCGTCGGGACCACGGTCGCCCCGCCGCGCGTCGGCGTGGACGTCGGCAGCACCCGGCACGGCTGGCCCGGCGAGGCCGGCGACGGCTGGCAGCCCGTCGACGTCGCCGAGATCCTGCCGTCCGCAGCGGTCTCCCGGCTGCTCGGCGTCAGCTCGGCCGAGGCCGTCCACACGGTCCGCCGCACCCGCGTCACCCAGGGCCAGCCGGTCGCCGCGGAACTGCTCTACGTCCCCGCGGCCTCGGTACCCGGCCTCTCCGGGATAGACGCCCCCGCCGGACCGGCCCGCGCCCGCGCCGTGCTCCGCGAACTCCAGCGCCTGGAGCTGCTGGGCCAGGACCGCTCCGTCGAGCTCGGCTCCGCCCGCGCGGACGACGCCAAGGAACTGGACCGGCTGCCCGGAGCCCCCGTCCTGCTGGTGACGACCCGGTACTTCACGGCCGGGGGCACCGCCGCCGTCTCCATCGCCACCTACCGCGCCGACACCTGCCGCCTCACCTTCGGCGCCTCGGGCGACGTCGAGATCCACGCCAACGCCGAGCACGACGAGCGCCGCGCCTCCTAGAGGCGCCCGCAGGGCCCCGGACCGGCACCCTCCGGGGTGCCGCCGTGGGGCAGCGGACTCCCGGCGGCCCGGCCGCCCGCCCGGTACGGACCCCGACGGCCCGCCGCACTCAGCGGCGGGCCGTCACCGTCTTCTCCACGGCGAACAGCTCTTCCTCCACGTGGTCCAGCGCGAGCCGCAGCGCACCCGTGGCCACCGCGGCCTCGCCCAGCAGGGACAGGGCCACCCGCGGCGGACGCAGGCAGTAGCGCGCGAGCTCCTGCCGCAGCGGTTCCAGTACGCCGTCCAGTCCGGCGGCCCATCCGCCGACCACCACCAGCTCGGGGTCGATGGCGAGCACCAGGGCCGCCACGTCGTGCACCAGCCGCTGGATGAACCGCTCGACCGCGGCCACGGCCCGCTCGTCACCCCGCCGCGCCTCGGCGAACACCTTCGCGACGGCCTGCTCGTCGAGCGGGTGCAGCGGTTCACCGGTGGTGGACAGCAGCCGCTCCGGGGTCACCCCGCGGCCCAGCAGGTGCAGGGCCCCGATCTCGCCGGCCGCCCCGCCGAAGCCGCGGTGCAGCCGCCCGCCGATCAGCGAACCGGCCCCCGGGCTGAGCCCCGCCATCACGAACACCACGTCGTCGGTGTCCTGGGCGGCGCCCTTCCAGTGCTCGGCCACCGCGGCGGCGTTCGCATCGTTTTCCACGTGCACCGGGCACCGGAACGACCGGCGCAGCCGGTCGCCCAGCGGCAGCCCCGTCCACCCGGGCAGCGCCGTGCCCAGCCGGACCGTGCCGTCCGCCTCGACGATGCCCGGACTGCCGACGCCGACGGCGCGCAGCGAGTCACGGGGCACCCCGGCGCGCCGCAGCAGGTCGGCCACGGTCGCCCGCACCTTCTCCAGCCGCTCGTCGCTGGAGGCGGTTTCCGCGACCTCCTTGGTCCCGGCGCCGATGACCCGCCCGTCCAGCCCGGACAGCAGCGCGGCCACCCGGTGCGAGCCGATCTCTATGCCGAGCAGATGCCCCGCCTCGGTCCGGAACCGGAAACGGCGCGCGGGCCGCCCCTGCCTGCGGGCGCCCTCCTCGGCGACGGCCTCGACCACCAGCCCGGAGGCCATGAGCCCTTCGACCACACCCTCGACGGTGGGCCGCGACAGCCCCGTCACCCGGGTCAGGTCCGTGAGTGTCGGTGAACCCGCCGCGCGCAGTGCGCGCAGTACCACGGCGGAATTGATCCGCCGGAGCAGAGAGGGA
This sequence comes from Streptomyces sp. NPDC037401, assembly GCF_055602345.1. Classification (NCBI taxonomy): domain Bacteria; kingdom Bacillati; phylum Actinomycetota; class Actinomycetes; order Kitasatosporales; family Streptomycetaceae; genus Streptomyces; species Streptomyces sp. NPDC037401. The sequence continues at coordinate 53,099 of NZ_JBVJWO010000035.1, forward strand.
TCCCCGCCGGTCAGCTGCCCCAACGTGTGTCCTCCCAGCTCGTGCACCTGTCAGCCGGATCGTACTGCGCCGCCGCGGCGGCGGCGAGGAGCAGGGGTGCTGCCGTGCTCAGGCCGGTGCCACGAAGCCCGACTCGTACGCCGCGATCACGGCCTGCGTGCGGTCGCGCGCCCCCAGTTTCGCCAGCACCGCGCTGACATGGCTCTTCACGGTTTCCGTGCCCACGAACATCTGCTCCGCGATCTCGGCGTTCGACAGGCCCCGCGCCATCAGCCTGAGCACCGCCTCCTCCCGCTCGGTCATGCCGGCCCGCTCCAGGGCCGCGCGGGCGGCCTTGTTCCCGTACTCGGACGCCAGCGCCCGCACCGCCGCGGGGAAGAGCAGCGACTCGCCCTCGGCGACCAGCCGCACGGCATGCACGATCTCCGACGGCCGGGCCCGCTTCAGCAGGAAGCCGTCCGCCCCCGCCCGCAGCGCCTGGTACACGTACTCGTCGTTCTCGAACGTCGTGACGACGAGGATCTTCGGCGGCGCGTCCACCGACCGCAGCACCGCCCGCGTGGCCTCGATGCCGTCCAGCAGCGGCATCCGCACGTCCATCGCGACCACGTCCGGCCGCAGCTGCCGCACCAGCGGAACCACCGCCGCCCCGTCGGCGGCCTCGCCCACCACCTCGATGTCGGGCTGTGCTTCGAGTACCGCGCGCAGTCCGGCGCGCACGAGGGGTTCGTCGTCGACGAGCAGAACGGTAACCGGCATCCGGTCAGGGTATGCGCTCCAGCGGGAGCCGGGCATGCACCCGCCACTCGCCCGAGGCCGGCCCGGTGTGCGCCATCCCGCCCAGCAGCGCGGCCCGTTCGCGCATTCCCCGCAGCCCGCTGCCCGCACGGCCGCCGCTCCTGTCTCCTTCCTCCCCCTGTGGCAAGGGATTCGTGACCTCCAAGTCCAGCTGTCCGGAGGACACTTCCACCCGCACGCGGACCGGTACCGGTCCGCAGTGGCGCAGGACGTTGGTGAGCGCCTCCTGCAGGATCCGGTACCCCTCCCGGCTCACCGCACCGGGCAAGCGGTCCAGCGGGCCGGACAGTTGGGCCGCCACCTCCGACCCGGAACCGCGCGCGGACTCCAGCAGACGGTCCGCCTCCGCGAGCGTGGGCCCCTTCGACGGCGCCGGGTTCGATTCCCGCAGCACCTGCAGCACCCGCTCCAGATCCTCCAGGGCCGCCCGCCCGGTGTCCTCGATGGCGGCCAGGGCCCGCTCCGTGAACTCCGGATCGCCGGCCGCCCGCGCCGCACCCGCCTGGACCACGGCGACCGTGAGGGCGTGGCCGATCGAATCGTGCAGCTCCCGCGCGATCCGGGTGCGCTCCAGCAGCCGTTCCGTCCGGGCCTCCAGCGCGGTGAGCCGCTCGGCGGCCGAAGGCCCCAGCAGCTTCTGCGCCACGGCCGTGACGACCTCGCCGAGGAGTATCACCAGGCCGAGCAGCAGCACGAGCGGTACGGGCGCGAGGGCCCCGGCCGCCCACCTCGGCAGCCACTGGGGCACCACGGAGTCCGGCCCGCCGCCTCCGGCCGCGAAGAAGACGAGATCGACGGTGAGGACCGGCAGCCAGACCGTGGCTGCCGTCGTGACGCCCGCGAGGAGGAGCCGTATCTCCAGCCAGAGCACCGTGCGCCAGCGATCCGCCCACGTGCGCGCGGGGGCTTCGGATATGTCCGTGCCCTCCCCTGAGCCGTGCGGGGTGAGCAGGAGCCTTGCCTGCACCCCCTCGGCAACCCGCGCCCACGGCACCAGACCGAGAGGAGCCAGCAGGAAGAGGGGGTACAACTGCGACGGCCACGTCGTGAAGACGAACATCCACAAGGACATGAAGAACGTCGGAATGACCAGGTGCAGCCAGCGGGCATAGGTGACCGGCCGGGCCGGTGCACGCAGGAATCGGGACATGCCGTCATCGTGCCAGGCGCGTGATCGCGATCGTCTCCCCCGCACGGGGGAGACGATCCCCCCGTGCGGGGGAGGAGGCGAGGCGGGGGCGGCGGCCACGCTGGAGCCATGAACAGCATCGAGATCCGCGAACTCACCAAGGAGTACGGCACCACCCGGGCCGTGGACCGCCTCACGTTCAGCGTGCGGCCCGGCCGGGTTACCGGATTCCTCGGTCCCAACGGCGCAGGCAAGTCCACCACCATGCGACTCGTCCTCGGCCTCGACCGTCCCACTTCCGGCACCGCCACCATCGGCGGACGTGACTTCACCGGCTTCGGGCAGCCCCTGCGCGAGGTGGGTGCCCTGCTCGATCCGCAGGCGGCCCACGGCTCCCGGACCGGCCGGGACCACCTTCGCGCGCTGGCCGTCAGCAACGGCCTGCCGGCCCGCAGGGTCGACGAGGTGCTGGAGGAGACGGGCATAGCCGTGGTCGCCCGGCGCAGGGTCAGGACGTTCTCGCTCGGGATGCGCCAGCGGCTCGGCATTGCGGCGGCCCTCCTCGGAGACCCGGCGGTCCTCATGCTGGACGAGCCGACGAACGGCCTCGACCCCGAAGGCATCGTGTGGGTACGGCAGCTCATGCGCCGCCTCGCCGCCGAGGGCCGTACCGTCCTGGTCTCCAGTCACCTCATGGCGGAAACGGCGGAGACGGCGGACCACCTGGTGGTGCTCGGCCGCGGCCGACTGCTGGCGGACATGTCGATGAAGGAGTTCATCGACTCGCACAGCACCCCGCGTGTCCGGGTGCGCACCACCGACCCCGGCCGGCTGCGGACGGTGCTCGCCGGGAAGGGCCTGATCCTGACGGAGAGCGGCGACGGCCGGTGGACCGTCGACGGCATCCGGGCCGAGGAGATAGGTGCCCTCGCGGCCGGAGAGGGGATTCCCCTCCTCGAACTGACCGATGAACAGGCCTCCTTGGAGCAGGCCTACTTCGAGCTCACCGCCACGCACACCCCCTTCGCGTCCCATGTCCCGATCGCTCCGACCGTTTCGCAGGAGGTCTGACCCGTGACCATGCGTACCGCGCCCGCCCGGCCCGCCCGATCCGCAGGGCCCGCACGGTCCGCCGTGCCCGTGCTGCACTCCGAATGGATCAAGATACGTTCGCTCCGGGGCACGTTCGGCTCCCTGCTGGCCGTCTTCCTCACCACCGTCGGCATCGCCGTGCTCGCCAACGCCACTGCCGGGCAGGCCGAGGCCGAGGAGCCCGGCGCCGACCTCCTCTTCTTCGCGTTCTACGGAGTCAACTTCGGGCAGATAGCCGCCGTCGCCTTCGGCGCGAACGCCTTCGCGTCCGAGTTCCACAACGGCGCCCTGCGGACGAGCCTCAGCGCGGTGCCCGACCGCACCCGCCTCTACCTGTCCAAGACCGCTGTCATCGCAGGTGCGGCGCTGGTCGTCGGGCTGCTCACCGGATTCGCCTCGTTCGTCGGCGGACAGGCCCTCATGGGTGCCCACGCCCTGGGGCTCGGTCACCCGGGCGCGGTGCGGGCCGCCGTCGGATGCGGGATCTACCTCTCCCTGATCGCCCTGCTCGCCGCCGGGCTGACGGCGCTGCTGCGCAGCAGGACCGCCGTGCTCGCCCTCCTCATACCCTGCCTCCTCATCCTCCCCTTCGTGATCGGCGGGGTGGACGGGGGAGCGGCGCAGTTCCTCCCCGACCGGGCGGGACAAGTCGTGTTCCAGCAGGATCCGCAGGGGTCGCTCGGCCCGTGGGAGGGGCTGGGCGTGACGGCGCTGTGGGCGGTCGCGGCGCTCGTGGGCGGCTGGGCGGCGCTGCGACGCAGGGACGCCTGACGGCAGGCCAGTTGTCAGTGCCGCGCGCTTTACTGACGGTATGACCACGGGACAGCATCTCGACACGATCGACCGGCTGCGGGCGCGGGAGTTCCCCGCCGTCCGTGCCGGTTCGCCGGAGGGACGGAGCGGCCCCGGATACCACCTGGCCGAGCTGGGGGACGGCCGTCCGCCGGAGGACGAGGACCCGGCGGCGGCTCTGGAACAGGCGGACGAGACGGCGGCCGGGTACGGGGCGCTGGTGCAGGCGCTGACGGGGCGCTGGGGGGCGCCCCAGGTGTTCGCGCTGGAGAGCATGCGGGAGCGGACCGTACGGGCGGAGATACCTGAGCCCTGGCGCGAGCTGTGCGGGACCTCGGACCACGTGCACCTGTGGCGGGCGGAGGACCGCTGGCTGGTGGTGTGCGCCGCCCGCTGGGCAGACTGGCAGCCCTACGTTCTGACGGCCGCGGTCACGGTCGTGGATCCGCCGTAGCGGCGGCGCGCAGGCGGCCGTACTCCTCGGCCATGGTGTCGGCGGTCCAGTGGGCGTTGAGACCGCTCGGGTTCGGCAGGGCCCAGATGCGGGTGGCGCCGATCGTCCGCTCCTGCGGGCCGATCCGGGCCTTCCGTTCGCCGAAGGCCGTGCGGTAGGCGGTCACCCCGACCACGGCGAGCCAGTCGGGACGCAGCCGCTCCACCTTCTCCGTCAGGATGCGGCCGCCCTCGCGGAGCTCCTCGGCGGTGAGCTCGTCGGCGCGGGCGGTGGCCCGGGCGACGACGTTGGTGATGCCGAGCCGGTAGGTGAGCAGCTCGTCCTGCTCGGCGGGCGCCAGCCGGCGGGGCGTGAAGCCGGACAGGTGCAGGACGGGCCAGAAGCGGTTGCCGGGGCGGGCGAAGTGGTGGCCCGTCGCGGCGGAGAGGAGTCCCGGATTGATTCCGCAGAACAGCACATGCAGACCGCCCGCGACCACGTCCGGGAGGACGAGGTCGCGGGCGGCGGCAGCCTCTTCGGGGGTCAGAGGATCGACCCCGGCGTGTACCCGGCGGCCTCCGGGTGCTGCTTGGCGATCTCCTCGATCCGGGCCAGCACGGAGGCGACCTGGTCGCCGGCCGCGCCGGTGAACGACAGCTTGTCCGCCATCAGGGCGTCGAGCTGCGCACGGTCCAGGGGGATGCGCTCGTCCGCGGCGAGCTTGTCCAGCAGCTCGTTGCGCTCGGCACCCTGCTCGCGCATCGCCAGGGCGGAGGCCACGGCGTGCTCCTTGATGACCTCGTGCGCGACCTCGCGGCCCACACCGGCGCGCACGGCGCCCATGAGGACCTTGGTGGTGGCCAGGAACGGGAGGTAGCGGTCCAGCTCGCGGGCGACGACGGCCGGGAAGGCACCGAACTCGTCGAGGACCGTCAGGAAGGTCTCCAGCAGGCCGTCGAAGGCGAAGAACGCGTCGGGCAGGGCCACGCGGCGGACCACGGAGCAGGACACGTCGCCCTCGTTCCACTGGTCGCCCGCGAGCTCACCGGTCATCGAGGCGTACCCGCGCAGGATGACCATGAGGCCGTTGACGCGCTCGCACGAGCGGGTGTTCATCTTGTGCGGCATCGCGGAGGAGCCGACCTGCCCGGGCTTGAAGCCCTCGGTGACCAGCTCGTGGCCGGCCATGAGGCGGATCGTCTTGGCGATCGAGGACGGCGCGGCAGCCAGCTGCACCAGGGCGGTGACCACGTCGTAGTCGAGAGAACGGGGGTAGACCTGGCCGACCGAGGTGAACGCGTGCGCGAAGCCGAGGTGGCCGGCGATCCGCTGCTCCAGCTCCGCGAGCTTGCCGGCGTCGCCGCCGAGCAGGTCCAGCATGTCCTGGGCGGTGCCGACCGGGCCCTTGATCCCGCGCAGCGGGTAGCGGCCGAGCAGGTCCTCGAGGCGGCCGTAGGCCACGAGCAGCTCGTCGGCGGCGGTCGCGAAGCGCTTGCCCAGCGTCGTGGCCTGCGCGGCGACGTTGTGGGAGCGGCCGGCCATGACCAGCTCGGCGTACTCGCCGGAGAGCTTGCCGAGGCGGCCCAGCACCGCGACCGTGCGGTCGCGGACCAGCTCCAGGGAGAGGCGGATCTGCAGCTGCTCGACGTTCTCGGTGAGGTCGCGCGAGGTCATGCCCTTGTGGACGTGCTCGTGGCCGGCGAGGGCGTTGAACTCCTCGATCCGCGCCTTCACGTCGTGTCGGGTGACCTTCTCGCGCTCGGCGATGGAGGCGAGGTCGACCTGCTCCAGGACGCGCTCGTAGTCGGCGAGGGCCGCGTCGGGCACCTCGATACCGAGGTCCTTCTGCGCACGCAGCACGGCGAGCCACAGCCGACGCTCCAGCGTCACCTTGTACTCGGGGGACCACAGGACGGCGAGCTCCGCGGAGGCGTAGCGGCCGGCCAGGACATTGGGGATGCGGGGCTTGGCTGTCACGTGTACGGATTCTACTGTCGATTCGCGCAGGCCAGCGCCCCGCCCCTGTTTGTGGCTATCTACGACTGGGGCGCTTCGTACGGCAGCAGCTCCGGCCGCTTGGCCGGGCGGCCGTCACCCGAGGAGCGGCCGGTGAGGCGGCGTCCTATCCACGGCAGCAGGTACCGGCGGGCGAACCGGAGGTCACCGGTCCGCCGGGCGCCCCAGGCCGGAGGGAGGTCTTCCGGGAGTTCGGTGCGCCAGTCCTCCTCGGCGGGCAGGCCCAGGGTCTGCCACACCGCCTCGGCCACGCGCCGGTGCCCTTCCGCGGTCAGGTGCAGCCGGTCCACGTCCCACATCCGCGGGTCGCCGAGCACCGGCGGCCCGTAGAGGTCGACCACCAGTGCACCGTGGCGCCGGGCGAGCTCGTCCACGATGGCGAAGAGCTCCTCCATCCGCGGCCGGAAGCGCTCCATCACGGGCCCGCGGCGCCCCGGCGAGCGCATCAGCACCAGCTGCCGGCAGGAGGGCGCGAGCTTCCCCGCGGCCTCCTCCAGCAGTCCGCGCACCCGGCCCATGTCGCACTTGGGCCGGAGCGCGTCGTTCAGCCCGCCGACCAGGGTGATCACATCGGGCTGCATGGCGGCCGCGACGTCCACCTGCTCCTCGACGATCTGCCCGATCAGCTTCCCGCGGACCGCGAGGTTCGCGTACCGGAATGCGGGATCCCGGGCTGCGAGCCGTGCGGCCAGCAGATCGGCCCAGCCCCGGTAGGAGCCGTCGGGCAGCAGGTCGGACATCCCTTCGGTGAAGGAGTCGCCGACCGCGACGAAACTGGTGTACGACGCATTCATCTCCATGGCGGAGCGATGTTACCGCGCGGTTCGCCTTCTCGTCAGACGTGTTCCCGACAGAGCGCTTCCCGACAGAGCGCTTCCCGGCAGAGCGCGTCCCGTGGGACGCCTTCCCGTCCGAGGGCGCTCGCGCCCCGGCCGCCCTAGCCGGCGGAGGCGGGGTTGCCGAACAGCTCGCGCAGGACGTCCTCCATCGTCACCAGGCCGGCCAGCGCCCCCTCCGGCCCCAGGACCGCCGCCAGGTGCGTCCGGCTGCGCCGCATCGCCGTCAGCACGTCGTCGAGCGGGGTCTCCGCCCGCACCTGGGCGATCTGCCGCAGTGCCGACGCCGGGAACGGCGCCTCGCGGTCCGACGCGTCCAGCGCGTCCTTGACGTGCAGGTAGCCGAGGATGCGCCGCTCCGCGTCGACGACCGGGAAGCGGGAGTAGCCGGACGCGGCCGACAGCTGCTCCAGAGCGGCGGGGGTGATGCCCGTCTCCGCGGTCACCACCCGCTCCTCGGGCAGCACCACGTCGGTGACCGGCCTGCGCCCCAGTTCCAGGGCGTCGTGCAGCCGCTCGCTCGCGCGGCCGTCGATGAGACCGGCGTCGCTGGAGTCGCGGACCATGCGGGCCAGCTCGTCGTCCGAGAACGTCGCCGCGACCTCGTCCTTCACCTCCACCCGCAGCAGTCGCAGGAGCGCGTTGGCGAAGGCGTTGATCGTGAAGATCACCGGCCGCAGCGCCCGGGTCAGCGTCACGAGCGGCGGACCGAGCAGCAGCGCGGTCTTCACCGGCTCCGCCAGGGCCACGTTCTTCGGCAGCATCTCGCCGAAGAGCATGTGGAGGTACGTCGCGAGCGCCAGCGCCACCACGAAGGAGATCGGGTGCGTCAGGCCCTCCGGCACGCCCAGCAGGTCGAACAGAGGCGTGAGCAGGTGCGCGATGGCCGGTTCTGCCACCACGCCGAGCACCAGCGTGCACAGCGTGATCCCGAGCTGCGCCGCCGCCATCAGCGCCGACACGTGCTCCAGACCCCACAGCACGCTGCGGGCCCGCCGGTCGCCCTGCTCGGCGTACGGCTCGATCTGGCTGCGCCGGACCGAGATCAGCGCGAACTCCGCGCCGACGAAGAAGGCGTTCACGACGAGGGTCGCGAGGCCGATCAGCAACTGTATGGCGGTCATCGGCCCTCTCCCGTCCCCGGTTCGTCCGTCTCCTGGTGCGCCTCGGTCGGCACGTGCAGCAGCACGCGCGCCGCCCGGCGCCCGGAGGCGTCGACGACGTCGATCCGCCAGCCGTCCAGCTCCAGGCTGTCGCCCACGGCCGGGATCCGGCCCATGCGGGTGGCGATGAGACCGGCGAGGGTCTCGTACGGGCCGTCGGGCACCCGCAGCCCGATCCGCTCCAGCTGGTCGGTGCGCGCCGCGCCGTCCGCGGAGAAGAGCCGGCGCCCGTGGGCGTCCGTGCCCGCCGGCGCCAGGTCCGGGGTCTCGTGCGGATCGTGCTCGTCCCGCACCTCGCCCACGACCTCCTCGACGATGTCCTCCAAGGTGGCCACCCCGGCCGTGCCGCCGTATTCGTCGATCACCACGGCCATGGTCTGGCGGCCCGAGAGCCGGTCCAGCAGCCGGTCGACGGTCAGCGACTCGGGCACCAGCAGCGGCTCGCGCAGCAGCTGCGCCACCGGGTAGCGGTGCCGGTCCTCCGCGGGCAGGGCCAGCACGTCCTTGATGTGGACCGTGCCGACCACCGAGTCCAGGCTGCCCCGGTACACGGGGAAGCGGGACAGCCCGGTGGCCTGCGTGGCGTTGGCGACGTCCTCGGCCGTGGTCTGCACGTCCAGCGCGGTGACCTGGACGCGCGGGGTCATGACGTTCTCCGCGGTCAGGTCCGTCAGGTTGAGGGTGCGGACGAACAGCTCGGCCGTGTCCTTCTCCAGTGCGCCCTGCCGCGCGGAGTGCCGGGCCAGGGCCACCAGCTCCTGCGGGGTGCGCGCGGAGGCCAGCTCCTCGGCCGGCTCCATGCCGAACCGGCGCACCATGTGGTTCGCGGTGGTGTTGAGGTGGCTGATCAGCGGACGGAAGGCGGCGCTGAACAGCCGCTGGCCCGTCGCCACGCGCCGGGCCACGGCGAGCGGCGAGGAGATCGCCCAGTTCTTGGGCACGAGCTCGCCGACGACCATCAGCACGACGGTGGACACCACGGTGCCGAGGACGAGCGCGGTGGACGATGCGGCCCCCGCGGACAGCCCCAGGGACTGGAACGGCCCCTGCAGCAGGGCCGCGATCGAGGGCTTGGAGATCATGCCGATGACCAGACCGGTCACGGTGATGCCGAGCTGGGCGCCGGAGAGCTGGAAGGTCAGGCTCCGGACGGCCGACAGGGCACTCGCGGCGCCCCGGTCGCCGCGCTCCACGGCCTCTTCGAGCTCACTGCGCTCGATCGTGGTCAGCGAGAACTCGGCCGCCACGAAAGCCCCGCAGGCGACGCAGAGCAACAGCGCCACGACGAGCAGAAGCACTTCGGTCATCGGTTCACCTCCGTCCCATGATCGGCCAGGGGGAGGCGCGGTGCGCGATGTCGGGTACTGGGAGGCTCGCCCATGGGCGGACGCTCACACCTTTCGTTCGAGTTCGGTTACGTCTCATACGAGCAGAAGTCCCCACATGGTAAAGGACGGGCAAAGCGGCGGTCGTATCCGGTGCCGCTCACGGGCGCACCGGCCGGGCGCACACCGGCCACAAGCTCACCGGCCGGGCGCACACCGGCCACAAGCTCACCGGCTCACACGTTCACCCGCTCAGCGGCTTGACCCAGCGGGTCCACTGCTCCTCCGCCCGGTAGCCCGCGGCCTCCCACGCCCGGTGCGCCTGCGCGTTCCGGTCGAGCACCATGGCGTCCCCGCGCCGGCCGCCCAGCCGGACGAAACGATCCTCCGCGGCCGCGAGCAGAGCGGTCGCCACCCCCTGCCGCCGGTGCCGCGGATGCACGGCCAGCCGGTAGAGGTGGCAGCGCCACCCGTCGAAGCCCGCGATCACGGTGCCGACCAGCACCCCGCCGCGCTCCGCGAGCAGCAGCGCCTCCGGGTCCCGCCCGACCAGCCCCTCGACGCCCGCGAGGTCGTCACTGATGCTGGTGCCCTCGGCGGCAGCCCGCCAGAAGTCCAGTACGGCACCCAGCTCACCGGGCGCGGCCGCCCTGATAAGAAGATCGTCCATGGCGGCATCCCACCATCCCGCCCGCCGCGGTGGCGAGCGGTTTCCCGCCCGCGCTCAGACCCGGGGCCGGCGCGCCGAGCCGATGACGCAGTACGAATTGGGGAAGGCCGGGCCGCGCTCGGGCACCCGCACGCCGCGCTGCGCCGTGATCTCGAAACCCGCCGCCTCGATCGCGGCGAGCGTGTCGCGTGAGGTGTGGCAGCCGCCGAAGAGCCGCGGCCACACCGTGCGGTCCAGTCCCCGCTGCACGGACGCCATCACGGGGCCGGGTGCGAGCCCGTGCTCGAAGAACCGCAGCTCACCGCCCGGCCGCAGCACCCGGCGGATCTCGGCGAGCGAGCGGGCGAGGTCGCGCACGGTGCACAGCACCAGCGAGCACACCGCGCCGTCGAAGGCCTCGCTCTTGACGGGCAGGGCCTCGGCGGCGCCCGGCACCACGTCCACCGGGACGTCCGACCGCAGCGCCGCGTGGACGGCGAGCCGACGCAGCGTGGGCTCGGGCTCGACCGCCACGACCTCCGCCACCGCGGACGGATAGTGGGCGAAGTTGAGGCCGTTGCCCGCACCGATCTCGATGACGCGGCCGGAGAGGCCGGACAGCAGCTCGTCACGGAGCGCGGCGACACCGCCGCGGGTGTCGGCCTGGACGCTCACCCGGGCGTAGAACCGGGCGAACAAGGGGTGGTGGACGGCGTCGTGGGGCACCCGTGACCCGCGGGATCGCAGGGGCATGACGAACCTCCTAGCGGACGGACGCGTACTTTCAGTGTCCCCCCGCCGCCGGCCCTCACCCCTTTCCGGCGCGCGACCTCAGGACCAGGAGGCCAGGAAGTCCGGCGCCGACCAGGTGCCGCCCAGCTCCGGCGCCAGCCAGGACGGGCAGGCCGCGCGGAACTCCCCGGCAGCCAGGCCGCCGGATCCCTCCGGGACCGCGCCCAGCAGCGGTGCGCCCGCGGCGACCGGGAGGTCGGCCAGGTTGCACCGCGAGGCCAGGTCCGGCCCGGCCGGCCAGCTGCCGACCACCACGCCAAGCTGCTTCAGGCCGCGGGCCCGCAGCGCTTCGCCCGTCAGGGTGACCGAGTTGAGCACCCCCAGCCCCGCCGGCGCCACCACCAGCACGGGCGCCCCCATCAGCCGGGCCGCGTCGGCCAGGGTGTGGCCCGCCGCGTCGAACCGTACGAGCAGGCCGCCCGCGCCCTCGACCAGGACCAGGTCGTGCTCCGCCGCCAGCTTCTCGGCGGCCTCGGCCACCTCGTGCGGGCCGACCGTCGCCATCCCGGCACGCTGCGCGGCCCGTTCCGGCGCCAACGGCTCCGGAAAACGGGCCAGTTCCACACCGGTCACGGCCGCGCCCGCCAGCCGGGTCACCTCCGCCACGTCGCCCGGCTCGCCCGGCGCGACTCCGGTCTGGGCCGGCTTGAGGACGGCCACCGACCGTCCGGCCGCCAGCGCCGCCGCCGCGACCGCGGAGGTCACGACGGTCTTGCCGATCTCGGTGCCCGTGCCCGACACCACCACGATGCCCATGGTGCTCATCCTTCCCGTGCCGCCGCGCACACGGCACGGCAGATGCGCGCCACGTCCGCGTCACCCGTCACGAACGGCGGCATCGTGTACAGCAGGTCGCGGAACGGCCGCAGCCACACGCCCTCCCGCACCGCCGCCCGCGTCGCCGCGGCGACGTCCACCGGCCGGTCGAGCTGCACGACACCGATCGCGCCCAGCACCCGGACGTCCCGGACGCCCGGCAGCCGCGCGGCCGGTGCCAGGCCCTCGCGCAGGCCCGCCCCGATCCGCTTCACCTCCAGCGCCCAGTCCTGTCCGAGCAGCAGGTCGATCGAGGCCAGCGCGACCGCACAGGCCAGCGGATTGCCCATGAAGGTCGGTCCGTGCGCGAGCACCGGCACCTCGCCCTGCGAGATCCCGTCGGCGACCCGCGCCGTGCACAGCGCCGCCGCCAGGGTCAGGTAACCGCCCGTCAGGGACTTGCCGATGCACATCACGTCCGGGGTGATCCCCGCGTGGTCGGCGGCGAACAGCGCGCCCGTGCGCCCGAATCCGGTCGCGATCTCGTCGAGGACGAGCAGGACGTCGTACTCGTCGCACAGCTCGCGCAGCACCGAGAGGTACGCGGGGGAGTGGAAGCGCATCCCGCCCGCGCCTTGCACCACCGGCTCGACGATCACGGCGGCCAGCTCGTGCGCGTGCCGGGCGAGCAGCTCCCGCAGGTGGGCGACGTACGCAGGATCCGGTGCGGAGTCGAACCCGCCGGGCGGCGCGTCCGCGAACACCTGCTGTGGCAGGTGCCCCTGCCACAGTTCGTGCATGCCGCCCTGCGGGTCGCAGACCGCCATCGGCTGCCAGGTGTCCCCGTGGTAGCCGCCGCGCCAGGTCAGCAGACGGGTCTTGCCGGTCCGGCCGATCGAACGCCAGTACTGCAGGCACATCTTGACCGCGACCTCGACCGAGACCGAGCCCGAATCGGCGAGGAAGACGTGCTCCAGACCGGCCGGGGAGATCTCGACCAGCCGGGCGGCGAGCCGGACGGCGGGCTCGTGCGTGAGCCCGCCGAACATCACGTGGCTCATCCGCCCCAGCTGGTCCCGCACGGCCTCGTTCAGCACCGGGTGGTTGTAGCCGTGGATGGCCGACCACCAGGAGGACATGCCGTCGACCAGCTCCTCCTGCCCGTGGGCAGGCGCGGCCAGCTGGAGCCGGACGCCCGAGGCGGACGCGACGGCGAGCGGCTCCTCCCGGCCCGGCATAGGCCCGTACGGATGCCAGACGTGCTGCCGGTCCAGCGCCAGCAGCTCGCCGGCGGTCATCGGAGGCAGCGGGTCACGCATTGGGGGCGAGGTCCGTTCCGGCGCCGCGGCGGCGCACCGCCACCAGGTCGGGGCGGGCGGCCGAAGCTCCGGTCGCGGCCTGCACGGGTACGTCGGCAGCCTCCGCGGTCTCCGCGGCCTCGGTGCCTGCGACGGTCTCGGCGGCGGCCGGTTCGCCGGTCACGGCGCCCGCACCGCACGGTCCGCAGCCGCCGCCGGCGTGCGAGCCGCACCCCGAGTCCGCGTGCGAGCCGCAGCCGCCGGCCTCGGTGGCCCCGGCCTGCGCCCCGTGCGAGCCGCAGCCGCCGCCCGTGCGCGCGTCCGAGCGGTGCACGGGCAGCGTCGTGGTGTCCGTGCCCTCCACCTCGAAGCCGGCGTCCGCGATCATGTCCAGGTCGGCCTGGCCGGCCTGGCCCTCGCTCGTGAGGTAGTCGCCCAGGAAGATCGAGTTGGCGAGGTTCAGCGCCAGCGGCTGGAGCGTGCGCAGGTGCACCTCGCGGCCGCCCGCGAGCCGGACCTCCACGTCGGGGCAGACGAACCGCACCATCGCGAGGATGCGCAGCGCGCGCTGCGGGGTGAGGTTCCACTCCTTGGCCAGCGGCGTGCCCTCGAAGGGGATCAGGAAGTTCACCGGCACCGAGTCGGGGTCCAGCTCGCGCAGCGAGTAGACGACGTCGACCAGGTCCTCGTCGCTCTCGCCCATGCCGGCGATCAGACCGGAGCACGCCGACAGACCGGCGGCGTGCGCCTTCTGCACGGTGTCCACGCGGTCCTGGTAGGTGTGGGTGGTCGTGATCTCCCCGTACGTCCCCTCGGACGTGTTCAGGTTGTGGTTGTACGCGTCGGCCCCGGCGTCGCGCAGCTTCTCGGCCTGGCCGTCCGACAGCAGGCCCAGGCAGGCGCAGACCTCGACGCCCTCGTTCTGCTCCTTGATCGCCTCGATGGTCTTCGAGACCCGGTCCACGTCCCGGTCCGTGGGACCGCGGCCGCTCGCCACCAGGCAGACGCGCTTCGCTCCGCCCGCGACACCCGCCGCGGCGGCCTGCGAGGCCTCCTCCGGCTTGAGCCACGTGTACTTGAGGATCTCGGCCTTCGACCCCAGTCGCTGGGAGCAGTACGAGCAGTCCTCCGGACACAGCCCGGACTTCAGGTTGACGAGGTAGTTCAGCTTGACCCGGCGCCCGAACCAGCGGCGGCGCACCTTGCCGGCCGCGGCCACCACGTCGAGCAGTTCGTCGTCGGAGGTCGCCAGCACGGCCAGCGCCTCTTCGCGGGTCGGCAGCTCTCGCCGCAGCCCCTTGTCCACCAGGGTGTTCAGCAGGTCCATAGGCCTGATCCTGGCTTACCGAGCGCCGTCGGCCAAGGAGGGAAGCTACAAGTTCGTCTGATCGCGGTGTGTGCATCACCACACCACCCAGGGGAACAACGGCCGCTAGGGTCTGTGGACAGCCGACAAAACGCGAGGACCCATCCGATGCCGCAGGACGCACTCCCGCACGCCCCCGCCACGCCGGGCCGGACGCACGACGTGTTCGCCTGGATCGACGAGGAGGAGCGGGCGCGCGAGCGGGCCGGACTGGTCCGCACCCTGCGCCCGCGGCCCGCCGAGTCGCCCCTGCTGGACCTCGCGAGCAACGACTACCTGGGCCTGTCCCGGCACCCGGAGACCGTCGCCGCGGCAGTCGGCGCGGCCCACCGCTGGGGCGCCGGCGCCACCGGCTCCCGGCTCGTCACCGGCACCACGGAACTGCACGCCGAGCTGGAGAGCGAACTGGCCGCGTTCTGCGGTTTCGAGGCCGCCCTCGTGCTGTCCTCCGGGTACGCCGCCAACCTCGCCGCCGTCACGGCCCTGAGCGGACGCGGCTCCCTGGTCGTCTCCGACGCCGCCAACCACGCCTCGATCGTCGACGGCTGCCGCCTCTCGCGCGCCGAGACCGCCGTCGTCCCGCACTCCGACCCCGAGGCCGTGCGCAAGACGCTCGGCGCGCACGACGGGCGGGCCCTCGTCGTCACCGACTCGGTGTTCTCGGTGGACGGGGACGCGGCGCCGCTCGCCGGCTACGCGGCCGCCTGCCGGGAGCACGGTGCGGCCCTGCTCGTCGACGACGCCCACGGTCTGGGCGTGCTCGGCGAGGGCGGCCGGGGAGCCCTCGCCGCGGCCGGACTCGCCAGCGCGGACGGGGTCGTGGCCACGCTGACCCTCTCCAAGTCCCTGGGCAGTCAGGGCGGGGCGGTGCTCGGCCCGGCCCGCGTCATCCGGCACCTGGTGAACACGGCCCGGACGTTCATCTTCGACACCGGCCTCGCGCCCGCCGCCGCGGGCGCCGCGCTGGGCAGCCTGCGGCTGCTGGCGCGCGAACCCGAACGGGCCGCGCGCGCCCGCGAGGTGGCCGCCACGCTGTACGAGCAGCTCACCGCGTCCGGCCTGACGGCTGCCAGGCCGGACGCGGCGGTCGTGTCGGTTCGGGCCCCGTCTCCGTCGGCGGCACTGCGCTGGGCCGCCGACTGCCGCGAGGCAGGTCTGTCCGTGGGGTGCTTCCGGCCGCCGTCCGTACCCGACGGCATCTCCCGGCTGCGGCTGACCGCACGCGCCGATCTCACGGGGGACGAGATCACCCGCGCGGTCGAAACGATCCTGCGGACCGCTCCCGCCGCCGGTTCCGCGGACTAGGGACGGTCTCCCTCACCGGGCACGCAGGCCCGTACGTACGAGAGGAATCCGCCCCAGGCCGTCCCCGTGAAGACCAGGGCCGGGCCCTCGGTCCGCTTGGAGTCGCGGACGGCCAGCATGCCGCCGCCGCTGCCGAGGACGGCCGCCTCGACGCAGTTGTTCATTCCGGTACTGCGGCTGCTGCGCCGCCACGCCGCGCCCTGGGGCAGGGCGCCGTCCGGTTTCGCGCTGTTCGGAAGTCCGCCGCTGGATAAGGGGGTTGCGGACATGATGCCTCCTTACACGCCGTCAGCGATCCGGCTGATGAGGTCCGACGAGTCTCGGTGCGGGAGGGCGTGCGCCTGGATCGTACGGAACGCGGCGCTGTAGGCCTCGAGGTCTTCCTTCCGCTCCAGATAGAGGCTACTCGTCAAATGGTCGAGAACAACCACGTCCAGATCGGCGATGTTCGGAAATGAGAAGATGACGAAAGGCCCCGTGAGGCCGAGATGCCCCCCCACGCTGAACGGCAGCACCTGGAGCGTCACTTGGGGCAGCCGTGCCACCTCCACCAGGTGCCGGAGCTGCTCGGTCATCACCCCGGGACCGCCGATCTGCCGCCGGAGCACCGCCTCGTCGAGCACCGCGCTCAGTTCCAGCGGCGGATCCGCCCGCAGCACCGCCTGCCGGGCCAGCCGTACGTCCACCAGCGCGTCCACCTTGGGCTCCGGCAGCCCGCCCAGCGCCGCCCGGGTCACCGCCCGGGCGTAGGCGGGCGTCTGGAGCAGGCCGGGCACCACCGAGAGCTCGACCGTACGGGCGGCGCGCGCTCCGGCCTCCAGGCTGATGAAGTCGCGGTACTCCTGGGGCAGCAGGCCGCGGTACTCGTGCCACCACTGCCGGTCCCGGCCCGTGCTCGTGCCCCCGCTGGCGGCCGAGGCGGCGAGGGCCTCCAGCAGTGCCCGTTCCCGGTCCGCATCCACGCCGTACGTGTCCAGGAGGAGCCGTACGTCCTCAGGTTTCACGCCACTGCGCCCGGTCTCGATGCGGCTGATTTTCGACTGGTGCCAGCCGAGCAGCCGGGCCGTCTCCCCGCTGGTGAGACCGGACCGGTCGCGGAGCGCCCGCAACTCCTCGCCGAGCTGCCGCCGGCGAACCGCGGGGCCGTGCTGCATGCCCGCCTCCTTCCACCGGCACTCGCTGCGCCAGTTTGCCGTCATCGCGTCCAAATACGCTCTTCCGTAGCAGAGTTCACCGCATTGAGCGACAGATATATGCATATCTTGGGGTAACGCCCGCACCTGCACCGTGCGGAGTGGCACTCTGGCGCGAAGCACAGATCCGGGGCCGTCCTCGAGTTCATCCGCTACGAGTCGGAGTCCGACCCCGGTGGGAAAGGGACAGCGTCGCCATGGCAGACCACCAGGAAGCATCCGTCACTCTGCCGAGCGATCCCGCCTCGGTCTCCGTCGCCCGGAGATACGTCGCCGACGTGCTCGTCGAATGGGGCCTGCCCGAGGAGCACGACACCGCCGACACCGTCCGGCTGATCGTCTCCGAACTCGCCACCAACGCCGTCCAGCACACGTTCGGCCAGTCGCCCACCTTCACCGTGGACGTACGGCTGGAGTGCGAGGAGCAGCTGCGGATCGGCGTGACCGACAGCCATCCGCGGTGGCCCAAACGGCTGCCGGCCGCCGTCCAGCAGGACAACGGCCGGGGCATGGTGATCATCCGCTGGCTCGCCGCCGAATGCGGCGGCCGCCTGTCGGTGAGCCCCACGGCGGACGGTGGCAAGACGGTGTGGATCGCGCTGCCATGGACGGCAGCCGCCCCCGCGGCCGCCGCCGAGCACCGGCACTGACGCCGGCCGGCCGTCAGACCAGCCCGCGCTCGGACGCGCTGCGCTCCACGCAGAACTCGTTGCCCTCCGGGTCCGCCATCACGACCCAGCCCATGCCGTCCGCGGTGCGCCGGTCGTCGACGATCCGGGCGCCGAGGCCGGTCAGCCGCTCCACGGCCTCGTCCCGCGTGCCCGTCGGCGGCTGGATGTCGAGGTGGACGCGGTTCTTGACGGTCTTGCCCTCCGGTACGCCGACGAAGAGCAGGCCCGGCACCCCGGGCTGCTCCGAGTCCACGAGCACGGCCTCGTCGCCCGGCTTGTCGTCCGCGTGCACCGGCCAGCCGGTGAGCCGCGCCCAGAACGAGGCCGCGGCGTACGGGTCGTGGGCGTCGAAGGTGATGTTCCGGACGGGGTTGAGAAAGGTCACCTGTACTCCTGGGCGTCGGCTGCGGCGCGGGTGCCCGCCGCAGCCTCAACCTACCTGCGGTCCACGGGAGTACCCGGGGATTAACGCACGCGTCCGTACTTCACGCTGCTGCTCCAGATCTTCTCCAGCCGGACGGTGGAACCGGCCTTGGGGGAGTGCCAGATCCTGCCGGATCCCGCGTAGATGCCCACGTGGTAGATGCGCCCCCTCGAATGGAAGAAGACCAGGTCGCCCTGGCGCCGTGAACCGGCCGGGATGTGGACGGTCTTGTTGTACTGCTGTGCCGCCGTGCGGGGCAGCGTCTTGCCTGCGCGCTTGTACGAGTAGAGCGTCAGCCCGGAGCAGTCGAACCGCCTCGGGCCGGTCGCCCCCCACTGGTAGGGCGAGCCCTTCTTGGAAGCTGCCGTCTGCAGCGCCCTGACGGCGTGGGACGTCGCCGCCTGGGCCTCCGGGGTGCCGCCCGGGGCGAGCAGCGTGCCCCCGACCACGGCGAACGTGAGCACCGATGTGGCGGCCGCCCGGGACACGGCAGACGGGACATTCTTGAGCGCGGACATGCGCAACCCTTCGTCAGCCGCCTGTGAAGGATGACCTGTCGGGTTCGGGCCTGCGAAGTTCGCCCGGCCGCCGCAGCGGCTTCACCCCAAGGGGCGGGCGGGCGTCAGCGCCCGCCACCCCGTACTGCCTGGGTCCTCCACTCCTGCCGGTGCACTCCTGTCGACCAGTCGTCCGGGTGAGGCGGCAGGACTCGGCGTCCGCCCGGACCGCCCCGCCGCGGTGGCGGGGGCTTGTCGTCCCAGGGATCCTGACCCACGAATTGCCGGAAAACTAAGCTCATTCAATGCTTTGTGAGTCTCATCACCCTTGACCCGTTTGGCGGTTCAGGGGTGATTTGCGCCACGTTTCAGGAAGGTTGAAAATCGCCCGACCTGCAGTGAAGCCGTTCGGGCGGACGCGGATCAACCTCTCCGGTGCGCAACTCGGGGCACGGGCGGGGGGTTGATTGCGCTACTCCGAATGGGGGATGCATTCTCGGCCTCGTGTCGACGTCCGGAGTGCGCCCCCCCCTCGCCGGCCCCGCCGCCGCGCACCGCCACGACTCCGTGCAATGTGACGCAATACGTCCGACTGTGTACTCTCCGTGCTCGCGCGCGTTCCCCGCCCGTCCGTATACGGACGACGGATCCGGCGGCGTACCCCCGCAAAGCCGTTCTCTGCCCGAAACGTGAATTAACGCGACGGAAAAGCGGGCGCCCTAGCGTGCAAGGCCCGTTGCCTTCGCCCAGCCGACAGTGAGGTGGGATCCGTGCAGCTCACTCCGCACGAACAAGAGCGCCTGCTCATCCATGTCGCCGCCGACGTGGCCGAGCGGCGCAAGGCCCGAGGCCTGCGCCTCAACCACCCGGAAGCCATCGCGCTCATCACCGCGCACATCCTCGAAGGCGCCCGCGACGGGCGCACCGTGGCCGAGCTGATGGCCTCCGGACGCAAGGTCCTCACCCGCGACGAGGTCATGACGGGCATTCCCGAGATGATCCACGAC
The DNA here is from genome assembly GCF_055602345.1 of Streptomyces sp. NPDC037401. Classification (NCBI taxonomy): domain Bacteria; kingdom Bacillati; phylum Actinomycetota; class Actinomycetes; order Kitasatosporales; family Streptomycetaceae; genus Streptomyces; species Streptomyces sp. NPDC037401. The sequence goes on from NZ_JBVJWO010000035.1 coordinate 72,641, forward strand.
GTCCAGGTCGAGGCCACCTTCCCGGACGGAACCAAACTCGTCACCGTCCACGACCCGATCCTCTGAGGGGCGGCGCACCGATGATCCCCGGCGAAATCCTGTACGGCGAAGGCCCCGTGGTCCTCAACGAGGGACGGCCCGTCACCCGCCTCACCGTCCTCAACACCGCGGACCGGCCCGTCCAGGTGGGCTCCCACTACCACTTCGCGGAGGCCAACCCGGGCCTCGCGTTCGACCGCGCGGCCGCGCACGGGCTGCGCCTGGCCGTGGCCGCCGGCACCGCCGTGCGGTTCGAGCCCGGCATCCCGGTGCCGGTGGAGCTCGTACCGCTCGCCGGAGCCCGGATCGTGCCCGGACTGCGCGGCGAGACCGGAGGACCCCTCGATGGCTGAACTCGCCCGCGCCGTCTACGCCGACCTCTTCGGGCCCACCACGGGCGACCGGATCCGGCTGGCCGACACCGACCTGCTGATCGAGATCGAGGACGACCTCAGCGGCGGACCGGGCCGGGCCGGGGACGAGGCGGTCTTCGGCGGCGGCAAGGTGATCCGCGAATCCATGGGCCAGGCCCGCACCACCCGGGCCGAAGGCGCCGCCGACACCGTGATCACCGGCGTGGTGATCCTCGACCACTGGGGGATCGTCAAGGCCGACATCGCCCTGCGCGACGGGCGGATCGCGGGCATCGGCAAGGCCGGCAACCCGGACACCATGGACGGCGTGGCCCCGGAGCTCGTGATCGGACCCGAGACCGAGATCATCGCGGGCAACGGCCGCATCGTGACCGCGGGCGCCATCGACGCCCACGTCCACTTCATCGCGCCCACCATCCTCGACGAGGCCCTCGCCTCCGGGGTCACCACCCTCGTCGGCGGCGGCACGGGCCCCGCCGAGGGCACCAAGGCCACCACCATCACCCCGGGGCCGTGGCACCTGGCGCGGATGTTCGCCGCACTGGACGCGCACCCGGTCAACATCGGCCTGCTGGGCAAGGGCAACACCACCTCCCGCGAGGCGATGCACTCCCAGTTGCGCGGCGGGGCGCTCGGTTTCAAGATCCACGAGGACTGGGGGGCGACCCCCGCCGTCATCGACGCCTGCCTGGGCGTCTGCGAGGAGACCGGCGCCCAGCTCGCCGTCCACACCGACACCCTCAACGAGGCCGGGTTCGTCGACGACACCCTCGCCGCCATCGCCGGGCGGACCATCCACGCGTACCACACCGAAGGAGCCGGGGGCGGGCACGCGCCCGACATCATCACGGTGGTCTCCGAGGCCAACGTCCTGCCCAGCTCGACCAATCCGACCCGCCCGCACACCCTCAACACCGTCGAGGAACACCTCGACATGCTGATGGTCTGCCACCACCTCAACCCGGCCGTTCCCGAGGACCTCGCCTTCGCCGAGTCCCGGATCCGGCCCTCCACCATCGCCGCCGAGGACGTCCTGCACGACCTCGGAGCCATCTCGATCATCTCCTCGGACTCCCAGGCCATGGGCCGGATCGGCGAGGTGGTCCTGCGCACCTGGCAGACCGCCCACGTGATGAAGAAGCGCCGCGGCGCCCTCCCCGGCGACGGCCGCGCGGACAACCACCGCGCCCGCCGCTACGTCGCCAAATACACGATCAACCCCGCAGTGGCCCAGGGCCTCGCCCGCGAGATCGGCTCGGTCGAGACGGGCAAGCTCGCCGACCTGGTCCTGTGGGAGCCCGCCTTCTTCGGCGTCAAGCCCCTGATGGTGATCAAGGGCGGACAGATCGCGTACGCACAGATGGGTGACGCCAACGCCTCGATCCCCACCCCTCAACCGGTGCTGCCGCGCCCGATGTTCGGCGGCCACGGCCGGGCCCCGGCGTGGAACTCCGTCAACTTCACCGCCCAGGCCGCCCTCGACGACGGCCTGCCCGAACGCCTCGGCCTCGGCAAGCGGTTCACCGCGATCGAGAGCACGCGCGCGGTCACCAAGGCGGACATGCGGGAGAACGACGCCCGCCCCCGCGTCGAGGTGGACGCGGACACCTTCACGGTGACCATCGACGGGGAGGCGGTGGAGCCCGCTCCCGCCGCCGAACTCCCCATGGCCCAGCGTTACTTCCTCTTCTGATGGGCCGCCGATGAGCCGCGCGGCCCTGCTCCTGCTCGCCGACGGCCGGTTCCCCGCCGGCGGCCACGCCCACTCCGGGGGCGCCGAGGCCGCCGTACGGGCCGGCCGGATCCGGGACGCCGTCTCCCTGGAGGAGTTCTGCCGGGGTCGGCTGCACACCGCCGGCCTCGTGGCGGCCGCACTCGCCGCGGCCGCCGCCGCCGGCCTCGACCCGGCGGAGCTCGACGACGCCGCCGACGCCCGTACGCCCGTACCCGCCCTGCGCACGGCCTCGCGGCGGCTCGGCCGGCAGTTCATGCGGGCCGCCCGGTCCGCGTGGCCGGCGCCGGAACTCGACGCCCTCGCCGCGGACTTCCCGCGCGGCACCCACCAGCCCGTCGTCCTCGGCGTCACCGCCCGGGTCGCCGGGCTCGGGCCCGCGGACGCCGCGCACGTGGCGGCGTACGAGAGCGTCAGCGGTCCGGCCACAGCGACCGTACGGCTGCTCGGCCTCGACCCCTTCGAGTCCGCCGCCGTGCTCGCCCGCCTCGCCCCCTCCCTCGACGACACCGCCGAACGCGCCGCCCTCGCCGCCCACCGGGCCCGGCACGAGGGCACCGGCACGCTCCCCGCGGCCTCCGCCCCGCTGCTCGACATCGCCGCCGAACAGCACGCGCAGTGGCCGGTACGCCTCTTCGCCTCCTGACCCGAAGGACAGCCCATGCACCTCGACCACGCCGTCACCTACCCCCCGCGCCACACCCACGGCGCACCCCCGGTACGGGAGGACGGCTCGCGGCGCGCCCTGCGCGTCGGACTGGGCGGTCCCGTCGGCTCGGGCAAGACCGCCACCGTCGCCGCCCTGTGCCGGGAGCTGCGCGCGGAACTCTCGCTCGCCGTGGTCACGAACGACATCTACACGCGGGAGGACGCGGAGTTCCTGCTGCGCGAGGCGGTGCTGCCGCCGGAGCGGATCACGGCCGTGGAGACGGGGGCGTGCCCGCACACGGCGATCCGCGACGACATCTCGGCCAACCTGGAAGCCGTCGAGGACCTGGAGGAGACCTTCCGCGAGAGCGGCCGGCTCGACCTGGTCCTGGTGGAGTCGGGCGGCGACAACCTCACCGCGACGTTCTCCCGCGGCCTGGTCGACGCCCAGATCTTCGTGATCGACGTGGCGGGCGGCGACGACATCCCGCGCAAGGGCGGCCCGGGGGTCACCACCGCCGACCTGCTGGTGGTGAACAAGACCGACCTCGCGCCGTACGTCGGCTCCGACCTCGGCCGGATGGCCCGCGACGCGCGCGAGCAGCGGGGCGAACTCCCCGTCGTCTTCCAGTCCCTGCGCGGCGAGGAGGGGGTGGCGCCGGTCGCCGCCTGGATCCGCGAGCGCGTCGCCGCGTGGACCGCGGCCCGGCCGTGAGCCCCGTGACGTCCGCCGGACCGGACGCGGCGCCCCCGCCCGCACCACCCGCCGTGCCGCCACCCGCCGTGCCCCTACCCGCGGCGCCCCCTCCCGCCGCGGCTCCTCCCGCCGCGGCTCCTCCCGCCGTACCCGTACCCGTACCCGCACCCGCCGCGCCCGGTCCCGGCGCCCCGCCCTCCGGCGTGCGCGCCACCGCCCGGATCCGGGCGGTGGCCGACGGGCGCGGCGGCACGGCCCTGCCCGAACTCGAGGGCGCGGGACCGCTCGCGCTGCGCCGCACGCGCTCGCCCGGCCCCGGGGTCCAGGTGACGCTGGTGGGTGCGATGAGCGCCCCGCTCGGCGGGGACCGGCTCGCCGTCCACGCCGATGCCGGCCCCGGTGCGCGTTTGCGGGTGACCTCCGCCGCCGCCACGCTCGTCCTGCCGGGCCGCAGCGGCGCGCCCGCCCGCTACGAGATCCGCCTCACCGCGGCCGAAGACGCCTCCCTGCACTGGCTCCCCGAGCCCCTCGTGTCCGTACGCGGCAGCGACCTGTACGCGCACACGCGGGCCGACCTGGCGCCGACCGCCACGCTGGTGCTGCGCGAGGAGCAGGTGCTCGGCCGCCACGGAGAGGAACCGGGGCTGCTGCGCAGCCGCCTGACGGTCCGCCGGAACGGACGCCCGCTGCTCGACCAGGAACTGGCCTGCGGGCCGGGCGCCCCCGCCGGCTGGGACGGCCCGGCCGGCCTCGCCGGACACCGGGCGCTCGGCCAGCTGCTCGTCGTCGACCCGGCGTTCGCCCAGGACCCGCCGCCCGCCCGGCTGCTGGGGGAGCACGCCGTCGCCGCCCCGCTGGCCGGGCCCGCGGTCCTGGTCACCGCGGTGGCCCCGGACGCCCTGCGGCTGCGCGAACTGCTCGACCAGGCCGTACGCACGTACGCCCCGGCGGCAGACGCCCGCTGACCGGGTACCGCTCAGCGGTACCCGATCATCCGGTTATCGGGTTGGTAAAGAACCCGCCCCCGCCCTGTTGTCAGGGACCACTCAGACGAAATGATCCATCTGCAGTCAGACCGAACGAGGCCGAAACCGGCCGTACATGACGCAGGGGGATTACCACGTGATACGCACAGCGGTGCTCGGCGGAGCCGGCACTCTGATAGCGGGCACGCTCATCGCGGGGGCCGTCGTCGCCCCGACCGCGGCCGCCGACACCCGGAGCCAGACCACCTCCGAGGCGCGCGGCGTGGCCATCGCCGCGGCCCGCGCCGCCCGCGCGGGCATCGCCTGGAAGGCGTGTCCGGCCGACTGGGGCCTCGAGGCCCCCATCCAGTGCGGCTGGGTCAAGGTGCCGCTCGACTACGCGAAGCCGAACGGCAAGCAGATCAAGCTGGCCGTCGACCGGATCGGCAACACCGGCACCAAGCGGGAGCGCCAGGGCGCCCTCGTCTACAACCCGGGCGGCCCCGGCGGCTCCGGCATGCGCTTCCCGCGCCGGGTCACCACGAAGAACCCGCTGTGGGCCAACGTCTCCAAGGCCTACGACTTCGTCGGCTTCGACCCGCGCGGCGTGGGCCACTCGGCCCCGATCTCCTGCATCGACCCGCAGGAGTTCGTCAAGTCGCCGAAGCTCGACCCGGTTCCGGGCAGCGAGGCCGAGAAGCGCGCCCAGCGCAAGCTCGCCGCCGAGTACGCGGACGGCTGCAAGGAGCGCAGCGGCTGGATGCTGCCGCACATGACCACGCCGAACACCGCGCGCGACCTCGACGTCATCCGCGCCGCCCTCGGCGAGAAGAAGCTGAACTTCCTCGGCGTCTCCTACGGCACCTACATCGGCGGCGTCTACGCGACGCTGTTCCCGACCCACGTGCGCCGCATGATCGTCGACAGCGTGGTCAACCCCTCGAAGAAGAAGATCTGGTACGAGGCCAACCTCGACCAGGACGTCGCCTTCCAGATGCGCTGGAACGACTGGAAGAAGTGGGTCGCCAAGAACGACGCCGTCTTCCACATCGGCAACACCCCCGCCAAGGTCGAGCGCCAGTGGCTCAAGCTGCGCGCCACCGCCAAGAAGAACCCCCTCGGCGGCAAGGTCGGCCCGGCCGAGCTCATCAGCTTCTTCCAGAGCGCGCCGTACTACGACTCCGCGTGGGTGCCCACCGCCCAGGTCTGGAGCGAGTACCTCGCCGGCAACAAGCAGGCGCTGATCGACGCGGCCTCTCCGGACATGTCGGACACCGCGGGCAACGCCGCCTCCGAGAACGGCAACGCCGTCTACACGGCCGTCGAGTGCGCGGACGCCAAGTGGCCCACCAGCTGGAAGAAGTGGGACCGGGACAACACCCGCCTGCACAAGGACTACCCGTTCATGACCTGGGCCAACGCCTGGATGAACCTGCCCTGTGCCACCTGGAAGTCCACGCAGCACACCCCGATCGAGGTCGGTGCCAAGCGCGGTCTGCCGCCGGTTCTGATCGTCCAGGCCACCCGTGACGCGGCCACGCCGTACGAGGGTGCCGTCGAGCTGCACAAGCGCCTCGCGGGCTCGCGCCTGATCACCGAGAAGGGCGCCGGCTCGCACGGCGTCACCAGCCTGCTCAACGCGTGCATCAACACCCGCGTCGACGGCTACCTGCTGACCGGCAAGGTCGACGCCCGTGACGTGGTGTGCGCCCCGCACGCCGCCCCGGTCGCCCCGACCACCGCGAAGGCGGCGGCGCAGGCCGCGGCCCTGGCCGGCTCGGACCTGCCGGCGCTCCCGAAGCGCTAGCACGACTGCGGCGGCGTACGCACCGTACGCCGCCGCAGGGTCACACCACCGGAGAAGGCTCAGCGCGACCGGCGCTGGGCCTTCTTCGCTTCTGCGGCCGCGGCCTGCTCCTCCGCCTTCACGTCGGCGGCGTACCGGTCGACGTACTCCTGCCCGGACAGGCCGAGGATGGCGTAGACGATCTCGTCCGTGACCGCGCGCAGCACGGCCTTCTGGCCCTCCATGCCGGCGTAGCGGGAGAAGTCCAGCGGCTCCCCGAAGCGGATGGTGACCCGCTTGAGCTTGGGGATGACCTTTCCCGGCGGCTGGATCTCGAACGTGCCGACCATCGCGCACGGGATCACCGGCACCCCGGCCTGGAGCGCCATCGCGGCGACGCCGACCTTCCCCTTGTACAGGCGGCCGTCGTGGGAGCGGGTGCCTTCCGGGTAGATGCCGAGCAGCTCGCCCTTGGCGAGCACCCCGAGCCCTTCCCGGATCGCCGCCCGGCCGGCGTTCTTGCCGCTGCGGTCCACCGGGATCTGGCCCGCGCTGCGGAAGAAGGCGGCGGTGAGGCGGCCCTTGACCCCCGGGCCGGTGAAGTACTCGGCCTTCGCCAGGAAGGTGATCCGGCGCTTGAGGATCGCGGGCATCAGGAAGTGGTCGGAGAACGACAGGTGGTTGCCCGCGACGATCGCGGCCCCCTCTGCCGGGATGTGCTCGAGCCCCTCGATCCGAGGCCGGAACAGGAGCCGCAGCAGCGGTCCCAGGAGCACGTGCTTGAGCAGGTGGTAGAACACGGCTGACCCCCTCGGTGCCGAACGCCCGGCGTGGACATTTTGCCAGTCCGTGCAAGGGCAGGGGTACGCGTCGGTCAGGTGTTGCGCGAGGCCGCCATGCCGACGGTCAGGAGGCCCAGCACCACCCAGCCGAACCACAGCCAGCCGTTCGAGCCGAGCACCACCGAGTAGGCCGAGACCACCACCAGGCCGCCGATGGTCAGGCCGGCCATCGCCTTCACAGATCCGGGCATGAGCATCCCCTTCTCCCGGCAGTCCGGACGGATCAGCTCCGGCCCGGACGGCGATCAGGGGGCCATCGTCCCGCCAAGGGGGCTGCGGCGCTACTCTCCGCGCCGCAGCGGGGGGGGGGGGGGGGGGGGGGGGGGGGGGGGGGGGGGGGGGGGGGGGGGGGGGGGAGGGGGGGGGGGGGGGGGGCGTGGGGTGGGGGGTGTCTTCG
>NZ_JBVJWO010000035.1:80130-82624 GCF_055602345.1 Streptomyces sp. NPDC037401
GGCTCGGTCCGGGATGGGGCTCGTGGGGCCGTCGTCCGGCCAGGGGGGTTCCGTCCCCCCCCCCCCCCCCCCCCTGGGCCCCCCCCCCCCACCCCGCGGGGTCCCTCAGCGGCTGCGGGTCTGGAGCGAGGCCAGGTAGGCGTTGTACGCCTCGAGCTCCTTGTCGCCGTCCCGGTCCGCGGCCCGGTCGGACCGCTTCGCCGTCCGCTGCTCGGAGCGGTACCACTGGTAGATCAGGGCGATCAGCACCAGCACCGAGGGGATCTCGCTGAACGCCCACGCGATCCCGCCCGCCCACTGCTGGTCGTCGAGCGCGTCGATGCCGAGGGAGGCCGGCGGGTCGGCGTACGTACCGATCATGGGCTCGCTGGCCATCATCAGCGCGATGCCGAAGAAGGCGTGGAAGGGCATGCCGGCGAACAGCTCCAGCATCCGCATCACGTAGCCGGGCCGGTGCGGGCCCGGGTCGACGCCCATGATCGGCCAGAAGAAGATCAGGCCGACCGCGAGGAAGTGGACCATCATCGCGATGTGCCCGGGCTTGCTGCCCATCAGGGTGTCGAAGAGCGGCGTGAAGTACAGCGCGTACAGGCTCGCGATGAACATCGGGATCGTGAACGCCGGGTGCGTGACCACCCGCATGTACCGGCTGTGCAGGAACTTCAGCAGCAGCTCGCGGGGGCCCTTGCGGCCCCGCCCGGCGGGCGGCAGCGCCCGCAGCGCCAGCGTCATCGGGGCGCCCAGCAGGAGCAGGATGGGGGAGAGCATGCTGATCACCATGTGCTGCACCATGTGCACGCTGAACATGACCATGCCGTAGTCGTTCAGCTTGGTGCACATCACCAGCGCCACGCTCAGCACGCCGGCGGTCCACGCGACCGTACGGCCCCACGACCAGGCGTCGCCGCGGCGGCGCAGCCGCACCACGCCCCAGCCGTAGAGGGCCAGCCCCAGCAGGCAGCCGATCAGGAAGAACGAGTCGGGGGAGAACTCCAGACCGCGCCCCAGCGTGAACGGCGGCAGGTCCATGTCCATGTCCATGCCGTGCCCGCTGTGATCCATGTGCCTACTCCCTTGACCGTGGTGCCCCATCACAGTAATGCCGCCCCGGACCGCGACTGCGGCCGGGGCGGCATAAGAGGACAAGAGAGGGGAAAGATCACACCCGCTCCGGGCGTCCGCGCCGGATGCGTCCGGCGCCGGGCCCGGGATCAGAGGACGTTCTGCGCCTCCGCGTAGCGGTCGTCCGGGACGGTCTTGAGCGTCTCCACGGCACCCGACAGCGGCACCATCGTGATGTCCGTGCCGCGCAGGGCCGTCATCATGCCGAACTCTCCGCGGTGCGCGGCCTCGACCGCGTGCCAGCCGAACCGGGTCGCGAGCACCCGGTCGTACGCCGTCGGGGTGCCGCCGCGCTGCACGTGGCCCAGGATCACCGGCCGGGCCTCCTTGCCCAGGCGCCGCTCCAGCTCCACGGCCAGGATGTTGCCGATGCCGGCGAACCGCTCGTGGCCGTAGATGTCCTTGCCGCCCTCCTGGAACTCCATGGAGCCCGCGCGCGGCTTCGCGCCCTCGGCGACCACGACGATCGCGAAGCGCTTGCCCGCGGAGAAGCGCTCGCCGACGATCGCGGTCAGCTCGTCGATGTCGAAGGGGCGCTCGGGGACGACGATCGCGTGCGCACCGGCGGCCATGCCCGAGTGCAGCGCGATCCAGCCGGTGTGGCGGCCCATCACCTCGACGACCATCACGCGCTGGTGCGACTCGGCGGTGGTCTTCAGCCGGTCGAGGGCCTCGGTGGCCACGCCCACGGCGGTGTCGAAGCCGAAGGTGACATCGGTCGAGGCGATGTCGTTGTCGATGGTCTTGGGCACGCCGACGATCGGCAGCCCGCCCTGCGACAGCAGGTTCGCGGCCTTGAGGGTGCCCTCGCCGCCGATCGGGATGATGGCGTCCAGGCCGAGGTCCGCGACGTGGCCGCGGGCGCGCTCCACGCCGTCGCGCAGGTGCGCGGGCTGGACGCGGGAAGAGCCGAGGATCGTCCCGCCGCGCGCCAGGATGCCGCTGACGGCGTCGAGGTCGAGCTTGCGGTAGTCACACTCCAGGAGACCCTTCCACCCGTCGTGGAAGCCGATGACCTCGTCGCCGTGGTCGACGACGGCGCGGTGCACGACGGAGCGGATGACGGCATTGAGGCCGGGGCAGTCGCCACCGGAAGTGAGCACACCAATGCGCATGGCAGGAAGACCTTTGCAACGTGGGCCGACGACCGGACCACGTCGTCCGGTTGGAACTAACCGTCACCCTACAAGCGACCGGGGGGTGGACTGAACCATCCTCCACATGGTGGTCGCGACGGTTGTGCGAACGCCCGTGGAACGGCTGTGGGGGGGGGGGGGGGGGGGGGGGGGGGGGGGGGGGGGGGGGGGGGGGGGGGGGGGGGGGGGGGGGGGGGAGGGGGAGGGGAGGGGGGGGGGGGGGGGCACAACATAGT
>NZ_JBVJWO010000036.1:0-13192 GCF_055602345.1 Streptomyces sp. NPDC037401
CGACCCGTACCTCTCAGGCACGTCCCGCCATGCGACCCCGGTCCGGAACTTCCACACGATCCCGTTGAGAACCGTCCGGTCGTCCAGCCGCGGCCACCCGAAATCAGGCCGGGGCAGCAGTGGTTGCACGAGTTCCCACTCGGCATCGGACAGTTCATGGCGACGTATCACGACACCGTGATCCACAACCCAAGATCACTTTGACGACAGGCCCTAGCGGCGGGCAGATGCGGCCATGACGAGGCCGGTGACGAGCAGGGCCAGACCGATGACGAGCACGGGGGATCCGGGGCCCGGCAGGAAGTACATCGCCACCCCGGCCAAGGTCACAGGCGCACCGATGGCGACCATCACCCAGGCGACCTGTCGCTCAGATACAGGCTGCTCCTTGTTCGGCACTACGGGGGATGCGGCGGCGGGGGTATCGCGGCCAGTGAGGAATGCGGTGAGCGCCCCGATGAGCAGCGCCCAGGCCGCCGCAGCCCAGCCGAAGCTCGCACCGCCGATCAGGACCGTGGCGGCGGCGACCGTCGCACCGGCCGCCATGGCCTTGGGGTTCGTGGCGAACGCCCACTGGCGCCGGGCGCTGCCCGGGTGCTTCAGCTCCGTGAGCGCGGTCCGGACGACCAGGGCCGCGATGATGATCACGGGGGCCAGCAGGGAGGTATCGCCGCCGGTCATCAGATGCGCTTCCCGTCCGCACGGGCTACGCCGCTCTCGTTGTCCGGCGCTGAGTCGAGGACAGCCGCACCGAGGAGGACCAGGCCGCCGACGGTCTCGGTGCGCAGGACCCGGGTGATCGCCTGCCGCTCGGGCAGCGGCAGCAGACCGAGGAAGGGGGCACGCAAGCGGGTGCGGGCCATGGCAGTGGGCCTCCGAAGTGTGTCAGCGGCAAGAGGGCACACCGCCCCCAGGACGCCGACCAGACTTCCCGGCACACCGCGCGCCAGTTCTTGACGCGTTCTTTACACCGTATCCACCAGGTGGGCCGCTGTCTGCCCCCGCCGCTGCGCGTGATCACATCGGTGTCAGGTCGTGATCATTCTTGACGAGAGGCGCACCACCAGGCGGCGACGGCCGCCAGGATCAGGGCTGCGGCGGCGATCAGCTCTGGCCGCTCAGCCGGCATGGTGTAGAGGGCGGCGCCTGCGATCGTGAGGATCGCGCCCATCACGAGCAGGGGCGAGGCCGGACAGCGAGCTGGGCGGCGGGTCACCGCGGTCAGGACCCGGCCGATGCGGCCTGGTGCAGGCGCGTACGGAGCGTTTCGGCGAAGTCCTCAGCGCGGGCCAGCTGTACGCGGAGTTTGTCGACCTGCTCGGTTGCGGCCTGCTCGTACCCGCGCACACGGTCCAGCAAGATCTCGTACTCGCCGGGATCGAGACGGGGCTCGTTGTCGAGGCGGTCTGTGGCGTCGAGGAGGTCGCGCATCTGGTCGAGGGTGAAGCCGAGCGGCTTCATGCGGCGAATGACCATGAGCCGGGCGACGTCGGTCTCAGTGTAGAGGCGGAAGCCGCCCTGGGAGCGGGCCGAGGGGGCGACCAGGCCGGTCTCTTCGTAGTGGCGGATGGTGCGCAGGGACAGCTCCGTCCGCGCGGCGACCTCGCCGATCTGCATGTGCCTGTCGCCCGCGCTCCTGGCCCTTATCGTCGTGGTGGGCCGCGTCCCGCGCGACCCCGCCGATCTCTACTCTAACGTTAGGGTAGAGTCATTGTCGTCGAGGTGGCTCGTCTGCCCCACGACTGCCGTTCGGGGCCGATGGTGCTCCCGGTGAAGATCCGACTGTTGCAGGAGAGAGAGCGTGCGCGAGCTCATGACGCCCAGCGCCGCCGCCTGCCCGCCGTGATGCCTCTCGGATGCGAGCTGCCCGGCCGCGTACTGCGCAGGCCTGCCGCATCCACCTTTCCGATCTTCCGGCCCGTCTGATCTTCGGGTCGTCCGCGGGGCGCCGGCCCGGCTCCGCCGCGTTCTCCCGCACACCTTCGGCCTGCCAGCGGGGTGTGCCCGAGTACGACAGGTTCCCCTTCTCTTGTCTTCTTCCGTTGTGACTCCCGCGGTGCGGCTGCGCGGCCTGCGTCCGGACTGGCTGAACGACCCGAAGGTCTGGCGCACCGAGGTGCTGGCCGGCCTGGTCGTCGCGCTCGCGCTGATCCCGGAGGCGATCTCGTTCTCGATCATCGCCGGGGTCGATCCGGCGGTCGGCCTGTTCGCCTCGTTCACCATGGCCGTGGTCATCTCGATCGTCGGCGGCCGCCGGGCGATGATCTCCGCTGCCACCGGCGCCGTCGCGTTGGTGATCGCCCCGCTGAACCGTGAGCACGGCTTCGGCTACCTCGTCGCCGCCGTGATCCTCGCCGGTGTCATCCAGGTCGCGCTCGGCGCGCTGGGTGTGGCGAAGCTGATGCGGTTCGTGCCGCGATCGGTGATGGTCGGCTTCGTCAACGCCCTCGCCATCCTGATCTTCATGGCTCAGGTCCCCGAGATGCACGACGTCCCGTGGGCGGTGTATCCGCTGATCGCGGCGGGGCTGGCGCTGATGGTGTTCTTCCCGAAGGTCACCACCGTGATCCCGGCGCCGCTGGTCTCCATCGTCATCCTGACCGTCATCACGGTCGCGGCAGCGATCGCCGTGCCTACCGTCGGAGACAAGGGCGCCCTGCCGTCCTCGCTACCCGTCCCGGGCCTGCCCGACGTGCCGTTCACGATGGACACCCTGACCACCATCGCCCCCTACGCCTTCGCGATGGCGCTGGTCGGCCTGATGGAATCCCTGATGACGGCCAAGCTCGTCGACGAGATCACCGACACCCACTCCTCCAAGACCCGCGAATCGGTCGGCCAGGGCATCGCCAACATCGTCACTGGCTTCTTCGGCGGCATGGGCGGCTGCGCCATGATCGGCCAGACCATGATCAACGTGAAGGTCTCCGGCGCCCGCACCCGCCTGTCCACGTTCCTGGCCGGCGCGTTCTTGATGGTGCTGTGCATCGTCTTCGGCCCGGTCGTCTCCGACATCCCCATGGCGGCCTTGGTCGCCGTGATGGTGATGGTGTCCTTCGCGACGTTCGACTGGCACTCCATCGCGCCGGAGACCCTGAAGCGGATGCCCGCCGGCGAGATCACGGTCATGGTCATAACGGTGGTCTGCGTGGTCGCTACCGACAACCTCGCCATCGGCGTCGTCGTCGGCTCCGTCACCGCGATGGTCATCTTTGCCAAGCGTGTCGCTCACCTCGCAGAAGTCACTCCGGTCACCACCCCCGACGGCAGCAGCGTCGTCTACTCCGTGACCGGCGAACTGTTCTTCGCCTCCTCCAACGACCTCGTCGGCCAATTCAACTACGCCACCGACCCAGACAAGGTCGTCATCGACCTGTCCGCCGCCCACATCTGGGACGCCTCCTCGGTCGCCGCCCTGGACGCCATCGAGACCAAGTACGCCCAGCGCGGCAAGACCGTGGAGATCATCGGCCTGAACGACCCCAGCGCCGACCTCCACGGCAGGCTCACCGGTGAACTGACCAGCCACTGACCGCAACGCCGAGAACGTTGAAGGACCCGACCCACCGGTACAGGCAAGGGAGGTTCGCACGGTGCACGTAATGATCGTGGTCCTGGGCCGGGACGCCCAGGTCAGCGCCGGATGGCGATGACCTCGACGTCCGCGTTCATCGCGCGCAGCCTCCGGACCGCTTGCAGCAGTGAGACTTGGGCGAAGGCGAAGAGCGAGTCAACGGCGATGTCCTCGCCGTCCTTCAGCAGGATGCCGGAGACTACGCGGAGCGTGCCGAAGTCTTTGATGAGGCGGTGGTCTGGACTTTGGGCGGCCACCTGCTTGAGGAACTTGGCTCGCACCTCCAGATCGCTCCGCAAGGTCTCCACGGCGACCACGCCTTGGGCGAAGAGGTGGTTGAGGGGGGCGGTACTGGAGGTGGCCTTCTTGACGCAGATCAGCTGACTGTCAGGGCCCAAGACGTCGCAGATCTCCAGCCCCCCACCCTTGAATTTGCTGGTGTGGACATTCTTCTTGTCGAAGAGAAGGTATCCGTCTTGCTGCTGCCCGATGGTTGAACCAGTCCTCGTCGTGGGAATCTTGGCCGTCTGAGTTGAGCGGTCCCCTCGTCCAGCAGGGCAGCGTGACGGTCCGCGGAGCCTCGAAGAGGCTGGTGAGCTCCTCTTCCAGGGTTTCGATGAAGCCAGCCCCTACCTCGAACCATTTGCCGTTGCCGTAGAACAGCCGGTCGGGGTTGGCCTGTATGTCAGCGATCAGCCACTCCTTCCCGTTGGTGGCGACACCTGCAGGGGTTTGGCAGTCATCATCGCTGAACATGGTCACGCGGACGTCGGCGAGCGCCTTGAGCCGCTCGCCTTGCGGTTTGTCCTTCACGAAGGCCAGCAAGTGCCTCAGTTCGAGCTCGTTGGTTTCGATCACTCGGGCTCCGCGTCGGATGCGGAACGCCTGGGCCGAGCTGTGGTTTTCCTGACAGGCGTCGGGAACGCCGGTGGTCAGGCGGGGACTGTCCGGGTCGGCGAGCAGGCCCTCGAGGATCTTCTGGGCTTCGACAGCTTTGCGGCTGCCGTTGTTGAGGGTGTGGACCCTGCTGACGAATCGGAGCTGGGGTAGTGGATCAGGTCTTGCGCAAACGTCCTCGATCGTCTGCAGGTCGCTGAGGAACTCTTCCAGGCTGGTGGCCAGGGGGAGTTTGATGGCGGCCTGGGAGCATTCGACGCGTACTCGACGTGTCCGGCCCGATTCCAATGAGGTCAGCGCCAGCCCGCTCACGGTGCCGCATATACGGCGGACGACGGCACCGAATCGGTCCAAGCCGAAATCGTCGATGCGTTCACCGCGCGAGACCGAGTACTCGTCGACCCTGCCCCGGCCGTCCATGATCTGGTTGCGGACCTTGATGACTCCGGCGTCGTCGAGGCAGCGGGTCGCGAATTCCAGCCCGAACTCGTCGTCGCGGAAGTAGGGGTCCAGCATGTGGTGCCCCACTCCGTAACTCAGAGCGTAGACGCCGCGGGCAGTGCGCATGAGGACGAGGCCGGCTGCGGCACGATTCCTTTCGTTGACTTCCAGGCCGGTGATGGACTCGACGGTGTCGCACCAGTCAGCGCGCTCGCGTGGGACTCCTCCCGCCATCAGCAGCCCTTCGATGCCTTGACGGGCGAAGTGCCTGACCTGAAAGTCGGCGCCGTCAAGATATCTGTCGCGCACGAACTCGCTCAGCTCCACGGCATGGCCTTCGGTCTTCAACCGGTGGAGCGTGGACTTACGGGTGGCGGGTCGGGGTCTGCGGGTATTGCCCAAGGTGACCTCCACGCACTTGCAACGCAGGACCTACCAAGAAAACAGATGCGGAGGTGTCTCCACCACTGCACGGACCCTTCGAGTTCTGCTCGGATGGTTCCACCTGCACGGAGTGCACCTGGAGAGGCGAACGGTCGATCCAACACTGCTCCCGCAGATCCACAGCTGCGCCCGCCTGCAGGACAGCCCGCCCACTTCACGAACAGGCGTGACAGTGGGTGGACCGACGTACCGCAGCGGCGGGCGCCAAGGAGTGGGCACCCACTGGAAAGCCTGTCAGGCATGGGGCCCTAGTCGACGCCCCCGTGACAGCCCCACAGCGCGCTTTGTCGACTGCCAACAACCTCATGCGCCGACCTCCGCGACAGGCCAGCGACGGGCTTCGCCCTTCAAGGGGAATCGATCAGGACCTGCCTGCGTCAGCCGAACGGTTCGCAACCGGGCGCCCCAAGCGTGGCGCGCCACCTTCAGGAGCAACCTTTCGACCGCCCCCAAGTAACTAACTACTCGTCAGTAGAGTCAGCAAAGTGTCAGCATTCGTTCGACCAGACCTGACCAGAGCCTGTTACACATGAGACTCGACTTCAAGATCAACTAACCCAACCAGGGCCCGCTCCGACATCCGCGGGACCCCTGGAAGCGGAATGACTAGGGCCGCCGTACCCGAGGCCATCCTGAGATGGCATCAGACCAGTTCAGCGCACCCTTCCCCTAGGCTTCAAGCGAGTTGGGGGTAGTTCCGGGGCAGGAATCGGAGCGCCGTCATAGCCCTTCACCTCGCCGAAGCGGGTCCCCTTCATCCAGTCTTCGCGGGCCTGCGCGATATCCTCTTGGGAGCGTCCGATCCAGTTCCAGAACAATGCAATGCTCAGGGGCATCGACGCAGGTCAGACGCGTCCGGATAGCTGCCGGTCAGCAAACCGTCAGCCAGCTTCCTCGGCCCACTCCGCGAGTCCGTGTCCGCCGCGAGCTGCTCCTGGGTCAACTCCCCACGGCGTCGGGGACGTGCCGGCCCTGGGCGAGTACCGCCGCCCTGGTCCTGCCCGACTCGTAGCTGTGCGTCTTCGACGGCATGCGGGGAGTCTGCCCGGTCAGTCGCCGCCCCCGCAGCCACCCCACAACTGCTACCGCAGCCGCCGGAGGAGGAGCTGCCGCAGCTCGACCCCGAGCCGGAGGAGGTCGAGGAGGCCCGGCGGTCGCGGCGTTCCACGGCCCGCTTGCGTTCCGCGGCCTCCCGCCGGAGCCGGTCCGCCTTCAGTTGCAGTTGATACGAGGACTTGGCCGGGCTCCACGAAGTCCGGCGCGGCAGGCGTCGGCAGGTCAGCGGGGTGGCCCCGGCCCGCTCCTCGATGGTGTTGTGCGAGCTCCCGTAGACGGCGAAGGCGGGGACGACCTCGGCGCCGTCGTACGGGATTCCGTACAGGACGGCCTCGAAGGGCTCTCGGCGCGGGTTGACGTCGCGGTGTTTACGGCGCAGGGACGTTTCCTCGCCGCCGACCAGGGTGCGGCCGTCCCAGCCCTCGTTGTGGTGCGGCCGGGAGGAGGCCATGCCCTGCGCCGACCAGGTACGGGCGTCCGGGTAGATCCAGAAGCGATCGCCGGATTCCATGTACCGGAGCCCGACCCGCAGGGTGGGCTCCGGTCCCCCGTGCCGCCGGCGGGCGGCCCGGCGGGCGGAGATGCCGTCGGCGAGCACCGGGATGCCCGGAACGAGCAGCAGCAGGGCGGCGACTTGTTGGCCGACCGCGTCGTATGGCCGGCCGGTGCCGTGCGCCCGGACATCGTGGGCGATGGCCACGCCGAGCGCTGTGGCGCCGAGCAGGCAGAGGGCGCCGCCCGCGAGGACACGCCGCAGACCGCGGCGGCGGTGGGCGTCGCGCAGCCCGTCCGGAACCGGGTGACGAGCCGTCCCCGCGGCGCCCAGCGCGAGGTGCCGCTGGCGGCGGCGGGACCACAGGCACAGTGCGCTCCCGGCGCAGGCGAGGACGCAGAGACCGATCAACAGCCATTCCGCGGCCCGGCCCACGGCGTCCGGTGGCACGGCACGCGCACCGGCCAGGCTGAGCGCGGACCACAGCGCGAGCAGCGGGGCCGCCACGAGGGTCGCCACCGGCATCCGCCAGTACCAGAGCGGCAGGCTGAACAGCAGGGCCGATTCCGGGTAGCCGTCCCACACGGTGCCCGCGAAGGATTCCTCCGGGCCGCTCACGGCTATGAGCACAACGGTCGCGACCACCAGCGCCGTCAGCACCCAGGCGCCGACGGCCGGTACGAGCGCGGCGGGCAGCGAAGCCTTGCGCCAGCGCTCGGCGTCGGCGACGGTCCAGTCGGCCACGCCGCCCTCGGGTAGCGCCGCGGCGGGCAGGTATTTCACGTATGAGGGCACGGGGTCAGTATCCGGATCCCTCCCGGACCTCGACGGGTGCGCGTGTGACAGCTCGGCAACAGCCCCGGGACACATGACGACACGGCGGAGCCCCCGACCGTTGGTGCCGGTGCGGGGGCTCGGCCGCGGCTCTGCTCAGGGGGTGTCCGTCGGACACCCCCTGAGCCCCGTCAGGCCGGCAGGGCCGGGATCGTCGCCTCGTGGGCCTCGCGGAGTTCGGCCAGCGGGATGCTGAACTCCCCCTGGATTGCGCTCTTGCCTGCCCTGCGGGTCTCACGTGATGATCAAGCGGGACTACATAGCGATCGCTGTGATCTTGAACCCTGGGCGGCGTATGGGTGATTACCGTTTCAACCCGCCACCGAACTGGTTACTGCCGCCGACTGGACTGGGTACCCGACCCTTCCTGGCCGCCGCCTCCGCACGGCTGGCAGCTGTGGCTTCCGGCCCAGCCGGGTGGAGAAGACCCGGGGCCTGCGGATGCGGTTCGGGTGCCGCGTCGGCAGCGCGGGTTCCGTCGCAACCGCGGGGAGGGCGGGAATGAAGCCGAGCAACTGCGTGACTGAATCTCGCGCACCCAAGGGGCCGACGCCGTGGCGGTGGCGCTGCTGAAGCAGCAGACCCGTCAGGAGGCCGAAGAACTGTGCCAGCGGGCAGTGAACGAGGCCGGCGAAATCGTGCGTGCGGCGCGTCGTTCGGCCAAGGACAGCCAGGCAGCCGCTCGCCAGGCGGCGAAGGACGCGGAGAAGGCGCGGAAGGAGGCCGAGGGCTACCGCGCAGAGGTCTATCGGGCGGAGAGGTTAAACGATCTGCGCACGCAGATCGTCACCACCGACGAAACCGTGATGCTCCAGCAGATCGGAATCTACTCCTACCGCCACCCGCTGGACGACGCTGTGGCCTATCGGATCCGGCTGGACGCCATCAAGGCGAAGATCAAGGAACTCGCCCGCTCCCAGCAAGCCGTGCTCGGTGCCAGCGGATGGACCGTCAACGGTTCGGCCCGCCAAGGCACGAAGATGATCCGCGACTATTCGAGACTCATGCTCCGCGCCTGCAACGCCGAGGCCGACTACGCCGTGCTCAGCATGCGCCCGCACCGGCTCACCTCGCTGGTCGACCGCCTGCACAAGAGCCGGGAGACGATCGCCAAGCTGGGTACCACAATGGACATCCGGATCGCCGACGCGTACCACGACGCCCGGGTCGAAGAGCTCCGCCTGACGGCTGACTTCCTGGCGCGCAAGGAAGAGGAGAAGCAGGCCCAGCGTGAGGCCCGCGCGCGAGAGCGAGAAGAGGCAACTGCCCAGCGGGAACTGGACCGTGAGCGGACCCACCCGCACCCGCTCTCCGGCTCGCTGCTGGTGCTCCGCGACGCGGGAGCGGCCTGCCGAGCGTCCCCTTCGGAGGCGGTCGGAACTGAGGCGCCGCGTCCCCGCACTCCCTGCCGCCTTCCGGGTGGTCACCGAGCTGGGAACGGTGTGTATGAAGGTCTGACCGGGTGGAGTGGTGGAAGGTGGCACAGCCGGACGTGGGGATTCCGGTCTTCCGGAACGTGTCACTGAGAGGGTGTCGCATGACGACCGTGTCGAGTTGCTGTGGAAGCGCGCGAGGAATCGTGCCTCTGACTCGGGCAGCCGGGCCGACGGCCCGGCAGCGGGCGCGTGTGGTGGCCGGCGCGACCGGTGTGGCGCTGGCCGCTGCCGTGGTCATGGCTTCTCCGGCCCATGCCCAGGACCTCTTCGACCCGGCCGTGAACTACGCCGCCGGAACGAGCCCGGAGTCGGTGGCGGTGGCCGACTTCAACGGTGACGGCAGCCCCGACCTCGCCACCGCGAACGGCTTCGCGAGCACGGTGTCCGTCATGTTCAACAACGGCAACGGCACCTTCGCCGCCCCCATGAGCTACGCCACCGGGACAGGTCCGCGGGGGGTGGCGGCGGGCGACTTCAACGGCGACGGCCGCCCCGATCTCGTCACCGCGAACAGCAACAGCAGCAGCCTCTCCGTGCTGATCAACACCGGTACCGGCACCTTCGTGACCGCCGTGGACTACCCCTTGGGCGGGCCCACGTCGTCGGTTTCGGTGGGTGACCTCAACGGAGACGGACGTCTCGACCTCGTCGCTGCGAGGCCCAACGACGACATGGTGTCCGTCCTGCTCGGCAACGGCGACGGCACCTTCGCCGCCCCCGTGGCCTACGGCACCGGCAATGAGCCGCGCGCGGTGGCGATCGCCGACTTCAACGGGGACACCATCCCTGATCTCGCCACCCCGAACGCCAGTGGCGACAACGTGTCGGTCCTGCTCGGCGCCGGCGACGGCACCTTCGCCACCCCCCTGAACTCCGGCGCCGGCGACCTCCCGTTCGCCATCGCGGTCGGGGACTTCAACGCCGACGGGCGCTCCGACGTCGCCGTCGCCAACTCCGACGCCGCCACCGCGTCCGTCCTGCTCGGCAACGGGGACGGCACCTTCGCCACCGCCGTGCCCTACACCGTGGGCGCCGGCCCATTCTCCATCGTGGTGGGCGACTTCAACGCCGACGGGCGCCCCGACCTCGCCACCGCCGACGGCAACGCCAACAACGTGTCGGTCCTGCTCGGCAACGGCGACGGCACCTTCGTCACACCGGCCGAGAACTACGCCGTCGGCAACACCCCGGCCTCCATCGCGGTGGGCGACTTCAACGCCGACGGGCGCCCCGACCTGGTCACCGCCAACATCAACGACAACAACGTGTCGGTGCTGCTGGCCTCGGCGCCAGGGCCGGCCGACTGCGCGAGCGCTACGCCCACGATCACCGGCACGAACGGCAACGACAACATCACCGGCACCCCGGACGATGACGTGATCTTCGCCCTGGCCGGGAACGACATCGTCAACGGCGCCGGCGGCAACGACCTGATCTGCGGGGCCACCGGCAACGACCTCCTGAACGGGGGCGCCGGCAACGACCGCATCGAAGGCGGCGCGGGCAACGACCGCATCGACGGGCAGGCGGGCGACGACACCCTCATCGGCGACGCGGGCAATGACAGCCTGGCCGGCCGTACTGGAGACGACACACTGTCCGGAGGACCCGGTAACGACCGCCTCGATGGAGGACCGGACACCAACACCAACGACGGCGGCACAGGCCGGAACGTCTGCACCAACCCCTCCACCGGCCCCGGCTGCCCGTGACGCGCCGGCCCCCCAGGTAGGCCAGCTCGCCGACCGCCATGAACATCTCCGTCCGCGTGTGCTGGTCGGAGAATCGGCCGCCAAGCCCGAGCGCACTGTCACACCGAACTCACCGCCAACCCGGCCTACTCACCACCGCACTCACCGGTGAGATCGCCGGTTACTGAGCTTGAAGGCGGGTTGTCGTAGGGGGCTGACGATCGCTGATCGTCGCGGTATGCCGGGTGTATGAGGTATCCGCAGGGTGGGGGTCTGACCGCGGAGAGGCAAGCGTTCCGCGAGCGGGTCCGGATGGAAGCAGCCGCAATGTTTGCTGCCGGGCGGGGCAGCACGGAGATCGCGAAGGAGTTACGGGTCAGCGTCCGGTCGGTCCAGCGGTGGCGGCGGGCCTGGCAGGAGGCCGGCCGGGACGGGGTGCGTTCCCGTGGTCCCCAGCGTCACGTCCGAAGCTGAGCGACGCGTTGTTCACCGTCCTCGAGGAGGAGCTGGCCAAGGGCCCGGTGGCTCACGGCTGGCCGGACCAGCGATGGACGCTGGCCAGGATCAAGACCCTGATCGGCCGCCGGTTCCACAAATCGATGACGCTGTCGGGGATCTCGCAGATGCTGCGGAGACACGGCTGGAGTCATCAGGTGCCAGCCCGTCGTGCGGTCGAGCGCGACGAGGCGGTGGTGGCCGGCTGTGTGAAGGACATGTGGCCGCAAGGGGAACCACCGCGGCGGCGCTCGGGGCCTGGATCGTCTTCGAAGACGAGGCCGGATTCTCGATGACGCCGCCGACCTCACGCACCTGGAGCCGACGCGGCACCACACCGGTCATACGTCCACAAGGACCGCCGGATGAGGGCCTTCATCGACGCGCAGGACTGGGTCACGGCATACCACCTGCCGCCGTATGCACCCGACCTCAACCCCGTCGAAAGCATCTGGTCGGTACTCCGCCCGACCATCCAGGCACCCGCGGGTTGCGCTGGTGGTGACAGTCCTCATCGTGCGCCACAGCCGGCACGGCGAGCGCGGAGACAACGGCGCCGGCCGCCAGGACGGTGGCGGCGATACGACATCCGGAGAACGAGCCGGACATCAATGACGCTCCCTCAAGAACAGGAACACACCCGCCGATACAGGATGTGTAGCGGCTGGGTCCTCGTCCCGTAGTGGGCCGAGGACCCCCACTTTCGACGCCTCGCGGGCTGCCGCACAGGCCTCCACCAGGCCGGTTACCAGACATGACAATCCCGCCACAGTCACCTGCACAGGGCACACACCCCGTACGAGCGTGGCCCTGACATTTACTGCCCGCTACACCCACCCGCCCCCGACACCGCACCCGCGATCTTCACGCCCCGGCGCAGCGCCGGGGCGCACAGTCCACAACGACCTCCACGTCGTCGGCGTTGCCGGCGGCAAGGTCTTCCACACCCGGCGCAACGCCACCGGCCACTGGACCTCCTTCGGCGACGTCGTCGGCGCCGTCGGGCCGATCGGCACCGTGACCACCGCCGCCATCGCGAGCGTCGGCGGCGAGCTCCAGCTCATCGCCGTGAGCAGCGGCAAGGCATTCCACACCATCCGCAACACCGCCGGACAGTGGAGCACCTGGGGCAACGTCGCCAACGCCGCCGGCACGACGGGCCCCATCACCTCGGTGAGCATGGCTGGCACCGGCGGTGACGCGCAGATCGTCATCGCCACCGACAACGGCACCCGTCAGTACCACGCCATCCGCAAGTCCGACCGGACCTGGGCCACCTTCGGTGACCTCAAGGACTACCTGGGCACGGTCACCGTCAAGTCCCTCGGTGCCGCTCACGTCGACGGCGAGCTGCAGCTGACGGCCACCACGGCCGACAACAAGCTCATCCACATCATCCGCCACGCCGACCGCACCTGGACCCCGACCACCACGGTCACTCTCCAGGGCGTGACCGGAACCCTCGGCACCACCGCCATCACCGGCACCCTCTAGCCGTTAACGTTCGCCGCGCCCTCGCCCGGTTCGGCGAAGGGAACGGTCTCCCGTCGAGCCCGGAGTACCTCACTCCGGGCTCGACCCATCTTCGGTAGCACTCCAGCCCCTGGACACCTGAGGGGCACGGCGACCTGGCGGGACGCGACCCGCCATCACCCGTCCCTTCTACGCCCGCGGGGACGGCCCCCAAATCCGGGATCTCTCGCACGTCCTGCTCACGCGTGGGGGGGGGGGGGGGGGGGGGGGGGGGGGGAGAAGGAGGGGGGGGAAAGGGGGGGGGGGGGGGGGGGGGGGGGGGGGTGGGGGGGGGGGGGAGCGGGCGGGCGCGGCGAGC
>NZ_JBVJWO010000036.1:13202-80982 GCF_055602345.1 Streptomyces sp. NPDC037401
CCCGTAGGGGGAACCCACCCCCCCACCCCCCTCCCCTCCCCCCCCCGAGGAACCGCCCCCCAACCCTGCCCCCCCCCCCCTCTCTCCCCCCTCTCCCCCCCCCCCCCTTTTCCCCCCCCCCCCCCACAAGTGCGGCAGGAAAGCGTCAGTCGTCAGTCCTGGGAGATCGTCTGGAGCAGGTCGCCGACTGTCGCGTCCGGCAGTGCGCGGCGACGTCGGCCAGCCCGACCATGCCGACGAGCGTGTGCGCGTCGACTCGACTCACATCAGCATCTCGTGCCGTCCGCCCACGCTGAGATCTCCGCGGCACCCCGACGGACAGCTTTTTCCGGGTCCCGGGCGAGCTGCCCGCAGACCGCTGCGACGTCCAGCACACCGTCCGGCCCCACGAGCGCGTCATGCACCCCGGTCTGCAGCCAGTCAGCCTGGTGGTCGTCAGCCTCGGCAACCGCGAGAGCGATGAGCCGTAGGGCGGTCACCGTCCCCGCGCCGACCAGCACCTTTGCCGTCTGCCGGGTCACCGCCGTGTCCTTGATGTCCAGCAATAGCCCCACCAACGCTTCCGCAGCCTCAGGAACGTCAGCGAAGGGAGCAAGGTCACGCCCGGCACGGACACGCTGCGACCACGAAGGACACGACGCCTCGGCCAAGGCCGCCTCCAACCCATTCATCATCTCCGACACGACCAGACAGTCTCATGCCCCAAGCGACGTCGGACGGCCGGTTCC
The DNA here is from genome assembly GCF_055602345.1 of Streptomyces sp. NPDC037401. Classification (NCBI taxonomy): domain Bacteria; kingdom Bacillati; phylum Actinomycetota; class Actinomycetes; order Kitasatosporales; family Streptomycetaceae; genus Streptomyces; species Streptomyces sp. NPDC037401. Next base: position 13,931 of record NZ_JBVJWO010000036.1, read on the forward strand.
ACCGGTGAAGCGGTTCCAGCGTGCGAGGTCCATCGGAAGGGTCAGAGGGTGGTGCCGGTCGGCGGCGGTGTCGGACAGCCGGGGCTCGTTGGCCGGGGAGGTGTCGCTGGTGTAGCGGGGGGAGGTGGCGGTCCACATGGTGACGCCGGCGATGAGGTGACCGAGGGCTTCGAGGTAGGTGCGCAGTTGGGGGCTGGCGTCGGGGTGGAGGGTGTCGCGGAGTTTGAGGAAGGTGTCCAGGGTGCGGTTGCGTAGGGCGTTGGCTGTGTCGACGGCTTCTTGGAGGGTGAGGTGGGGGTCTTCGTTCTGCAGGACGCGGATGAGGCTGCAGTCGTATTCGCCGCGTTCGGTCTCTTTGTGGCGGGAGAGGAGTTCGTTGTCGAGCAGGGCGATGGTCACGGCGGTCTGGGTGGCGGCGATTGTGGCGGGTGCGTCGATCTCGTGGGCGGGGATGTCGACGCCGGTGGCGATTTCGACCATGGCGGCCACGGCGGCGCCGGCGCCGGAGGCGTAGCGGAAGGCGAGGTACTCGTCGAGGGATGGCAGGGTGGAGGTCCGCTGGAGGGAGGCTTCGTGGACCAGGCCCAGTGCGTAGCTGCGGAATCCGTCGATGGCGCGGCGCAGGGCTGAGGGTTGGGCGATGGTGTGCAGGTCTTGGGCGATGTCGGCCCAGGCGCGGACCCAGAGGTCGTCGTCGGGTGTGAGGGCGTCTGGTGTCTCCATGACCTGGACGAGGCGGGTGATGCGGCGGATGGTCTGGTGGAGGCTGTCTTCGGAGGTGCCGGCGCGGTCGCCTTCGTCGTCCAGGGCGAAGCCCCAGGCCATGTAGCGGGCCAGGGTGCGGGCGCTGAGGCCGGTGGCGGAGGGGATGGTGGCGGCGGTGCCGTAGGCGCCGACGGTGCCGAGCAGGGCGGCGTGTTCGGCGTCGGAGCACACCCCGGCCTGCTGAAGCCAGTGGCCGATCTCCTCGGCCATGGCCTGGGTGTCGGCGTTGGCGAGGGGGGTGATCGGCGCCCAGAAAGTCGGCAGCTCGAATGCGGCGGCGGGGGCGGGGGCGGGGGCGGTCATGGGGTGCTCCTGGGGTGCGGGTTTCAGTGGGTCCGGTCGGCGGCGAGGCGGGCCAGAGTGGTGAGGTCGGCTTCGGCCACCTGCTCGGGGTCGGCTGCGCGCAGGCTTTCCAGCGCCTGAGCCAGGTGGCGGCGGCTCTGGCCGACGGCCCAGTCGCGTCCGCCGGCGGCCTCGACGAGGTGGGCGGCTCGTTCGAGTTCGTCGGGGCCCAGTGGGCGGGAAGTGGCGTACAGGGCGGCGAGTTCGCGGGCGGGTTCGTTGTCCGCGGACAGTGCTGCCGCCACCGGCAGGCTCTTCTTGCGTGCCTGCAGGTCGGCCAGGCGTGGCTTGCCCGTCACCGCCGGGTCGCCCCAGATACCGAGGATGTCGTCCGCGAGCTGGAAGCACTGGCCCAGGTGCGCGCCGAAATCACGCAGATGGGCGGTTCGCCGGGCGTCGGCTCCGCCCGCCAGGGCTCCCAGGGCGCAGGAGACGGCGATCAGTGAGCCGGTCTTCGCCGCGGCCATCGCGGCGGTCTCGCTCAGGCTGACTGGTTCGGGGCTCTGTTCGAGGGTGGTGTCGGCGTACTCGCCGTCGATCAGCTCCTGTACGGCCGCCGTCAGCCACTGCAGGCCGGTGCCGCACAGTGGTGCGGGCGCCTGTGCCAGGGTCTGCACGGCGAGGAAGAACAACGCGTCGCCGGCCAGAATGGCCGCCGATGTGCCGAACAGGGCCTGGATGGTGGGACGGTGGCGCCGCAGCTGGTCGTTGTCGATGACGTCGTCGTGCAGCAGGGAGGCGTTGTGGACCAGTTCGGCCGCGACCGCAGCGGGCAGGGCCTGGGCCGCCCGGCCCCCGACAGCCTGGCACGCCAGGAGGGCCAGCGCCGGGCGCAGGCTCTTACCCGGCACGGTTGCGGGGAGCCCCTGGGCGTCGGTCCAGCCGAGGTGGTAGTCCGTCAGGCGACGTATCGGTGGCGTCAGGTGCCGGACGGCCCGGCGCAAGGCTGGGTCGACGGTACGCGCGGCATCGGCCAGGATCTGACCTGCGGATTTGGCCCGGGGCACTGTTAATGGTTGTGATGCCATGCTGGGTCCTCGTCTGTGCGGTCGTGGTGGATTGTGACAGCGCGCGTGCAGAGCGGGGCGGCTGGCGCGGTGCGCGGCGGGCTGGGTCCAGACGCAGTCCGCCACGCGGTGGGGCGCTGTGGCCGACGCTAGGGGATGAGCCGAGGCAGGAGAGCGAGGTGCGCGGGCCTGTCTTACGGCCGGCCGGTCACCGGCCGCCGCCGTCGTCGGGAGACGGTCGCGGGTGGGCGATGACGATGACGCGGTCGGGCGTCAGCGCGGCCTTGGCAAGCGGCCGGGGCTCGGGACCCGGCCCCGGAGTCAGGCGCCACCGGGTACTGACCGCCACGAGGGCGATCAACGCCTCGGTGAGGCTGAAGACGTCACCGATGCACTTGCGTGCGCCACCACCGAACGGGAACAGGCCACGCTGACCAGCCTTGTCGCCACGCGGGGAACACCAGCGGTCGGGGTCGAAGTGTTCGGGATCGGGGAACAGCCGCGCGTCATGGTGGAGCATGTAGGGGCTGAACACCACGGCACTGCCCGCGGGGATGCGCCACTGGCCCAGGCTGGCGTCGGCGGTCGTGGACCGGGTGAGCAGCCAGGCCGGCGGGTACAGGCGCATCGCCTCGGTCAGTACGCCGCGGGTGTACTCCAGGCGGGAGAGGTCCTTGAGGGTGGGCACCTGCCCTCCGAGGACGTCGGCGATTTCGGAGTGCAGACGCTCCTGGACTTCGGGATGCCGGGCGAGCAGGTGCAGGGTCCAGGACATGGCGTTCGCGGTGGTCTCGATTCCGGCCATCAGGAACGTGAAGATCTGCTCGTGGACTTCCCTGCTACTCAGCCTGTCCTCGCCCTCACGGGCTTCGAGCAGCGCCGACAGCATGTCCTCACCGTCGGGGCGGCCGCCCTTGATGCCTTCGTGCTCAACGATCACCTGGTCGATGACTGCGTGCATGTCCGCCGCTGCCCGGTGGTACTTCCGGTTGGCGGTGGTGGGCAGTTTCTCCCACAGCCGGAGCGGTGCAGTCATCTGCCGGTAGACGCCCTCGATGACGATGGGCATGGCTTGCTGGATGGTCGCGATGGAAGCTCGGTCCAGATCAGAACCGAACAGGGTGCGTGCGGTGATCCGCGCGAACAATTCGATCATCTGTTTCGCGATGTCGATTGGCTGTTCAGCCTGCCACGCCCCGGCCAAGGCGTCGGCCTCCTCAGTCATGACCTGTGTATATGCCTCCAGCCTGGCACGCGCGAAGGCCGGTTGTACCAGCGGACGCTGGCGCTGATGCTCGGCCCACGCACTGGTCGCCAGCCCGTTCGCCACGATCTGCCGGGCCTTGTCGAAGAGCATCCCGCCCTTGTCGAACACCGCCGGCTCCCGGAGCATCTGCTGCACCAACCCCGGCTCGCAGACCACATACGCCCGCACCGGACCCAGCCGGATCCGGACCAGGGCACCGTGACCCGATAACGACTTCATGAACTCCAAGGGCCCGCGCCTCAAGTGCGGAAGGTGCCCAAGGAGAGGCCACGCCCCTGGCGCGTCCGCCACCCGACTCGACATCCGCTCCGCCACAGCCGGCACCGAACCCCCTCCGTTGACGCCCACGCGGCAAACCCTAGTACTGCAACGGTGTTTGCTGTGATGGTTTGTTGGCTTCTGGGGGTGTGTGGCCGCGTCGTTTGTAGTGGCTGACGCGTGCCTGGAACTGTCGTCGCCGTCGCCAGTGTGACCAGTGCAGGACGTGGTCGATGCTCGCGCGGGGCCGGGTAAGTCGGCTGATCAGGCGTCGGAGTTCGGGCAGGGTGAGGGGTATGAGCTGGGAGGATCCGTTTCTGCTTTCCCGGTGTCGAGTTCGCGGGCTCGCAGGACGGTGAGGCAGGCGTGGACGGCCATGGCCAAGGTCATGTGGCGGTGCCAGCCGTCGTAGCGGCGGACCTGGTAGTCGTCCAGGCCGCATTCCTGTTTCGCACTCTGGAAGCATTCCTCGACCGCCCACCGGGCGCCCGCGATGCGGATGAGTTCGTCGAGGGTGGTTTCGGCGGGGCAGTAGGCGATGTAGTAGGAGATCTCGTCCGGCCGTCGGACGCTGCGGCGGGCGATCACCCAATGGCGGCGGTCCTCGCGGTGCAGGGCCGGACCTCCACCCTGGCCCAGTCGTAGACGCGCGGGCCGTGGGCGCCGTTCCCGCAGGAGCGGCGCTTCCACTTCTGCCTCGGAAGGCCGGGGAACAGGTCGTGGACGGGGTGGTCCATGGCCCAGCGGGTGACGACGGTGTCGTGGCGGGTGGTGGCCATGACATGGAAGACATCCGCCCGCTCCAGCTCCGTGCGCCAGCCTTTGGAGAAGCCGTAGGCGGCGTCCGCGGTCACCCACCGGAACGGGATCTTCTCGTCGATCGCCCGGCGGACCATGGCCTTGGCCGTCACCACCTTCGTCTCGAAGCCGACCGAGTCGTCGATGCCGGCGGCCCGGCAGCGTTCCCGGTTATCCGTCCATGACGTGGGCAGATACAACCGGCGGTCGATCAGGGTGCGGCCACGGGCGCCGGCATAGGCGAGGAAGACGCCGATCTGGGAGTTCTCCGTCCGTCCGGCGGTTCCGGAGTACTGGCGCTGGACCCCGGCCGAGCGGACGCCCTTCTTCAGGAACCCGGTGTCGTCCACGATCAGCACCGCTTCCGGGTCACCGAGGTGCTCGATGACGTAGTCACGGACGTCGCCCAGGACCTCGTCCGCATTCCAGTCGATCCGGTTCAGCAGCCGGTGGATCCGGTCAGGACCGCCATGACCGGCCTCCTCGGCAAGCGTCCAGCCGTTCTTCCGCTCCAGCGGGGCTAACAGCCCCCGCATATAGGCAAGAGCCGACTCCCGCGGCTCCGACCTGGAGAAACGGTGCACGAACCGCCCATGCAACGACTTCAGTTCACCAGCCCACAACCGGGCATCCCCAAGTTCCCCACCCATGACCTGACCAACGAACGACCTGCCCAACCGTCACGGCAAACACCGTTGCAGTACTAGGTGACCTCGAACCGGCTCCGCCCCACGCCTCCCGTCCAGCTGCCCGCCTCCAGCACCGGGGCGAAACCCGTACAAACCGTGACCGCGAACGGCGAGGGCATGGCTCCCGCCGCCTTCCTGGATACATGCGCAGGCGGTGGGTGGTGAGCGCGCCCGCCATCGCCGTCAGTGGGCTCGGCATGCTCACCGCGTCCGGGATCGGCGTGGACGCCACCTGGGCGGGAGTCCTCGGCGGGAAGTCGACGGCCGCCACCAGCGACCAGCTGGCCGGCCTGCCCGTCGATTTCTGCTGCTCCCTGCCACCTTTTGATCCTGCCGAGGTGCTGGGGCGCCGTACTGTGCACCGGCTGGACCGCTCCAGTCAGCTGGCCGTCATCGCCGCCGGGCAGGCTCTGCGTGACGCGGGGCTGGATCCCGCCGTTTGGGATGGTGCGCGGGTAGGAGTGGTCATTGGCTGCGGGGTGGGGGCCTCGCACACCTGGGAAACCCAGAGCCGGCGTCTGCGGGAGTTCGGGCCTCGACGGGTCTCGCCCCTGCTGCTGCCGATGATCGGACCCAGCACCCCCGCGGGGGAGGTCGCTCTGGCCACCGGCGCCCGGGGCCCGAGCCTGGCCACCGGGACCGCCTGTGCCTCCGGCGCCACCGCCCTCGTCATCGCACGCGACCTGCTCGCCTCCCGGCAGTGCGACGTCGTCATTGCCGGCGGTGCCGAAGCCTGTAACACGCCTCTGATCATGACCGGCCTGGCCCAGCTCGGGGCCCTCTCCACGCGCTGCGACGATCCCGCAGCAGCCTGCCGGCCTTTCGATGCGGCACGGGACGGATTCGTCCTCGGCGAAGCCGCCGCCATCCTCGTCCTCGAACGTGTCCCGGACACGATCGCCCGCGGGCACCGTCCCCGGGCTCTGCTGGCCGGCTGCGGCTCCACCACCGACGCCTACCACCCCACCACACCCCACCCCGAGGGCCGCGGCATCCGCCAGGCCATGGCCACCGCCCTCACCGACGCCGACCTGAGCGGCAGCGACATCTCATACGTCAACGCGCACGGCACCTCCACCCGTCTCAACGACACCGTCGAAGCCCACACCATCCGCGCGGTCCTGCCCCACGGTCCCGCGGTGTCCTCCACCAAAGGCGTCCTGGGCCACTCCCTCGGCGCCACCGGAGCCGTGGAAGCCGCCCTCACCGTGCTGAGCATCCAGCACTCCTTGATCCCGCCCACCGCCAACCTGGAACACCCAGACCCCGACACCGACCTCAACCTCATCTCACACACCGCAGCCGAGCAACGCACGACAGCAGCCCTCAGCAACTCCTTCGGGTTCGGCGGCCACAACGTCGTCCTCGCCTTCCACGCCCCGTAAACCAAGCGGGACGACAACAGCCGCCTCCTGGTCCCCGCCAGGGTCAGGCAACGCGGGATAGAGCGTGTCTGAAAGATCGTGTAAGTCCGTGATGTGACAGCCTGGCCCGGGGCTCGGCCTCGGGCCTGCGGGCCAGGCGGAACGGACGAGTCATGGCAGACAAGACGGAACCAGTCACCTCGGCGGTGGCTTGCGACGCGATGGTCGATGAGGTCGTCGAGCGGCCGCTCGACAAAGCCGGTGCCTCGGGGGCGGCCCTGCTCGGTGAGGGCGGGCTGCTGACGGAGATCACCCGGGCCGTTCTGGAGCGGGCCCTGGAAGCCGAGATGAGTGAGCACCTCGGCTACGAACGCAGAGATCCTGCAGGTCACGGGTCGGGGAACTCGCGGAACGGGACCTCGCCCAAGACGGTTCCGACCCATGCCGGTGCGGTCACTCTGACGGTGCCGCGGGACCGCAACGGCGACTTCGAACCACGCCTGGTCCCGAAGAACGCCCGCCGGCTTGCCGGGTTCAACGACCGGATCCTCTCGCTCTACGCCCGCAGGATGAGCGTGCGCGACATCCGCTCCCACCTGGCGCAGACCTATGGCGTCGAGGTCAGTCCCGATCTGATCAGCAAGGTCACCGACGCGGTGGTCGACGAGCTCGTAACCTGGCAGAACAGGCCTGATGAGAATCTGCGAAATCGGCTCTGCCCGGAATTCCGTGAAGCCCCGGTTCACCGGGCCTTGGCCACAGCAGATGCCCGGTTCGGATCACGAATGCGTCCTTCCGGGTCATTTCCGGACATTCCTCGAGCGAGAGACGCGCGGTGGGGGTAGGTCGTTTCGCGCAAGGTGGCCTTGGGATCCATGAGGAGATCAGCTATGTACGCAGTGATCCGGCGTTACGAAGGGGTGACCGACCCTGCCGAGGCGGGACGCCAAGTGGACGAGGGATTCGTGCCTCTCATCCGGCAAGTCCCAGGATTCGTGGCGTACTACTGGGTTGACGCCGGGGACGGAGTGATGGTCTCTACCAGCGTCTTTGAAGACCAAGCCGGTGCCGAAGAGTCGATCAAGAAGGCGGCGGACTTCGTCCGGGACAACCTCGCGTCACTGCTCCCCAACCGTCCTCAGGTGACGGCCGGCCAGGTAGTGGCTGCCGGGTAGCACCCTGCGGAGTGGCGGCGGTTTCCAGGCATCCCGATTCCGACGATCTGGCCTTTCACGGAACTCCGGTCAGAGCCTTGAAAACATCGGCCGGTACTGCTCTTCGTTCCCCACTCGGTTGCTGTCGGCAAACGACGGCCGGGGCTCGGGCGGGTGCGGAGGGGGCTACTTCGGCGGATGTGCGGCAGCGGCTTTCTGCCCCAGTTGCAGCCAGTCGTCCAGGACGTGGTCGTCGAGGACTTCTCCTGCCACGATGACCCAGCCCTTCGAGATCCGGCCGCGGACCTCGAAGGGCCGCGCGCCGGGCTGGGCGAGGGCCTGCGGGGTGTCGTCCGGGGCGACTCGTACCAGCAGGTCGTCGCCGACCACGCCGACCGCCGTGTTTTCCGTCACCGTGAAGACGAGCCCGCCGAACATCTTCTTCGCGACGACCGCGTCGCCCTCCTCCAGCAGCTCCCGGACCCGCTCCGCCAGCACCTCGTCATACGCCATGGCGCTCACGCTACTCACGCACCACGGCACCCGCCCCGCGTGACCCCGCCACAAGCCATATGGGACATTCCTTGTCCTATATGACTACTACGGTCGATTGCAGAGGGCGAAACCGCCCCAGCCGACCCCACCGGAGGAGAAGACCATGGCGGACGCACATGCCGACGGCACCAAGAGCGGCAAGGTCCTGTCGCACGCGATCTGGGCCGAGGACGGAGGCGCGCTCGCAAAGTTCTACGCCGCAGCCCTCGGCGCGCAGGTCTCCGAGCCGTACCGGGACGAGGACGGCAACCCGGCGGCGTTCCCCGTGTGGGTCGGCGACACGATGTACGTCTTCTGGTCCGCCACGACGTTCAAGGCCCCCACCTGGCCGAGGGACGAACTCGCCTTCCACATGGACATCAGGTTCGACGACGTCGAGGCAGCGGAGAAGCGGCTCCTCGGGCTGGGCGCGACCAAGCCCGCCCACCAGCCGGGCGGGGACCACTGGACCGTCCTGCTCGACCCCTCCGGCCAGCCCTTCTGCATCAGCAGCACCCGCTGACACGCGGAGATCATCAAGGACACCGACACCGACCACACGGGCCAGCGCATCTTCTACTTCCGCGACCCGGACGGCTACGCCATCGGCATCAACGACCAAGCCGCCCTCCAGGCCGGCGAACTCGGCAAGTACGCCTGACCAGGGCTCCGGGCAACACACGGAACCAGAGCCATGAACAGCGACAAACTCGTGCACGAGTGAGCCACCGCCTACAACGAGCAGGACTTCGACCGTTTCGGGGACCTGTACACCGACGACACCACCTACGAGTGCGGGTCCTTCGGGCTCGCCTTCACCGGCCGGGACGCCTTCAGGCATCACCTGCAGGAGTACGCCGGCGCCGTTCCCGACCGGCAGTTCACCGTCAAACGGACCATCGCCAACGGGGACGCGATCGCCGTCGAATACGACTTCGCGGGAACCGCTCTCGTCAATCAACGACGGCCGGGTCCGCGACGAGGCCCTGACGCCGAAGAGATTGAAACCACGGATGGGTTCGATCCTGTCGTTGAGGACCCTCTTCGAGACGGTGCGGGCCTTGTCAACGACGCGGGGAGGGCAAGGGAAGGGCGAACCAGACGGCTTTGCCCTCCGCTGTCGGGAGGGTGCCCCAGGAGCTGGCCATGGAGTCCACGAGGAGCAGGCCTCGGCCCGATTCCGCGTCCGGTGCGGCGAAGCGGGCCTGGGGAAGCACCGGGCTCCCGTCGCAGACTTCGACCCCCAGCTCCCGTCCGGCCTGCCGCATCCGGAGCCGGAGCGGACCGCGGCCGTGGCGCACCGCGTTGGAGAGGAGCTCGGAGACGAGCAGACAGGCCGTCTCTCGCAGCTGTTCGTCGTCCCTGCCCCACGCGGCCAGTGTGGCGCGCAGGAACCGGCGGCCCTCCCCCACGCTGCTCGGATCGGCGTCCAGGACCACGGTCCGCGAAGTGGCCGGGATCTCCGGGATGCGCACGAGCAGGAGGGTGACGTCGTCCGGGTTGTCGTCGACGTCCGGAAGGAGGTCACTCAGCAGCCGGTCCGCCGCGGCTTCCAGGGATCCGGTCGTCGCGAGGCCCTTCTCCAGCGCCGCGCCAAGCCCGTCGACCTGCCCTTCGATGTCGCTGCCCGGTGTCTCCACCAGGCCGTCCGTATAGAGCGCCAGCACCGAGCCGGGTGCGACTGCGTGCCGGCTCTCGTGGTGGGGTACCTCGCCGACCCCGAGCGGAACGCTCACGTCCGCCGGGAGCCGGGTCACCTCGCCGCCGGGAGCGGCCAACAGGACGGGCAGGTGTCCGGCCGAGCAGACGGTGACCTCGGCCGCGTCGGCGTCGACGACGAGGTAGCAGCAGGTGACGAACTGGTCCGGGAGTTCACTCACCACGGCGTCGAGGGCGCGCATCAGCTGCCAGGGCGGCATACCGGTCTTCGCCAGGGCGTGGGAGGCGGACCGCAGCTGCCCCATGACGGCGGCGGCGTCCAGGCCGCGCCCCATCACATCGCCGATCATCACACCGACCCGGCCACCACCCAGGGGGATCAGGTCGAACCAGTCGCCGCCCACCCCGGCACCCTGCCGGGCCGGCAAGTACCGGCTGGCCGTCGGCATCCCCGGCACGTCGGGCGGTGAGCCCATGAGGCTGCGCTGGAGGGTGAGGGCGACATGACGCTGCTGCTCGTAGAGCCGGGCGAGCGTCTCTTCGGCGGCCTTGCGCTCCGTGACGTCGCGGATGGCCGCGGAGACGAGGGTACCCTCAGGCGTCTCCAGGGGGCTGAGGCTGATCTCGACCGGGAACTCGCCCCCGCCCCGTCGCAGCCCGTGCAGCTCCAGGCCCGCGCCCATGGGTCTGACCTGCCGGTTGACGAAGTAGCCGGCGCGGAAGTCGGAATGGTGGCCGCGGAACCGGTGGGGCACGAGCACCTCGACGGGCCGGCCCAGCAGGTCCTCACGGCCGTAGCCGAAGAGCGCCTCGGTCTGGGCATTGACCAGCTGGATGGTTCCCCTCTCGTCGACGATCACCATCGCGTCGGGGGCCGCCTCCAGCAGGGCCCGGAAGCGCTCCTCAGCTGCCCGGCGCTCGCTGACGTCCCGTACGGCCGCCGAGATCAGCAGTCCTTCGGGCGTCTCCAGCGGGCTCAGGCTGATCTCCACGGGAAACTCCCGCCCGTCCCGGCACAGACCGTACAGTTCCAGCCCCGCCCCCATCGGGCGCACCTGACGGCTGGCCGCGTAGCCGAGCCGGTGACCGGGGTGCTGACCGCGAAACCGCTCGGGCACCAGCACGTCGATGGGCCGCCCCAGGAGTTCCTCCCGCGGGTAGCCGAACAGGGCCTCGGTCTGGGCGTTCACCAGACGGATCACCCCGGCGTCGTCCACGATCACCATCGCGTCCGGTGCCGCTTCCAGCAAAGCCCTGAAGGGCTCTTCCGTCGTCGCTGCCATGCTGCGCCTCGCACTCGCCGGATCCCTCAGAGGGGAACATCCGAGCATGCGGCCGAAAACCACGCTCCGGGTTGACCGGAATACACCCACAATTGACCGGCTGTGAACGCACCCGCGGTACATCGGCGAGCCCGCCCGGAACACGCCCAACGTGCCCCGCGTCTCGCACTGCACAGCAGCGCCGAACGGTCCGTTCCGAGACCCGTCGAAGGGCGACGGTGTACTGGCCGAGGAGCTGATGCCGGCTTCGGCCGCCGTGCCGTCGGTCCACTCGACCCCCGGTCGTGGTGCGGCACTTGAACATGGGCGTTCCAGTGAGGGGTCCGGCGTCGCGGGCGCCCGTAGGGAGGTGCGTCAAGGATGTCGCCGAGAGGAGCGACGCCGCCGGTGTTGATGCGGCCTTCATCGAGGCGCGGCAGCGTGCGCTCGCACGGTCGAAGAGCACGCGGGACTGCACGGTATGGAGCTGGCGGACCGTGGAAGCGCGTAGCCGGGGGACGGCAGGCAAGGAGGAGCGCGTTCAGGAGCCGGTGGCACTGCTGATCGTCGCGGGCCTGCCAGTCACCGCAGTCGGTCTCGACGTGCAGACGCGCCGTCGCGATGGACAAAGTCGACCCGGACGCTTCCGCCGCGGCCCGGTGCAACGCGGCCAGATTCCCCGGGTTTCCGGTCACCCCGACCACGACTCTTCGCACGGCCTCTGTCCTCTCGTCTCGTCCGACGGTCCCCATGAAAGGGCCTCGACGCAGGACGAGGTGCGGTTGTTGACGGCCTTCTGGGGCGGAGATCCGTAACCATGACGGGTCTCCGATGCCACACCGCTCCGGCGTCAGTAATCCGTCAGGACTCGGCCCGCCCCCATAAGGGTCTCGTTACGGGGTGGCCATAGCTGGAGGGATGCGGGGATGGCTTCGAGTCCGCGCCCCGGACTGCCTCCCCGCACCCTGGGCGTCATCGGCCGCTCGTGGTTCCTCAGGGAGGGCCCCACGTGTTTGTTCCAGTACGACGACGATCCCGAGCCTGAAGAACAGATCCCGGCCGGACCCCTGTACGTACCGGTCCGGCCGGGAGGAGCGGAGGTCGTGGTGCGCCTGTTCCGCACCCCGCTGGGAGCTCGCACCGTCGTCGGCTTCACGGGTCCGGACCGTCTGGCCGCCACGCTCGGCGTCGAGCAACCGTGGATCCGGCTCTCCGGCTCTCCGGGTCCGCGCACGGTGGGCCGGCCGTCGGCGGAGTACCACTGGCAGAGATCGCCGAGAAGTTCGACACTCCGGTCTACGTCCTGGACGAGGGCGAGGATCGCGGCCGCCGTCGGCCCGCGCGGGCGCCAGAAGGTCATGGTGCGGGTGGTGCCGGGCGTCTCTGCCGGCGGACACGACAAGATCCGCACCGGTGCCGACGGCCAGAAGTTCGGTCTCTCCCTGACCGACGGGGGCGCACAGCACGCCATCTCCCGGGCTCGGTCAGTCGCGCCTCGAACTCACCGGACTGCACTGTCACATCGGCTCCCAGATCTCGGACGTGAAGCCCTACCTGGTGGCGCTGTGCCGCATGGTCGGACTCATGGCCCGTGTCCGTGACGCTCACGGGGTCGTCCTGGCCGAGCTGGACATGAGCGGTGGCCACGGCATCGCGTACCGGCCCGGCGAACCCGCCCTCGACCTCACGACGCTCGCGCGCAGGATGCGCGCCGAGCTCGTCGAAGGCTGCGCGGCCGCCGGGCTGGCCGTACCCCGTCTCGTCGTCGAGCCCGGGCGGGCCATCGTGGGGCCGGCCGGAGTCGCGCTGTACCGGGTGCTCGCCGTCAAGCACACCGGCGAGACGGTGTTCGTCGCCGTCGACGGCGGTATGAGCGACAACCCGAGGCCCGCGCGGTACGGGGTGCGGTACGCGCCCCGTCTCATCGGCCGCGCCTCGACGGCCGGACTCCGTACGGCCACGGTCGTCGGCCGGCACTGCGAAGCCGGCGACGTCCTCGCGGCCGACGTCGAACTGCCCGGCGACATCCACCCCGGCGACCTGATCGCCGTACCGGTGGCGGATGCGTACCAGCTGTCCATGGCCTCCGGCTTCAACTTCGTGGGCCGGCCCGCAGTCATCGCGGTCCATGAGGGCACGGCCCGGATGCTGGTCCGGCACGAGACTCTGGAAGACTTCCGCAGCCGGGACATCGGCGGATAGGGCCGACTTCATAGATCCGATGAATCCTGTGCAGTGCTCGGCTACGGCCGGTAGACGAGCTCGATCACCATCGCTGCGATGACGCCCCAGACCCCGATCCCGAGCAGCCACAGGGATCGCCGCCCCCGTCCACCACATCGCCGTCGGCCGGGACCAGTTCGCCGGCTTCCACGAGGACGAAGTCGAAGGGCTGGAGCTCGGCCGGGGTGACGGCCTCGGTCCGGGCCTGCCGCAGGTTCGCCCCGTTCGTCCAGTGCTCCAGGCGCAGCGCGACCGTGTCCGTACGTGCCTTGCGCAGGGACTCGGCCTGGGCGCGGCCCCGGCCCTCGGCGACCGCCTCGGCCAGATTGGCGAACAGGACCGTCAGCCACAGCCAGACGCTGATGACCCAGGTGAAGACGGACGGGTGGATGAGGGCGGAGAGGGTGGTGAGTACGGAGCCGACGGCGACGACGAACAGCACCGGCTTCTTGACCAGCTCACGCGGGTGGAGCTTGGCAACGGCCTCCCTGGCGGAAGTGCCGAGGAGCTCGGGCTCCAGCATGTTCACCTGGCCGGGGCGTTTCCGGGAGGGCCGGTCGACCGGGGTCCCGAGACCGGGGGAACATGCTGGGCGGCGGGAGCCATGAAAGGACCTTCTGATGAGTGTGGTTGGGGCACCCCCTTGTCGGCGGTGGCGGACGAGAGGCGGGTGCCTGGGTGAAGGGTGTCGCCGCCGAGGGCCCTCTCCATCGACCCCCTCGGCCGTCATGTGAGTACGAGAGACCCTCGGCGGCGCAACAAGCAGGAAATTGCTGCCTGTTGGTCATGCGATCCCCTTTCCGGCAGGGGAATTGGCACCGTCTTGACGGCGGCGTACGGGTTACGTCCAACCGCCGTCAAGGGTGCGTCAGTGAGCGTCGGATGTGACGCGGAATCTCGGTCGGCAGATCACCGCGTCGGTGTCCCGCTGGACTGCGTTGGCAACGGCCGAGCCACGCTGGTTCTGGAGCATCCGCTGCCACAGGCGGGCCGGTTCGGTCTCCGGGATGAGCACGGTGACCTGGATATCCGGGTGGGTTCGCATCAGCTCACGCACGTAGCCGGACACAGGACGCCCGAGGGACCGGGTGTCCGCGGAGAGCTCGATCAGCTTGGTCGTGATGTGCCAGTAGACGGCGGTGGCGGCCGCGCCGAGCCGACCGCCCAGGTTGCGCATATTGAGGCCGTCGAGGCCTTCGTCGTCGAGCAGCTCGATGGCGGCGCGGACGAGCCGGTCCGGGGTGAGGGTGTTGCGAGGCATACCCGAGAGGACTACTTGAACTTAGTGCAGTGGCGCGCCTATACTCAATTGCACTTAGTTCAAGAATCCTTGTGACTCACGAACCCGAGGGGGAATCCATGCAGGAGCAGGAGAAGCACGGCGATTTCGGCGCGGTCGTCGCGGCCCTGGCCGAGAAGTACGGCGTGCCCGGCGCGTCGGTCGGCATCCAGGCCGGCGGCCAGACGATCTTCCTGAACCACGGCGTCACCAGCGTCGCCCACCCGCTCCCGGTCGACGAGAACACCCTGTTCCACCTCGGATCCACCACCAAGACCTTCACCGCCACCGCGCTGCTGCGGCTCGTCGATGAGGGCAAGGTCGACCTGGCCGCGCCGGTGCGGCGGTACGTGCCCGAGCTCGTGCTCGCCGACGAGGCGGCCGCCGAGCGGATCACCGTCCTCAACCTGCTGAACCACACCGCGGGCCTGGACTGGAACTTCATCGACAGCGAGGACGAGGACGGCTCCCTGGCCGCGTTCGTCGCCAAGCTGGACCGGCTCCCGCTGATCGCACCACCCGGCGCCCGAGCCTCGTACAGCCAGGCCGGCTACAACCTCCTCGGCCGGATCATCGAGAACGTCACCGGACAGACCTACGAGCAGGCCGTGGCCTCCCTGCTCCTGGAGCCACTCGGACTCGCGAACACGGTCTTCGGCCTGGACGACGTCATGGTGCGAAAGTTCGCGGTGGGCTACGTCCGCGACACGGCCGGCGAGTTGAAGCCCGCCCGGCCCTGGAAGGCGTACCGAGCCGGCGCCCGCGGCGACAACCCCGGGGGCGGCATCGTCTCCAACGTGACCGACCTCCTCGCCTGGGCCCGCTTCCACCTCGGCGACGGCGACGGCCTGCTGGCCGCCGACACCCTGCACGGCATGCGCGAACAAACGGTGGAACTGCGCGGCAGCACGCTGGGCGACGGCTTCGGCATCTGCTGGTTCCTGCGCGGCGTCGACGGAGTCCGCACCGTCGGCCACGGCGGCTCGGGCAACGGGCAGTTCGCCGAACTCCACCTCGTCCCCGAGCACGACTTCGCCGTCGCCTCGCTGGCCAACTCCGAAGACGGCTACGTCTTCAACCAGGCCGTGATCCAAGCGGCGTTCGAGCACTACCTCGGCCTGGTCGAGAAGGACCCCGAGCCCGTGCCGCACGACGAGACGCGGGCCCGCGAGGTCGCCGGCCGCTACGAGAGCGACGTCATGAACATCGACATCGCCACCGACGGGCAGCGCCTCACCCTCGCGGTCGAGATCAAGCCGGAGATCCGCGCCGCCTCGGACACGGAGATGCCGCCGGACTACGCCCCGGCCGCCATGGGCTTCCTGCCCGGCGACGGCGACGAGTACCTCCTCACCGCGGGCGGCCTGAAGGGGCAGCGCGGCTACTTCACCCGCGCCGCCGATGGCACGGTCACCGGCGTCGACCTCGGCGGCCGCCTCTTCACCCGAACGACGCAGGCCGAGACCGTGTCCTAGAGCGCGTCCGCCCACCAGGGCCTGTCCTGCCGGGCGGCTCGCCAAGCACGCGGCAGGCGCTCCCGTCACAGCGATCAGGAGTTCCCGTACGGGCTCACGTCGCCTCTGCCTGCCTGTGGAAGGTCTGACGGCGCGCCGGGCCGGTCGCGTAGTGGACGTATTCGCGGTTCAGGCGGAAGACTGCCGACCAGGCCAGGAGGCGGCTGGGGCGATTGTCGCGGGAGCAGGTCCAGCTCGGTGTACGGCCGCGGGCGGCGATGTCCTCGCACAGGGCGGTGGCGCAGGCCAGTGCGAGGACGTCGCCACCCTGGCCGGGGTCGGCCAGGGTGGCGACGTCCTCGTAGCCGCTGCCGAGGAAGTAGGTGCAGGCCAGCGAGGGCGCCCGGCCGCGGTGGAAGGCGCCCCAGCCGAGGCCGGAGGCGGCGAGTTACTCCCGGCCGCCCCAGGTTTTGTAGATCCAGGCCGTCTCGGGTCCGAGCGCGAAGAGCGCCGGCGCGTCCTTGGGTGTCAGGCGGCGCACGGTGATGCCGTGCGCCGGGCGAGCGGCCAGGGCGGGCTCCTGGTGCACCTAGACCATGCGCTCCCACGGGTCGACGCGGGCGAGCGACTCCGGGCGCCCCGCCGGGGAACCAGCGGGCGAGAGCGGGGAGACGGGACGGAAGGAGCTCGATCACGACGGATGCCGCCTAGGTTCAGGGGAAGGGGAGCCGGGGCGGCCCTGGACTGTGGGCCGCCCCCGCGGGGAACCGGCGCCGGTGAGCGTCAGCGCCGTTCGGCTTTGCCGACCGCGGTTGGCTTGCTGTCCGGCCGAGCGGCCGACGAGTACGTCGGCCAGCTTGTTCAGCCGCTTGACGGTGCGCTCCTCGGTCGCGCAGGGAGCCGGGTCCATCCGCGCGTTCCGGTCGCAGTAGGCGCCGTTGACGATCTCGACCGCTGGGTCGCAGAGGCGGACGACGTGGGCTGCGCCCTCCGAAGGCGTCGCGCCTTCGTGCCCGTACATCGGCCTCAGGGCGGTCTGGCACACGCCCGGTTGACGGACACGGCGGTGACCCTGGGGTCGGCGGCGAAGACGGTGAGGGCCGGCTGTGGCTGGACCGCGTCACCGCTGCCGCTGCGGCCACCCCCTCGGCGGGTGGCTTCGCCGACCCCGGCGGGAATCGCAAACCACCCGCCGTGCCACCCGAAGACGCAGCCATTTCAGATATCACCCGATCGTGCAACAGACCCGGCCGCGTCGCTCGAGCGGAAGATCAAGCCGTCGGAGGCCACGGGCACGGCGGCGTGCAGGACGAAGGCGTTGACGGCGAGGAACCCCAGCCCGGGCACCTCCAGGTGATCGGTGAGCCCAGTGACATCGGATCCGGCCTTCACGATCGACACGGCCCACTCACTCCCACGGCCCCCACGAGTTGCAGAGACCCTTGCATCGTGCTTCCGGCGCCGCCCCGGACGCATCACGGACGGTCCCGCGGCTGAACCCTCGGGCGCTCCCGCGGACAGCCGCGGACAGCCGCGGACGGTCCCGCCCCGGAGAGTGCCGGGCTACGGCAGGCGGTGCCGGACCGCCACCCCATCTGCCACCACCTCGGCCGGGTGCCCATCGGGATCCCCCGGGTCCGGACCCGGCTCCCCGAGGCCCGGGCACGGGGCGGTGCCCCCGGAGCGGACGGCCGGCGCGGGGGTATCGGGCCGGCCGCTGCCGGGCGGGTCAGTGGACGCCGTTGTAGACCTGCCAGCCGGTGGCGATCCTGGTCTTGGCGGCGAAGGTGCCCTTGCCGGTACCGGACCAGCGCCAGACGGCGCCTGCGGTGTCGCGGGCGAGGAGGTCGGCACGGCCGTCTCCGGTCAGGTCTCCAGCTCCGATGACGGCGTTGTACGAGGCCCCCCAGTCCTTGGCGAGGAGGGTGCGGGCGCCGAACTTGCCGGTGCCGGTGCCGTTCATGCGCCAGAACCCGTTGCCCTTGTCCTGGAGGAGGAGGTCGCCGATGCCGTCACCGGTGAGGTCGCCCGCGCCGACGATCTTCTTGTAGTCCTTGAAGCCCGTGCCCAGCAGGACGCGCGGAGCGAGGAAGCCCGTCTTGGTGGCCGCGTAGAGGTACAGGCCGCCGGTCTCGGGGTCGCGGGCGACGAGGTCCGGGCGGCCGTCCTTCGTGACGTCGCCGGGCGAGGTGAGCACGTCGTACGCGTTCCAGCCCCTGCCCAGCACCTTGTGCTTGGTGGTGGGCTGGAGGGCCTCGCCGCACGCCGGGGTGTAGAGGCGCATCTCGCCGGTGGCCAGGCGGACCAGGGTGTCGTTGCAGCGGTCGCCGTTCACATCACCCGTCGGGACCGGACGGAATCCCTTGGGCCAGCCGGTGGTGGTCGTGCTGCCGCTGAAGTTGCCGGTGGCCGGGTTGCCGTAGGCGGTGCGGAGGGAGCCGGAGGCGGTGGTCTGGAAGAAGTCCCCCGTCCCGTCCGGGGTCCCGGTGGCGGCGCGGCTGCCGAAGTCGCGGTAGACGGCTGAGCCGCCCACGACCTTCAACTTGCCCGAGGCCAGGGTCACTTCGTCGGGGCTGGCGACCGCAGCGCCCTTGAGAGTCCAGGTCAGCGGACCGTTGGGGGCCACGGCCCCGGAGTCCGTACGGCCGTTCCAGACCGGCGTCAGCGGGGACTGGCCGAGCCCGCCGGTGAGCGTGCGCACGGTCCGGCCCGCCGGGTCCTTCAAGACCAGCAACCAGGAGGAAACGGCGCGGTTCAGCTTCCAGGACGGCTTCCAGACCTCGGACTTGGGGGTGCTGTTCGCCAGGGAGACGGCTGCCGGTACCGAGGATCCGGTCACGGCGAGCGCCGGCTCGGTGCTGGTCCGCGTACTCCACAGGCGCCCCTCCAGGGGCCTGGCACCGGTGCGTACGGAGGAGTTGTGCCAGAGGGCGGTCGCCGTGCCGTCGGAACCGGCCGCGATCTTCAGGCTGATCTTGCGGTCCCTGCGGGAGTCCCCGTCGGGCAGGAGTCGGGGCGAGCTCCAGGTATCGGTCGCAGGATCGCGCACGATCTCGGCGGCGGCCGGGATCCACTCGTTGTCCGGGGTTTCCCGCTCGGTCTCCCAGACCACCCGCAGGGTGCCGTCGGGAGCCATGGCGGCGTGCGGGCCGGCGTTCCAGGCCGACCAGCCGAAGCGCCGGCTCCGGGGCCACTCGGCGGCGCCGGCCGGCAGGACCGCGGTGAAGACGCTGTTCGAGATGTCGTCACCGAGGTCGAGGGCGTCCCCCCAGACCACCGTGACGTCCCCGTCGGGGGAGACGAACGGCTGCGGCGAGGGGACGGCGACCTCGGCGTCCGAGTTGGGGATCTCCAGGGGCGCCGACCAGCCTGCCGCGGGACGGCGGACGGCGGCGTACAGGTTCTCTGTGTAGTCGCCGATGAGCTTGCTCCAGCTGACGGCCATGGTGCCGTCCGCGCCGGCCCCGATGCGGGGTGCCGTGATGCCTTCCGCCGGCGCGGCCATCGGGACGGGGGCGCCCCAGGAGCCGGCGGCGGTACGGGTGACGGTCTCGATCGAGGGGACCCCCTGCGGGGAGGTTCGCAGGTAGGCGACGACGGTGGTACCGCGGGCGTCAACGGCCACGTCGGGGCCGTCGACCTGCTCGCCCGCGGCCAGGGCGGTGGACACGGTCGCGGGCTCGGACCAGGTGCCGTCGGCGGCGCGGACGGAGGTCTCGATCGTCCAGCCGGTCTTCGCGTCGGCGGGCCGGGCAGCCCAGGCGGCGGTGAGGGTGCCGCCGGGGCCGGCGGCGAGGCGGCCGCCGGTGACGGCCTTGCCCGCAGAGATGCCGAGGACCGGCTGCGGCTTCGACCAGGTACCGCCGGAGACGGTGGCGGACATCACACGGGCGGCCGTGGAGGGCGCGCCCTCCACGGACATGTCCTCGGGGTATTCGGCCCACAGGGCGGTGACGGCGCCGTCGGTACCCGTGAGGAGGGCGAGGTCGCCGCGGTCGGTGGGGGTCGAGGCCAGCTGCGTGACCGGGGCCCAGACCTCGGACCGGGCGCCGCGCACGGAGGCGTGCAGGGTGCGCCTGCCTTCGGCGGTGACCTCGTTCCAGAGGGCGACGGCGGTGCCGTCGGAGGCGATGGCCAGCTCCGTCTTGTCGTAGCGGGCGAGCGGGCCGTCTACCAGGTGGGCGAGGTTCCACGGCGCCAGGGGCACGGCCGCGGAGGCCGAGGCCGGGGACAGGGACGGGGCCGGGGCCGGGGCCGCAGCGGCGCTGAGCAGCGGGGTGACCGCGCCGCCGGAGACGACGAGCGCGACGGTCGTGACGGCCGCGGCGAGGCGGCCGCGGGCCCGGGTCCGGATCCGGGTCCGGGTCCGGGTCCGGGTGCCGGTGCGGTCGTGGGTGTGGGCGTGGACGGTCATGCGGGTGGTTCCTTCCCCCCGTGAAACTCAGTGGTCACGGGTTCGACCGCGGAACGGCCCGGCGGGTTGTACGGAAAATCCGAGTTTCTGCGCACACCGCCACCGCCAGGGGCGCCGGGCCGGGACGAACCGGAGAACCACGCCCCCGGACGCTCCCGCGGTAGCCCGAGCACGAAAGTCCGCCCCGCCGGCGACGGCCGTGCACGAGCTCTGGCTCTGAGCGTCTCCGCAGGCCAGGCGGGTCACGCTCCTGCCTTCAAGAGAATGACGGCTGCCATCCGACTCCCGCGTAGCGGACCTGGAAGACCACGGACCCCTCCGAAAGCCGTCCTGGCGGACCACGCTTACCCGTTCCCCGCCACCCGGAACCATCCCCACCACCGCGGAATCCCCACTGCCATCCCCCAACCGTCCGACCGGGCCACCCGCGGCACCGGCCGGTCCGGCAGAGCGATCCGCACCGGGCAGTTCAGCACCGTCGCTCCGGACAATTGCGGGGTGCAGGACCGTGAGCAGCCGGGCGCCGGCCGAGCCGGCCAGAGCCACCGAGACCGCCTCGACCACCCGCCGCAGCGCCGGGGGGCGTCGTTGATACCGCTCCGTCAGACCGTCGACCTGCCCGACGAACGTCAGCTTCAGGCAGTCCGGGTTCTCGCAGCACAACCGCCACACGGACAAGTCGATCACCAGCGGACGCCCGCCCACCGCCTCGTCCACGACACGACGCACGTACCGCGAATGCGTCCACTGCGACACCTGCCCGCATCCCGGACAAACCCGGGATATGTCGTCCCTGTCACAGCAGTGACCCGAAGCGCCTCCGGGCTGGTCTCCACCCGCTCGATCCGCAACCCGGCCAGTTGCAGCAGCAGTTCCTCGACAGTGACAACACACGCCGATCGAATGCCTGGTCGGCATGCCATCGTCGGCCGACATCCGCGACCGGATCAAGATCGATTATTGGAAACACCGGAGCGTTCCGGACAGTGCCGCCGTGTCCGGATCACGGTTGCGGCTCGAAGTCAGCCAGGGAAGCGAACCCTACGAGGGCGTGGGCAACCGGGTCAGCCCGCCAGTCGGGCCAGGGCCAGCGCGTGGGCGCGGGCGAGGGAGTCGGCAGCGGCGCACGGGACGTCCGGCTGCACACCGACTCCTTCCCAGTTCGTGCCGGAGACGGGATTGACCGCACGGCCAGTGGGGACGGTGGCTTCCAGATGCGGGTGCACCGTCCAGCCCTTGCACGGATGCGCGCCGCCACGGGTGGGCTCCCCGACGACCACGGCGCGGCCGAGCTGCTGGAGGTCGTACGCCAGCTCTTCCGCGGCAGAGAAGCTGCTTGCACTGGACAGCACGTACAACGGCCTGCTGCCACCGAAGCGCGCACCGGGCACGTGCGGCAGGCTCCAGGACTGCTCGCGGCTCTCGCCCCCGCGCCAGTGCATGGTGTTGAGGTGCGTGCGCTCGTCCAGGAGGTAGCTGCAGACGAAGGCGACCGTATCCGGGTCGCCGCCCCTGTTGCCGCGAAGGTCCACGATCAACGCCTGGGCACGGGAGACCAGGGTGAGGGCGGCGCCCAGCGGTTCGGCGGCCCACTCCAGCGGAAACAGCATCGGTGCCAGCTCCACCACCGCGACCCCTCCGTCGAGCAGCTCCGTCCGGGGCGCACCGCCCAGCGAAGCCTCGAAGTCCCGGCGCATCGCGTCCAGGGTCGCCGCCCCCTGCTTCGGGGGCACCGGGTCGGCGTGGTGCTTCAGTCTCAGGTGCCGGTCGCCGTTGACGGACTGCAGGTCCGCGGTGACCAGCCGGGCGAGCTCCTCGGCGTCGTCGACGTCGTAGGCGCCCTCGGCGAGGCGTCGTTGCAGCAGGCCGGCGAGCTGCTCGGCTATCTCCGGGAATACGTAGTTCTCGGTCAGCAGCCGGGACATCTCGTCGATGACAGGGGCGGGTTGAAGCTTCGTCAGAGTCGTCATGGCAGGGGAGTAGAGCACCACCCTTGCGAAAGCGTCAAATAGTTAGACACTTTGGGTATGCGAGACCAGCCTCCCTACCTGCCGCCTCCTGAGGACGTCCTCGAAATCGGTGCGCCTGAGCAGTTCGCGGCACTCGCCCACCCCTTGCGCCAGCGATTGCTCTTCGCCCTCGGCCAGCGGCCCGCCACCACCGCCCAGCTTGCAGCGCAGCTCGACGCGAAGAAGGGCAACGTGGCCCACCACCTCAAAGTGCTCCGCGAAGCCGGGCTGATCCACATCGCCGAGACCCGCCAAGTCCGCGGCGGCACCGAGCAGTACCACCAGCGCACGGCCAGCGACATGGTCGTCGCCGAACCCCAGGCGGCAGGCACCGCCGCGATGCTCGCAGCGTTCGCCCAGGAGCTGGACCGCTCACCCGCCGAGGCCCACCTGACACTGCGCCACCTGCGCCTCAGCCCGGCGAAGGCAAGAGAACTCGGCGAGACGCTCGCCCGACTGGTCGACCAACTCGAGGAGGACGCAGAGGACCAGCCCGTGCACGGCGTGCTGATGACGCTCTACCAGCAGGCACCGCCCACCAGCACGACCGGTCCCGCCTGAAAGGCGGTGCCCCCCCACCCCCGCGGAGGAGCACCGCCTTCGTCCGCGGACGGCGGGGCCGTACGGCCCCGCCGTCCGCGTCAGTGGATCGCGTCGCACCGTCGTGGGCACGGAGGGCTCTACGCGGCCCTCGCAAAGGGCCGGGTCGACGCGGCCCGGATGCGACGGACTTTGGACTGTCGGGAACTCGCGGTGGCGGTAGGGCTGGAGCCTGTGCCCGCGAAGGTGAAGGGCGTGCGGTCGAAGGTCAAGCCAGTGCCGTCCGCGCAGCCGAGCCAGCAGTGTCTGTCCCGCGTCTCGATCGGTGACGGACGCGGCCGTGACCACGACGGCCAGTAGCAGGCCGAGGGTGTCCACCACGATGTGACGCTTGCGGCCGCGGACCTTCTTGCCGCCGTCGAAACCCCGGGGCGCGGCCGGCACCGACGCAGCCGCCATCACCGACTGCGCGTCGATGATGCCCGCCGTCGGCTCCCGGTCGCGGCCGGCCGCTTCACGGATCCGGTCCCGCAGCCGGTCGCGGAATTCGGCCGTCCGGCCCTTGTCGCGCCAGCGTAGGAAGAAGGCGTAAACGCGATCCCACGCGGGGAAGTCCGCGGGCATCGACCGCCAGGAGATACCGCCCGCGACCAGGTAGCGGACCGCGTCGACCATCTGCCGGTGGCAATTGCCCTCCGGCTGCCCGCCCCGGCCCTCCAACCAGGCCGGCACCGCAAGTGCGGCACGGACCTCGGCCCATTCCGCGTCCGTCATGTCCGACGGATACCGGGGCTCCCGGCCCGGACGATCGCCCGCGTTCCCGTACATGTGGGCGAGGCAGTCACACGACCGGGAAGGAGAGTTGGACGACCCGGTGGACAGCACGAAAGTCCGCAGCACCAGGGCCTCCTGACGCTCGGATGGATTCGACACCCACGAGCTGTTCGGGAGGCCCTGCCTTCGTGCCCAGACCACCAGAAGATCACCCGGCCGGGCAACCGCACTCGAACTCACGCCCTGAGCGGTGTGAGTGGTCTGGACTGATGGCGCGACGCCGGGAGTTGCCTCCGCACCCTCCCGGCGTCGGGCGAGCGCCGTTGCCCGCGACCAATCCGGATGCTTGTTCGTCCGTCGGTGCGTACCCTCCCCTGAATGAGAGACGTAACAACACGCGCGGTCAACCGGCTGACGAAGCACTGGGCCGGGGCCGTGGTGACCGGAGAGCAGGGCACTGTGCTGACGGCCGCGGGAGTGTGGCCGCTGCTCGCGCTCCTCGCGGACGGCGCGGGCGGCCGGGCCCGCGGTGAACTCGCCGAAGCCGTCGGCCTCCCGGCGGCAGACGCGGCCCATGCGGCCCGGGAACTCCTCGCCGGCCTGAAGGGTGTCCGCGGTCTCGCCGCGGCGACCGGGCTGTGGACGAGCCGGGAACTGCCACTGGAGGAGGCGTGGGCCGACCGACTGCCCCACGGGACGCACGGGGTGCTCACCGGCGACGCCGACGCCGACCGCAAGGCGCTCGACGGCTGGGCCGAGCGGCAGACAGACGGCCGGGTCGACCACATGCCGGTGCCCCTCGACGCGGACCCGCCCATGGTCCTGGCCTCGGCCCTCGGCCTGCGAACGAAGTGGATCAAACCGTTCAGCGCGGTACCGGCCGACTTCACCGAGGGGCCGTGGGCCGGACGCGAGGCCCTCGGGCTCTACCGCGGAACCTCCCTCCTCGACCGGGTCCGGGTGGCCGAGGCGGCCTGCGGCCCGCTCACCCTGCTGGAAGTCGTCGGCACCACCGGAGTCGACGTCCACCTCGTCCTGGGCGAACCCGGCGCCCGGCCCGGCGACGTGGTGAGCGGCGGCATCGACGCCGTGACCCGCGCCGTCCGCACGGTCGACGGTTACGCCCTGCCCGACGGTTCACCCGGCCCGGGGCTGACGATCGGCACGCAGCTGTCGCTCGACCGCGAACCCCGGCTGGACGTCGAGACGGTCGCCTTCTCCGTCACCGGCACCCACGACCTGCTGGAGCAGGCCCTGCTGTTCGGCCTGGAGACGGCCGCGGACGGCCGCTCTGGGCACTTCCCCGGGATCAGCAGCGTCCCCGTGGCGGTCGGCTCGGCCCACCAGGCCGCCGTCGCCCGGTTCGACGCCGAAGGATTCGAGGCGTCGGCCGTCACCGCGCTGGGGATGGCGGTGGGCTGCGGCACCGCCCGCATCCGGTACCGAACCCGCCGCATCCACGCCTCGTTCCAGCGCCCCTTCGGCTTCCTCGCCGTCCACCGCACCTCCCGCCTCGTCCTGGCGGCCGGCTGGGCCAACGAACCGCTGCCGTGCCCGAGCGACGCCTGGGGCTTCGACCCGGACGACGAGGACGACTTCTGACCGGTCGGTGCACGTACGGTGACTTCGCATGACCGACTTCGAGGACTTCCTCCGGGCCATTGACCCCGGCGGCCTCGCCGCCGACGTCCGGGCCGTCCGGGAGGTCGGGACGACGCCGTCGCGGCCCCCGCGTGGGAAGGTCCCGCCGGTATGGCTGCACGGTGACCTCCACCCCTCGAACGTCGTCGTCTCCGACGGGACGCTCTCTGGTGTGGTCGATTTCGGCGACATGTTCGCCGGCGATCCTGCGTGGGACCTGGCGGCCGCGTGACTGCTCCTTCCCGCGGGACGGCCCCGCGGTTCTTCGAGGCGTACGCGCGCGCGGACCGGGCCACGATCCGGCGGGCCCGGGGGCCGGCCGCTCTGAAGAGCCTCTTCCTCGTCCTGATGGGCCAGAGCGGGGAACGGGGCCTTCCCGGCGGCAAGCCGGCCTGGGGGACCCGCGGGCCGGGCGGCGCTCGGCCGTGTGCCGGCGGACGGTGCCGCGCGCTGACGGGCGGTGTCGTCAGGCGCGGACCAGTTCCAGCGCCTGCTTCAGGTTGTACTCGGCGATGCCCGCCATGAACACCCGGTCGGGGAAGTCCCCGTCGAGCAGCCGGAGCGGACCCGCCGTCAGCGAGAGCCGCTGGGCGAGCGTGTAGAGCGCGAGCCGGTCCTCGTCCAGTCCGCTCACGCCCAGCCGCTCGTAGGCGTCCTGGAGGCGGATCCGCAGGAACACGTGCTCCCACTCGACGTCGAAATACGTCACCCCCTCGATGTCGATCACCACGGGGTTCCCGTCGGCGTCCACCAGTACGTGGTCGGGGCCCAGTTCGCCGTGCACGACCGCGTACTCCGCACGCGGGCGCACCGCCGCCGACAGGCCCAGCAGCCGCTCCTCCAGCCGGCCGCGGGCGTCCTCGATGCGCGGATCGCGCGAGGCGGCCTCGGCGAGGTCCCGCAGGGCGCGGTCGAGGACGACCCCCTCGCAGGACGTACCGCGCGATGTTCCGCCTTCGTCGACCACGGCCACCTTGCCGTACGCCGGTGCCCGGTGGCCGCGCATCGCCTCCAACGACTCAGCGAGCCGGGCCATGACCGGAGCGGCCGCGCCCGCGTCGCGGGCGAGCAACTCCTCCAGGGTCTCCCCCCGGAGGTCCTCGACGATCGCGAGGTCCGCCGGACAGTGGACGCCGTCGCCGTCGGCTAGACGGATCGCCGGGACGCGGACCCCCAGCGCGTCCAGGCGCGCGTGCGCGGCCGTGAACAGGTCGAGCCCGAGGCCCGGCGAGAACGGGTCGGTGAGGTCGTCGTCGCCCTGTGCCGCCGGCCAGTAGTTCTCGGCATCGTCCCACAGATAGGCGATCGCCGTCGTCGCGTCGTCCATCACCAGGCGGTACACGCCCTTCTTGCTGCCGCCCGCGAGCCGTTCGACCGCCTCCAGCCGCCGTCCGCCGCCCAGCGCGGCCCGCGCCGCACCCGCCAACTGCTCCCGCGTCACTGCCCTGGGTGCCACGCTCCGAACCACCTCTCCTCCACGACAACCTGCGCACCCTACGGGCACATGGGCGTGGGCGCGACTGGCTTCTTCCGGATCCGGGCCGGGGCGGGGCGGCGAAGACACGTCCAGGGGCTCACGCCGGATCGCGGATCGCGTATCACATATCGCAGTCGTGGGGCGGACTCGTGATGTCGAGGGCTCCGTCGCGGAGGACGAAGTGGCGGACCTCGTCGTCCACGGTGACCTGGGAACGGCAGGCGCCCTGGAACGCCCTGGTGTGCCAGCCGGAAGCGGGCCGGGCCGAAGCCCTCCTGGATCTCGGTGAGGAAGTCCGTCCACCTCACCTCCGGCAGACCGGTCTGCCGTGGCACCGTCGCGAACCAGTCGGCGAGGCCCGGTCCGCCGCGCCGGGCCCACGCCTCGTTCAGCCGGAGGAATGCGGCTTCCCCGCGGTGGGGCAGGCGGTGCGCGCCCGCTGCCAGGACCGCCCCGCCCGCTCCGGCGAAGGCTCGCTTGGATCGCGCACTTGGACCCGGGGTGCCTGGCAGGCGAGCCGGGCCACCAGGTCCCGCGCGTACTGCCGCAGTGTCAGCCCACGGGATCCGGAGGCCCTCAGGCCGCGACGAGTTCGTCCGCGAGGAACTCCCCCACGAACTTCCGTGCCCGACGGTCGAAATCGGTGTACTGCGCCTCCCGCTCGGCGCCGGCGACCGCTTCGCCGACCAGCAGATTGCCCTCGGCGTCGATGCGCTGCGGCCGCTCCTCCGCGTCCAGGAGCAGGCCTACGGTGGAGCGGGAGAAGCCGCAGTAGTAGGCGATACCGTCGCTCAGGTTGGACTCGAGGACGGACTGCATCGACTCCGCGACGGGGTCGTCGGCGGTGGCGCCGGCCAGAGCCAGCCACAGCATGCGCTTGCCCGCCAGGCGGGGATTGCTGCGGCCGTAGGCGAACCCGTAGTTCCATACGCGGTCGATCCATCCCTTGAGGACGGCGGGCACGCTCTGCCAGTACACCGGGAAGACGGCGACGACGACATCGGCGTCGAGGATCCGCCGCATGTGGGCGTGCGTCTCGTCCGAGTACGGCTTCTCCCGGTTGCCCCAGTCCGGCTGGTCCTCCACGTTCATCCGCGGGTCGAACCCCTCGGCGTGCAGGTCGAGCAGGTCGATGCGGTATCCGGCGGCCTCGAGCTGGGCAGCCGCGCGGCGGGCGGTGTGGGCGGTGAGGGAATCGCTGCGGTGGTGCGCGACGACCACGAGGGCTGTCCTGGTGTCACTGCTGTGCTGCGGCACGGTGTCTCCCGAGGGCTCGATCTGTGCAGTGAGTCCAGTACAACCGCGGCACCGTAGATGATCCATGGGAGAAACTCTCCAGGACATAGGAGATCGTCTACGATTGCGCTGTGGATCCTCTGAGTTCACTGCTGAGCGGCATCCGGGCCGAAGGCTCGGTCGTCAGCCATGCCGTCCTGACGGCGCCCTGGAGTATCACCTTCGCCGACGCCGCTCCGCTCACCATGGTCAGCGTGCTGCGCGGTGGCGGCACGCTGCTGCTGTCCGACGGCACCGAGCGGGCGATCGGCGCGGGCGACACGGCCATCGTCCGGGGCCCCGCACGGTTCCGCCTCGCGGACGAGCCTGCCACTGTCCACCGCCCCCACACCGCGTACGAGATCAACTGCTTCACCGCGGACGCCGCGTGCACCGGCCAGGAACTCGACGGCATCCACTGGGGCACCGGCCCGGAGGGAGCGACCGCGCTGATCGTGGGCGCCTACCGAGCCTCGGGGCACCGCCACGAACGGCTCCTGCGCGCCCTGCCGCCCGTCCTGGTCATCACCGAGGACGCCGAGGTCTGCGCCTGGCTGGAGAACTCCGCCGCCGACGCCGCCCGGCTCTCCGCCGGTTCGCAGGCGCTGATGGACCGGCTCCTCGACTGGACTCTGGTCTGCACGCTGCGCACCTGGTTCGACCGGGCGGGCGCCGACGCGCCCGGATGGTACCGCGGCCTCGCCGACCCGGTTCTCGCCCCCGCCCTGCACGCCTTCCACGGGCGGCCCGCCGAGAGCTGGACGGTCGCGTCGCTGGCCGCTCAAGCCGGCGTCTCCCGGGCTCTGTTCGCCCGGCGCTTCACCGAGCTGATGGGCCGTCCGCCCCTCACCTACCTCACCGAGTGCCGCATGGACGACGCCGAGGCACTCCTGGCCGACACCGACCTCAGCATCGCCCAGATCGCCAAGACCGTCGGCTACGCCGACGCCTTCGGCTTCAGCACCGCCTTCAAACGCCACAAGGGCCTCAGCCCCAGCACGTTCCGCACCACGGCGGCGTGAGTCACGGCAGGCACGGGCCCCACGCTCCGGACCGCAGCACGACACCGAGACGTCGTGCCGGAGCTCGGCGTCGACGCGCCGGTGCAGCAGGGCGGCCAGCGGTCGAGGTAGGTGAGACGGCTGTCGACGCAACGAACTGTGGAAGGCCCTCGACTACCTCCGGTAAGGCGACACCCTCGCCGTCCCGCCACCGGACCGGCTCGGCCGCTCCATCCAGGACCTCATCGCCATCGTGTCGGCCTGCGCAGGCGCGGCATCGGCTTCACCTCGCTGCACGAGGCACTCGACACCACCACCCCGGGCGGACGCCTGGTCTTCCACGTCTTCGCCGCCCTCGCGGAGTTCATCCGAGAACTCATCGTCCAGGGCACCAACGAGGGCCTGGACGCCGCCCGCGCCCGCGGCGCCCGCCTCGGCCGCCCGCCGGCCATGACTGAGGAACAGATCCGTCACGCCCGCGACCTGCTCACCCGCCCGGACAACACCGTCGCCTCGATCGCCAAGCTCCTCGGCGTCTCCCGCAAGACGATCTGCGAGTACATGCCCGAGCTGAAAGGCGGCCGACTCGGCCCTGTCCTCCCGAAGCTGCCACGAAGTGACAAGTAGCTCTCTGTTGCAAATCCGGGGTGGGCTTGTCCGGGTTTTCGATCTTTCCGAATTCCTGAGGAGCCGCTCGGCGACGTTGGTCCGGTCACGAAGACCGGAGGGAGCGCGGAGTGCGGCAGGAGTGGGAGCCGGAGGACTTGATCGAGGTCTGGACGCTGTTGGAGGAGGACCAGGAGCGGGTTCGGAGCAAGTCGGGGGCGGCGAACCCGCCGGGTTTCGCGCTGTTGCTGAAGCCTTCGGCTTCCGAAGAATTGCCGAGGAACACGGAACGGACCGGGGCGCCCCATACGTTGAACAGGGCGGGGCCGCGCCGTGCGCACCCGACGAGCACCGAAGGGACGGGGGGACGCGTGCCGCAACAGAGCCGCTCCGCGCGGCCCGCCCCACCGATGAGCACGCAGACCGTCATCGACGCCTGACCCTTCTGACCCGGCGCACACCGCGCGGGGCCGGTCACGCGTCCCTCCGTCCTGCCCTCATCGTGGAGTACGCATGTCTCGCGCACCCTTGTCCCGCCCATCCTTGTGGAGGGCGATCGTCGCGCTGGCAGCCGTCGCGCTGTCCCTCTACATCGCCCTCACCCAATCCGCCCGCCTCGGCCTCGATCTGCGCGGCGGTACCCAGATCGTCCTGGAGACCCGGGACTCACCCACCGTCAAGGCCGATGCCGCATCCACCGAGCGCGCGCTGGAGGTCCTCAGGCAGCGCGTCGACGCCCTCGGCGTCTCCGAACCCGGCATCGCCCGCTCCGGCGAGAAACGGATCATCGTCGAACTGCCCGGAGTGCAGGACCCACGCAAGGCCGCCGAGGTCATCGGCCGCACCGCACAGCTGACGGTCCACCCGGTGACGGGATCGACGGCCGACAAGGGCTCCGCGAAGCCCGAGGCCGACGGATCGCGCACCCTGCCCGACCCGGACCAGCCGGGCAACCACCTGAAGCTGGGCCCCACCGCCTTCACCGGCGAGGGGGTCAAGGACGCCGAGGCAGTCCTGGACCAACAGTCGCTCAACGGCTGGATGGTCTCCCTCGACTTCCGCAAGGGTGCGGGCGACACCTGGGCGAAGATCACCTCGGACGCGGCCTGCGCGCCTCAGGGCGCTCCGGAACGCCGCGTCGTCATCACCCTCGACAACAAGATCATCTCGGCGCCCGACGTCAACGCGGACGTGGTGTGCGGGACCGGTATCATCGGCGGCTCCACGCAGATCAGCGGCGACTTCGGCCGGGCCGAGGCGCGCGACCTGGCGGCGCTCGTGAAGGGCGGCGCGCTGCCGGTGCCCCTCGACGTCGTGGAGCAGCGCACGGTCGGCCCGACGCTCGGCGCCGACGCAATCGAGGCGAGCACCAAGGCCGCGCTCATCGGCATCGCCCTGACCGCGCTGTTCATCACCGTCGTCTACCGGCTCCTTGGCGCGCTCGCCGCCTTGGCCCTCGCGCTGTACGGCCTCATCTCGTACGCCGCTCTGGTGGCGCTCGGCGCGACGCTCACGCTGCCGGGGCTCGCCGGGTTCGTCCTGGCGATCGGCATGGCGGTGGACGCGAACGTCCTGGTCTTCGAACGGGCCAGGGAGGAGTACCTGGGCGTCCGTTCCAAGGACTTGGCGAAGCCGGTGAAGACCGGCTTCGCGAAGGCATGGAGCGCGGTGATCGACTCGAACGTGACGACGCTGCTCGCCGCGGGATTGCTGTTCTTCTTCGCCACGGGCCCGGTCAAGGGCTTCGGGGTCACCCTGTGCATCGGCGTCCTGGCATCGATGCTCACGGCGCTCGTGATCACCCGCGCGCTCGCGGACTTCGCCGTCGCCCGCAGCTTCGTACGCAAGCGCCCCGGTCTGACGGGCATGGCCTCGACGGGCCGAGTCCGCACGTGGCTGTCCCGCCGCAACCCGAACCTGGTCCGCCACCGTCGCCGCTGGCTCGGCGCGAGCGCACTCCTGGTGGCGGTGGCCGTCGCAGGAATCTTCATCCGCGGACTGGACTTCGGAGTGGAGTTCACCGGCGGCCGCCTCGTCGAGTACAGCACCAGCAGGTCCGTCGACGCGGACACGGCCCGGAACGCCGTGTCCGACGCGGGGTTCCCGCGCGCGGTGGTGCAGGAGTCCGGCGACGGCGACATCACCGTACGCACGGAGAAGCTCACCGACGACGAACAGCAGCGCGTCAAGGCGGCCTTGGAGAAGCCCGGCGGAACCGTCACGGTGGAGCGTGACGAACAGATCGGCCCGAGCCTCGGCAGCGAACTGCGCCAGAAGGCGCTCCTGGCCCTGGGCATCGCGGTGGCCGCCCAACTGATCTACCTCAGCGCGCGGTTCCGCTGGACCCTGGCGGCAGCGGCAGTCTCTGCGATGGTCCACGACGTCCTCCTCGTGGTGGGCCTGTTCGCCTGGCTGGGCAGGCCGGTGGACAGCGTCTTCCTGGCGGCGCTGCTCACGGTGATCGGCTACTCCGTGAACGACACGGTGGTCGTCTTCGACCGCGTCCGCGAAGCGCGCCGCCGAGACCCACGAGGCAACCTGGAGAAAACGGCCAACCACGCTGTGCTCCAGACACTCCCGCGCACGGTGAACACGGGCATGGGAGCCCTGTTCATCCTGACCGCACTGGCGGTACTGGGCGGCGACTCGCTGGCGGACTTCTCCGTGGCGCTGATCGCGGGCGTCCTGGTCGGCATCGCCTCGACCATCTTCACCGCGGTCCCGATCGCGATCGCCCTGGAACACCGCAACCCGCCACCAGCACCGGCACGGGGCCGCCGCGCCGCGAAGGAAGTCCCTGACGGGAACAGCCCGTTGGAGGCGCGGAGGAAGAAGGAGAGGGGGACGGGGGCGGTCGTCTGAGCCCGCGAGGACGGCCCTGAGGCCGAGGGCAGCCTCCATCACACGCCGACCGGGCCTCCACGGAGCTCCGACAACCGCGGCCACGCTCCGTGGAGGCCCGGTCGGCACGATGCCCGGGAAAGCGGCATCTCTGTCACCATCATGACTTTCGGTCACGGGATGTGACGCATTCGGCTCCGGATTTCCTCATCAAAGGGTGTTGGCGGGGTTCTTGAAGGGCCGTGGATTTTGAGGGCCGGGACGGCCTTCAGCGCAGCCCTGCCGACGGTCTCCTCCCGGAGGAGGAGGCCGGACCGGGCCGCAGGTCCCGGACCGGGGGTGGACGGGACCGGGGTCCTCGTGCTCTTGGGCGATGTGCCGTACCAGGGCGGGTTCCTAGCCTCGGGGCATGCGATCACACGAAGCGGACGATGCTCAAGGAGACCCCGTGACCACTGTCAGCCCCGCCGCACGCCGCACCTTGGCCGTGGGCCTCACCCTCGCCGCCTGCCTCACGTCCTCCCCCGTCCTGGCCACGGCCGCCGAGACCCCCGCCCAGGGCAGCTCCGGGGCCGGACTGGACCGGTACTACCGCCAGCACCTCGGCTGGGGCAGCTGCATCAAGGGCCACGACGACACCACGGGCCGCGATCTGGACCAGGCAGGCGTGCAGTGCGCGGACGTGACCGTGCCCCTGGACTACGCCGACCCCCGGGGGCGCACGATCACCGTGGCGATCTCCCGGCTCAAGGCCACCGACACCCGCCACCGCATCGGCGCGATCCTCCTCAACAACGGCGGTCCGGGCGGTCCCGCGCTCCAGTCCCCGCCGCAGGCCCGTGCGTCGATGAAGGAGGTCGGCGCGCGCTACGACATCGTCGGCTTCGACCCGCGCTTCATCGGGCGCAGCACCGCGCTGGACTGCGGCTTGCCCGTCGGCATGACCTGGCTGTCCGCCGGCACCGGCCGGGCGGGCTTCGACCGCCAGGTCGCCCTGCAGAAGAGCCTGGCCGACAAGTGCCGGGCCACCGACGCCGCGGTGCTCCCCCACATCACCACCCGCAACACGGCCCGCGACATGGACGTCATCCGCGGCACGCTCGGCGAGCGGAAGATCTCCTTCCTGGGCTACTCGTACGGCACCTACCTGGGCACGGTCTACACGCAGATGTTCCCCGGCCGCCACGACCGGATGGTGCTGGACGGGGCGATCAACCCGAGCGACTACCGCCCCCGGCTGCTGAAGGGCACCGAGCGCGAGAACGAGAAGGCGCTGTCCGACTGGGCCGACTGGGCCGCGGAGCACCACGGCACCTACGGCCTCGGCCGCAGCCGCGCCGAGGTGCTCGCCGCCGTCGACCGCATCGTAGCGGCGGCCGCGCGCGGTCCGCTGACCATCGGCGCCGGCGCCGATGCCTTCCGGATCGACGACAGCCAGGTGCCGCTCCTCCTCTTCTCGGGCATCGCGGACGACACCGCCGCGGCGCGGGCGTCGTTCGGCGAGCTGCTTTCCGTACTGGCCAAAGCCGCGGAGGGCCGGCCGACGACGGTGCCGCCGATGCTCGTCCCGGAGCTCCGGTACGTGCTGCGCGGTGAGGGCGAGCCCACCGGCGCGCAGTCCGCCGTGATCTGCGGGGACGTGGCCGCCGCCCGCGATCCCGAGCTCTACTGGCGGGACATCGAGCGCAACCGCACCGCGCACCCGCTGTTCGGCGCTCTCACCAACAACATCAACCCGTGCGCCTTCTGGGACTCGCCGCGCGAAGAGCCCACCCGGGTGCGGCGCGATGCCCCTGCACTGATCGTCGCCGCCACCGGCGACCCGCGCACGACGTACAAGGGAAGCGTCGAGCTGCACAAGCAGCTGCCGAGCTCCAGGCTGGTCACCCTCGAGGGCGCCAACCGGCACGCCCTCTTCGGGCACTACGGCAACGCGTGCGTGGACGACCAGGTCAACCGGTACCTGGCCACCGGCAAGCTGCCGGCGAGGGACCGGACCTGCGTCAAGCAGGCGGGGTAGCGGGCCCGCGGTTCACGTTCCGAGTGCGCGGGCCGGCAGCATTCTGCGGTTGTTCGTCGCGGTCTTGGCGAACACCGACTTGAGGTGGTCCTGCACGGACAGTGACCACACACCCCGAAACAGCCCCCGACCAGCATCAACACACCAGAGCCCACTGTCTCTCACACCGCTGTCACCAAACCGAGAGACCGCTGTTGGCGGTACTGAGCCGGCTGACACTGGACACGAGCCCCGGACGGTTGGTGCTGTACCCGCCGGAAACGGCTCGCCGGCCGTCCGGACAGATGGCGATCGAGCCGTTGGCTCCGTCTGCGGGCACCGATACGGCCGGCCCGGAGACCTCGGTGACCTCACCCGTACCTGCCGGCCCGGTAGCACCGGTCACGCCCGTGGGCCCGGTCGCGCCAGCGGGCCGGTCGCACCCGTCGCCCCATCGAGACCCTCGTGATCCACAGCCGCTCCCTTCGGGTTGCAGCCCCCGTCGCTGTGACCGGATGACGTTTGTCCGGAACCGGGTGTACCTCGACGCCCCTTTCACGGCTCTTGGCGCACGTAGCTGTGCTCGCCAGCCCTTGAGGAGAAGCCGTGCGTTCGAGAAGGAAACCGTCGGTTCTGGCCGCTGTCTGTGTGAGTGCCCTGGCGGTCGGGGGGCTGGCACATCCCGCACTCGCGGACGGCTCGGTCAACGGGCCCGTCGAGAACTGCAACGCCGCGGCCGCCGTGTCGCCGGGGTCTTTCGGCACCGGCGCGCTGTCGTGGTGCATTCTGGCGTCCAAGCAGAGCGGTGAGGCCAAGAAGCTGGCCCGCGAGGGGTTCGTCAAGGGCCTGCTCGAGATGCTGACGAACCACACCGGCGGCAATTACAACATCATGATTTTCGACGTCAAGGGCAAGAACGCCTTCGGGGACCCCTGGTTCGTCCACCCCTACACCGCGAACCTCAAGGACGTGGCGTACCAAGGCGACATCGAGTACAACGACGCGACCTCGCGCGAGGACCAGACCTACCGGATATGGATCTTCTCCGGCGGCGGCAGCTTCACCAACCACGGCGACGGCGGATGGATCAACTGGGGCTTCTACGGCCTGTGGGACCGCAACGGCTCCACCGTCGACTTCCGCCCCACGATGGTGCCGGCCACGACCCCCGGGGTCCCCAAGGGCGAGACGCCCGGTCCCGGCGGCACCCCCATCACGCCGGGCGTACCCGCCCAGCCCGGCCCCCGTCCCGACTTCCGCGCCGACAGCGCGACAACGACGCCCTCCGGATCAGGCCGCCCGCCCGTCGGAGTCCCGGTGCGCCTGAAGACCGTCAACAACCTCGGGGCTGCCGCGACGAACGCCGCCTCCGGCTCGACGGTGGTCGCGGGGAAGCTGGGTGACACCAACTCCACGTGGTCGTTCAAGGAGGCGGGCGGCGGCCGCTACGAAATCGCCAACGGCCTCGGTCCGGTCCTCTCCGAGAACACGAGCACCTACTTCGCGTCCATCACCACCTGGAAGGGCGGCGCCACCCAGAAGTGGCAGGTCATCCCCATCAAGAGCGACACCTACCAGATCAGGATCAGTGACCAGGACTGCCTGACCTACCACGAGGACTACAAGAAGCTCGGCGTGTGGACCTGCGACGGTTCCCAGGGCCAGCAGTGGACCATCGCCCGCTGAGCAGCACCCCCACGGGCCCGCAGCCGCGCAACCGCGCGCCTTCGGGCCCCAGCAGACAACCGCTCAGGCCGACCGGCTTGGCCGGCTCGCCACTGGGTCATCCAACCCGAGCCACCCACGAGGCGAGCGGCCGGCCCGGCATTCGCCCGACCGGTGATCAGAGCGGCTCTGCCGTGGACCGGCATCGACTGTCGCCAAGCCACCCGTTCCTGCTCATACAGAATGCCGCTCAACATCCGAGCGCCACCTCGGCGTGAACCGCGCTCTCAACCAGCGGGGCTGAGGTTCAGAAGAAGTCGATGAACAGGTCCCTGGAATGTACTCCGGGTGGTGGGGAGGGAGACCATACGGTGAGGCCCGGCCTCGTGGAGGTCAGGTCGGGGGATGTGCTGCCGGCAGCCACTCGACCTGGCCGCTGCGCAGGTCTCCGGTGAACGTCAGCGCCTCGCGGCTTATGCCCAGGGCGGCGAGCAGGATGTCGATCGCTGCATCGTCGTCCTCGGTTTCGTTGATGACGGACACGACGGTGTCCGTCATCGGACTGTCCTCCATGCGGTGGTGGGCAAAGTGCACGCCACGGATCCGGACCATCGCGACATCGACGGAAGCCAGTTCCTCCCAGCCCTGCTCGGTCGTCAGCTTCAGCCGACCTGCCACGGCCTCCAGCGGCGGTGCAAGGCCTGCCACCACGCGGAACAGGCCCGAGACGTACCACCACATACTTGTCTGCAATGCAGGGTTCGGGTTCGCACACGCCGAGACGGGTGCGTCCGGCCAGTCGGCCTCTGGGCCAGGCACATCGAGGTCCAAGATCTTCCACTCCCGAGCAGCCCTGTTCGCCGCGGTCGTACGGGCTCCGGTCACCGGCGTCGTCCTGGTCGTGGTGTTGACCGGCGCCACCCCGCTCATCGTCCCGACGTCGGTCGCCTGCTTCGCCGCGACACTGACCGCCCACCGGCTGGAGAACGCACCCGTCTACGACGGCCTGCGGCGCCGGATGCTGGAACGCCCCTGCGGGGGCTTCCCGAAACCTGTCGCACCCGTACCACTGCCGTCAGACCCCTGCCAGCGCCAGCTTCAGGAACGTCACCTCGGTGCCGGACCTGAGGTCGATCTCCTCGTCCAGGTCCCGCACCCGGCGGTTGCCGACCAGCACCAGGAAGCCGCTGCGCCGGAACGCGCTCAGCGCCAGCGCCGTGCACGCCTTCGGATCGGCGGCGCTCCGCGAGACCCGCATCCGGATCAGCTCCCGCACCGAGAGCCGGTCCGCGGCGACCTCCACGCCCCGGCCGTGGGCACCGCTCCCGGCAGGACTGTCGTCGATGAACGTGACCATTCCCATGCCCCGCACCCTAGGAGCCGCCACTGACAGCGACCGCCTGCCACAGCCAGGGCACGATCCGCAGGGCCACGAAGCCGAGTTCTTCCACGGCCCGGCGCAGCTCCCGCACGGCCTGGACGGGTCGGGTGAGATCCGCGCCGGCCACCCGCGCAGTCGTCCCTCGGACTGGGCAGCGAACTCGGCCACTTCGTCGTTGCCGATCAGGGGCCCTTTGGGCCCGTACCAGGCCGCCGAGAGTCCGATCTCGACGTCGGCCGCGGCCATCGCAGCCACCGTGGCCTTGACAGGCAACGCCTCCTCCAATAGGCCCTGTCCCGTCCACCGGCGCAACGACTCGAACATCTCATGGTCGGAGTGACGGAGCGTAGGGTGCTGCATCCACGCGTCGATGACCGGCATCAGGTTCCCTGCCCTCTCTCCTGGCGCTGCCGGCCCTATTGCGCCGGATGCGGCTAAGCGAACGCTTACCGCGACCCTGGCTCGTACGTGTCGCCCACAACCACCGTCCAACGCCTGGCCGTGCCGCTCCGGGGCCGATGTGCGAAGCCGCAGTCCTGCCCGGCGGAGGTCGCAGGGGCCGCCGCGCAGCCGGCACGGGGCTTCAGCCGCTGTGGGCGAAGCCCTTGCCCGCGCGGTCGAGAGGGTCGGCCGGCAAGCCGAGGAAGCGCAGGCGCAGGGCGTCCCAGGCCGCGAGTCGGCTGAAGTCGGGGGCGTCCCGGATGCCCTGGCGGTCGGTGAGGAAGGGGTTGGGCAGCAGGACGGTCATCATCTGTTCGTCCCGTCCGTTGAACAGGCGCAGTCCCCAGCTGACGGGCGTCCCAGCGGATCCGATGCTGCGGTAGAGCTCGGCGCGGGAGCAGCGTCGGATGCGGCCGAGTTCGGGGCCTGAGGCGGTGTGTTCTCCGATGCACAGGTGGAAGTGCCAGGCGTCGAAGTCGATGGTGGCGTATCCGTCGTTCATGGTGATGGCGGTGGGGGCGCAGGGAGCCCCGACTTCCCAGGCGGCGCCTTCGATGACGGGTCCGAAGTTGATCTGCTGCCAGTGGTCGGTGAAGACGGTGGTGATCAGGTCGAGGAGGGTGGCCTCGTCGGTGGGCAGGGCCCAGACGTGCTCGGTCCCGCCGCCCAGGGTTTCGAGGACTGCCGGTTCGCTGGTGGTCATGAGGTTGGCTTCCTGTGGTTGAGGACGCAGTCGCCGCAGGTACCGGCACCCGGCACGCGGTAGTAGAGACAGCAGCTGCGGCGGCGGAAGGTGATCGTGTGGTCGTGCGCGATGTCCAGGACTCCTGCGCCGGCCAGCGGCGGGCGGGCGCAAAGCGCGCGGACAATGGGGTGGACGGGATGCGGAGTGTGCGGGGCGCGGGCCCGCAGGACCCGCGCGGCGCCGATGAGGGCCGAGGCTTCGTTGCCGCGCAGCACGTGCGGCGAGACGCCGCAGACCCGGTGTACGGCATCGGCGAGCGGGCGCAGATTCTGCACGAGGACACTGTCGTGCAAAGCCTCGGAGAGGTCCGGTGCCGGGAGCCCTCGCGGGTCGGGCAGCCACAGGTCGACAGGGCCGGCAGGTGCTTGGCGCCACCACAGCCGGTCGGGGGCCACGTCGGGAACGCGGCCGGTCAGAGCGGCGGTGGCAAGGGAGATCGACCAGAGCCGTGAGGCCGTGCCGATGTGGAGGGTCGAGGCGGCCACGCGCTGCTGGTCGGTGCCGAGCCGCCCCGCTACGGCCCGTACGTACTCCTCCAGCGGTCCGGGGTCCTCGTACAGCTCGGTGAGCGGCCGGAAGCCATCGCTGTCGGGCCGATCTCCGCAGGTGACGGCGAAGTACGGTCCGATGGCGGCCAGCTCGGACGGGATCGTGTCGTTCACCACGTGCGTACCGTCCGGGTCAGTTCGTGGAACGAGGCGATGTCCATGTCGATGGGGTTGTCCCCTCCGCGCAGTGTCATATGGCCGTCGTCGTCGGCTCGTACCTGGGCTGCCTCGGACGTTCCGCCGCTTCGCACGGCCAGCCCTTCGCGGGCCAGGGCGCGTTCCAGCAGCGGACGCAGGTCGGGCGGGGCGTCCACGGTCACGGTGGTGTGCGACGGGCGGCGAAGCCCGAAGCTGCCCGAGCGCGGGTCGAAGGCAAGGTGGTCGGCGTCGAAGGCCGCGGCGACGGCCCCCGAACGGATGAGGTCTTCGGGGGCGCCGGTGTGTACGCGGGATTCGCGGTCGACGAGCCAGACGGCGTCGGCGACCCGCAGGGCCAGCTCCAGGTCATGGGTGCTGACCACGACGGCGAGGCCCTTGTCGCGGGCGAGGTCGCGCAGGAGCACGGTGAGCGCCACCCGCGAGGGCACGTCGAGGAAGGCGGTCGGCTCGTCGAGCAGGACGACGTCCGGTTCCTGGGCGAGGGCCCGAGCGGTGAGGATCCGCTGGCGTTCGCCGTCGGAGAGTTCGGCGGCCGGCCGGTCCGCGAGGTGCGCGGCGCCCACCGCCCCCAGTGCCCACTGGACGGCGGCGTGGTCGGCGGGAGTGAGCCGGCCGGTGAAACCGGTGTGGGGGTGGCGGCCGAGCGCCACCAGTTCCCGAGCCGACAGCAGCCCGGCGTCGACCCTGTCGGTCAGGACCACGGCCAGGCGCCGCGCGAGCGCCGCGGGCGGCTCCTCGGTGATGTCCCGCCCGTCGATCTCCACCCGCCCGGCCAGCGGGGGCAACAGCCCGCACAAGGTCCGCAGCAACGTTGACTTTCCGGCGCCGTTGGGGCCGAGCAGGACGGTCAACTCACCGGCGCGGGCCTCCAGATCCAACCCCGACAGCACGGCACGCCGACTGCTCCTGCCCCAAGAGGCGCGTATCCGGTGTCCCACCGTGAGGTCCTTGGTGTCGAGCCCGCGGCTTTCGGTGGGCCTTCCCCCATCGGGCCCAGCCACCGTGGCGGTGTCCGGGCGCGTGGTCGAGTGTGTGTCCGTCATGGGGTCACTCCTTGCAGTCCGCGGCGACTGCGGATCAGGAACGCGATGACGACCGGTGCTCCGAAGATCGAGGTGATCGCGTTCAGAGGGAGCACCGCGTCCATGCCCGGCGGCTGGCTGAGCAGCGCGCAGGCCAGCGCGAGGAACGAGCCGGCGAGCATCGACGCCGGGACCAGGACCCGGTGGTCGGAGGTGCCCAGCGCGACCCGTGTCAGGTGCGGTACGGCCAGTCCCAGGAAGGCGACCGGGCCGCAGAACGCCGTGGCCGCTCCGGCCAGCAGGGAGGTGCCGAAGAGCGCGAGGTCGCGGCTGCGCCTCACGTTCAGGCCCATGGTGCGGGCGTAGTCCTCGCCCAGGAGCAGCGCGTTCAGCCGCTTGGTGGTGAGCATCGCCGCGACCAGGCCGACGCCGATCACCGGCAGCATCACCGTGAGGTCGGGCCAGGTCGTGGCGCTGAAACTGCCCAGCCCCCACATCACGAACTGCTGGGCGCGCTCGGGTTGCGCGTAGACGAGCATGACGCTGACCACGGCCGTGGCAGCAGAGCCGATCATGACGCCGATGACCAGCAGGGTGACCGCCGAGCGCACCCAGCGGGAGAGCAGCAGTACCAGTGCCAGCACTGCACCGGCCCCCAGGGAGGCGGCCAGCACGACTCCGAGGCGCCCCAGCCCGGCCAGGCTTCCGGTGAAGGTCCCCGCCACACCCCCCGTGCTGACGACCACGCCCGCCACGCCCAGGCTCGCGCCGGAACTGACCCCGAGGGAAAACGGATCGGCCAGCGCGTTGCGGAAGAGGGTCTGCATCTGGACCCCGGCGACCGCGAGCGCCGCGCCCACGGCGGTCGCCGTCAGGGCACGCGGCAGCCGCACCTCTTCGACGATCACCACCCACCGCGGGTCGGCCTCTTCGCTGCCGAGCAGCACCCGCACCACATCGGTGACCGGTATGTGGTACGAGCCGAAGGCGATCGTCAGAACGAACAGGACCGCGGTGCCGGCCAGCAGCCCGCTGGTGACGGCCAGGCGCCGTCGGATCCCCGGCACCGACCGGTCAGGTGCCGGGGCAGGTGCCCGCCGGGCGACGGCCGGGGCGGCCTGCTGCGTGATCACGCCTTGGGCACCTTGGCGTAGAAGGTGAAGGTGTGGCCCGCCGCCTGGTCCGGGTGCAGGAGGGCGAACAGGTCGGCAAGGACCAGGTCCGGCCGCAGTACGCCGCGCTCGTAGAAGTCGTTGCCGCCGCCGGGGCCTTGCGCCTTGGTGTTCGTCCAGACCTCACCCCCGTTCACGGCACCCAGAGTGCCGTAGCGGCTGTCGGCCTTGACCGCGTCGGCGGTCGACGTCCACGGCTGGCCGACCAGCCACAGGGGCGCGTCGCCGGCCTTGGCATAGACGGCCTCGAAGTTCAACTGGAGGTTGCCGGTTCCCGGCTCATCCGCCCACGGGTAGCTGCCGCCCGCGTCCTTGATCAGCTTGCCCATGTAGCTTCCGCCGGATGCCATGCTCCAGGTGCCCTGGTACATCGTGCCGGGCAGCACCTTGACGGGCTTGGCCGCCGCGACGGTCTTGGCCGCCCTGGCGGCGACCTTCCGGTAGTCGCTCTCGATGGTGTCGAAGACCTCTCCGGCGCGCTTCTCCGCCCCCGTGAGCGCGGCCATGGCCTTGACCCACTCGGCGCGGCCGAGGGGGCTCGCCTCCAGCCATTCGGCGTTGGCGACGACGCCGACGCCGGCCTGGCGCAGCTTGGGGTACTGGGGATCGTCGGTGCCCTGGGTCATCAGGACATCGGGCTTCGCCGCGATGACCTTCTCGGTGTCGATGACCTTGTCCTTGGCGTACTCGGTCACCCTGCCGGACTTCACCCTCTCGCGGACCTCGGCTGAGCTGACGAGGGCACCGCTGGCCATACCGGTCAGGACATCGAGGGTGCCGGTCTCAGTCAGCAGCGGAAGGTGCGTGGTCGAGGCCGAGTACAAGCTCTTGACCGGCACCGTGATCTGCTGCGCCCCGGCGAGGTCACCGCTCAGCTCCGGCTTGGGTGCCCCGCACTTGACCAGGACGTACGACTCCGGCTTGCCCTGGGGGAAAGGCTCCTTGACCGTGAGGACCTGGTAGCTCTTCTCGTACCGCAGGGTGAAGTTCTGCGCGTGCTTCACCGTCGACTTGACGGGGAAGTAGTCCTTGGCCGGATCGAAATCGGTGATGCAGCCGTCACTTCCCGCGGCCCCGGAGGCACGGGAATCAGCGGGACGGACCGCATCACCGTCGCCGCAGGCGGTGAGGGTGAGTCCAGCCGCGAGCAAGGTCGCAACGGCGACGGACCGGTGGAAGGACTTGACTGGTCGTACAGACACGAAGGCTCCAGGCATGCGTCGAAGCGCACCGGTGATATGCGGGTGCGCGTGCGAAACCGACCGCTCAAGGGCGGTCACAGAAGGTACGGAGGGCGGGTTCAGATCCCCGAGGACAAAGCGGGAACGTCACACCGCTGCGACCGGCCTTCGAAGGCAGCCGACAGCGCAGAGCTGACACAGGTACGCGGGCACACGAGTGCCACCGTCCTCCCTCGGGGAAATCCGCCCCGGTACATTGAGGTGCGACGGCGTGAGTCTCCTGACTCGGGATCAACACTTCCCCGGCCTTCCCACCCAGCGGGCGGTGGCTTCGGCGGAGTCGCTCCCCCTACACAGTGGCGGTACCGTGCCGGAATCTCACCGGCTTCCTCGTTCCGCCGTCGCTTGACGAAGCGAAGCATCCCAGACTGCGGCACCGCACGCCAGCCCAACTCCTGTGCGTCAGGCCACAACAGAGCCACACCAGCAGCCATCACCTTCCGTACCACGAGTCCGGTCGTTGGTACCTTCGGACGGGACCGTGCCCGTGCGCGTGCTGCGGCCGCCATACGGTCAGGCATGTGCGGGCCAGGCGCTCCGCGCGACACCAGGCCCGGTGTTGCTCAGCCGCGGCGGTGGTTCGCACGGCCCCGGGCAATGTGGCGCAGAGGGCGGCGGGACGAAGCGCCGGTCCAGCCACTCCTGCGGCTTTCCCCCGCCTCACCGTAGGACTTCTCCCTCGACGTGGTGCGTCGCCTCGGGATGGGTGACGACGTAAAGAGTGCGCACGAGTGCGTGCCCTCCTACTAGGTAGCGTCCTGGTCAATTGCAGTCTGCAACTACGAAAGAGACAGTTCGAAACCATCAAGCGGGTTCTTCAGCACCGGCTCGGGTGCCGGCGTGGCTGTCGGAGTCGACTCCAGGTGCCGTTGCAGGTGAGGCGGTCGACGATGGCCACGCGATGGCGTGGATCGGCGAGGCTCTCGGTCCAGGCGCCGACGGATTCCTTCACTCCGCCCTGGTTGTCCCTAGACCCGGCGCCCTCGTACTCGATGGACCGTCACACCGGCCCGCGAATCCCTGTCCTGCCAGGCGATCGGAGTCGCGCGGGAACACCGACCCGCTGCGCCACGGGCCGTAGCGCCATTCTTCGCACGCGACCCTGCGCGCCCCCGTGAGCCCTCCCGGCCCGCATTCCGGCTCGTTGCGTCAAGGGTGCAGTTGCCTCCGGCTTCCGGCTGCGGTCACAGGAGTGCTTACCAGACTGGCTGGATTCCTACGGGGCGCACATGCGACCAGAACAGCGGCGTCAGGCCGCGCCGGTCAGCGGCAGCGGCAGCGGCAGCGGCAGCGGCAGCGGAGAAGCCGGCCGGCGGCTCTTGGCTCTACTCTCCGCGATAAGCGGTCACCAGCAGCGTGGCCGCCGCCCGCGGCCCCGAGCTGGTGGCGGGCAGAGTCTCCACGGAGATCTTCGTCAGGCCGGCCTCATCGAGCAGCTTCGTCCAGACCTGCTCTTGCAGGACCCACCGCTTCAACACCGCCGCCTCTCCCTCCGGGGTCTTCGCCGGCAGCTCCGCCGCCACGACGTCGGGCTCGGCGGGTGCCCCGGTCAGGTAGTGGGCGAGCGTGGAGAACACCAGGCGCCCGCCCGGCCGCAGCGCCTGCGCAGCCACCGGCAGCAGCTCGCGCGGGTCGGCGAAGTCGACGGCCCCGAACACGCTGTACAGCACGTCGTACGTACCGGCCGCGCCCCGCAGGTGCGCGACGACATCGTCTGCGACCAGCTGGAGGCGCGGCGCCAGCGCCCCGTACAGGTCACGGGCCAGCGCCTGCTGCGCGGAGGAGGAATCGACCGCGACGACCTGCTCCGGCAGGTGATGGACCGCCAGGTGAGCCGCGTGCCGGGCCGCTCCCGCGCCCAGATCCCCCACCCGCAGGCCGGCCAGGTCGCCCAGCACGTCCGCGCCCGGCCCGCCGTCTTGGCTCCAGACCCAGAAGAAGCTCGCGGGGACCGCACGGTCCGTCTCGGCACGGGCGCGCCCGT
Organism: Streptomyces sp. NPDC037401; assembly: GCF_055602345.1. NCBI lineage: Bacteria > Bacillati > Actinomycetota > Actinomycetes > Kitasatosporales > Streptomycetaceae > Streptomyces > Streptomyces sp. NPDC037401. The sequence goes on from NZ_JBVJWO010000036.1 coordinate 58,921, forward strand.
AGTGGTGCCAGAGGTCTGAGGTGGTGGTCACCCGCCTCATCCTTGCGCTTCCGCCCCACTCGCGGGCCGGTTCCGCCGAATGTCACCCGCCCGTGTCCGGGGCCCCGCAAGGCCCCTGACGCCGGCCGCCGCGGGGTCAGTGCGAGTCGTTCCCCGGGTGACAGGGCCCGCACTTGGCGGCGTCCGCCCACAGGGGCAGATCGACCTCCCAGCCGTCGGCGGCGACCCGCTGCGCCGTCCTCGTCACCGAGCCGTCGTTCTTGAACTCGATGTCGGGGATGTGATGCAGGAAATGGCCGCCGTTGTGCCGCTCGCACAGCTCCGCGTACGACACGGTGTCCAGGATGATCGTGTGCACGCCGATGTCGACGAGGGAACTCGGCGCCAGGCCCAGCTTCTCGCCCCGGTGCGCCATCGCGGTGAGCAGGTACGCGTACCCCTGCCCCAGCACCCGCTCGGCCATCACCGAGTCGTACGGGTAGTCCCGCATCAGGAGCCCGACCTGCTTCTTCCACAGGTCTGCCGGCACGACCTCCCGCACCGACCGGACCGGACAGGCCATCGGGTCGGTGGCAGGCGAAGACGCGACGGTAGTTGCCATTGTGCCTCCCTTGGACGAGCGCCGCAGTGCGAGGCGCTGTGCCCACCCCACCACCCGGCCGCCGCCAGGAGCTGTCAACTGCCTCTCTGTGCAAAGCAGTTGCGGATCGTGCAAACAGTCTCGACGGCCCCGAAGCGTCCCCGTACCGTAGAGGCCCCCTGTCGTGCGGCGTGGGAGGGACACGTGCCCGTTGACCCGCTCTGGAATAGCCACTTCGCGCGCCAGGCCGCCGCCGAGCGCCATCCCGGCGCCCTCATCCGCCTTGGACGCCAGCACCGCGCATGGACCCTCGCTGCCCTCGGTGAGCGCCTGGGCTGCTCCTCGGCCACCGTCTCCCGCCTGGAGCGCCGCACCCGCGTCACCGATCTCTCGCTCGTCCACCGCGCAGCGCTCGAAGTCGGCGTGCCCCAACACGTCCTCGCCGCCTCGCTGGCACCACCGGCTAAGGCCACTAGAGTGACGGCCAGTTCACGTGAGGCCGAGGAGGACCAGATGCGCCGCCGCACGCTGCTCACCGCCACGGCGGCCGCGGGCCCGGCCGCGCTCCTGGCCGGCCTGGACGACGCGCTCGCCGCCACTCCGGCGCCTACCAACACCGGCCCGCTCGACGGCCGGTTGGCCGCCGCACGCAACCTGTACGACCAGGGCGTCCACGCCCGACTGCTCAGCGCCCTGCCCGGCCTCATCGCCGACGCCCACCAGGCCGCCCGTACGCGCCGCGACCTCGACCAGGCCCGCCTGTCTTCCGTGTACAGCCTCACCTCCGCCGTGCTGAGCAAGCTCGGCTCATACCACCGGGCCCGGATCACCGCCGACCGGGCCCGCACCTGGGCCGAGGTGTCTGGCTCGCCGCTTGCCGCCGCGGCCGCGGCCCGCGAGCTCGCGATCGTGCTGCGCCACCAGGAGCAGCACGCCACCGCCCAGCGGCTTATGACCGCGACGGCCGCCGACCTCGACGCCACCGGGCTGCGCACCGAAGCCGCTGCCGCGGCCTACGCGCAGATGCTGTGCACCCTGGCCTACACCGCCGCCTGCGCCGGCCAGCGCGCCAACGCCCTGGCCATGACCGAGGAGGCCTGCCGCGCTGCTGCGCGCCTTTCCGCCACCACACCGCCCGGCCGGCTCTTCCCTGTCACCCCGGCTGCCGTCAACCTGTACGCGGTCGGTGTGCACTGGGCCCTGGGGGATGCGGGCGCGGCCCTGGAAGCCGGGAAGGACCTCCGGCCCGGGCAGTTCCCCACCGCCGAGCGCAAGGCTCGGATGAGTACCGACATGGCCCGAGCTTGGTGGGCCTGGAATCGGCCCGAGCAGACCGCCCGTGCCCTCCTCGACGCCTATCGGGCCAGTCCCGGCGAAGTGCGCGACCGGCCCGCGATCCGCGCGATTGTCACCGACCTCGCCCAACATCATCCCCGTACCGCCGTCGTCCGCGAACTCCACACCGCCGTGACCACAGGCGAACCCACAGACCCTGCGCATTCCCGATAGACACGGTCGGGCAGGCGCCCCAAGCGGGAACGGCGCATCGCGGCAGCACGAAGGCAGCGAGGGCGCCCATCAGGCTGTACCGCTGAGCACGAGGAAGCAACCCAGTCGCATCTTCAGGTCGGCTGGCGGGCGGGGCGGACCATGTCCGGACGCCCTACGGGGTGGGGGTGAACCCCACGTCCGTACCGTTGCAGCCCGCCGCGACCCCGTACGGCCAGTCCCGCTCCGCCTCGTCCACCGCCAGACCCCAGCGCAGCTTGGTGGGCCGTCCCCTCCGCGCCCTCGACCCGTACCTCACTGCCTTTACTTTACGGACACACAATGCAGCGCCCTCAGCCGAGGAGCACGACGAGCAGGACGGAAGCACGTCGTCCCAAAGGAAAGGAATGATGCGCACCATGAAGTACACCGTCTCCATCGAGATCCCCTGCCTCGGGAGAAGGCGGTCCAGCTGCTCGCCGACCCGGCGCACCTGCCGAAATGGCTGCGGGGCCTGGTTCTGATGCCCGGCGCCTTCCGCAAGCAGTCGCAACAGCACATGCGGGACTTCAAGGCGTTCGCCGAGCAGGGAAAAGACGTCCGCGAAGCGACGGACTGATCTGCCGTAACCGGTCAGGCGTCTGGCGGCGTGGCGCGGAGAGGCACGGGATATCGAGCGTGACGATGTCCGGTCCGCGACCGCGCAGTTTCACTGACCGGCGACAGAGGTGTCGCGGACCGGTGCAACTGTGCGATGCCCAACCAACCTGCGAAACGGCACACCACTCAACCGACCTGCACAAACACACCTCACCGGGTCGCCGCACCCGCGGTTCAGTGCTCACAGAGGGAGAACTCCCGTTCGTAGAGCTGCTCGTTGTGTTCGTCGACGAAGAACTTCCTTTCCTGCATGAGTTCCTCGCGGTAGGTCTTGGCCTGCTCGAGCGTCATGGTCGATGTGTCGGACCAGGGCTGCTGCGGCGGTACGTCGGAGGTCGAGACGATCCGCTCCGCCGGGTCGACAAGGAAGAACGCAAGGATCTTGCGGTGTCCCGGGCGGGCGGGGTCCGTGAGACGGAACGCGTCCACGCGGTGCTGCAGGGCGTTGGGGAACGCCAGGCAGCGGCCCGCCGGGGTCGGTACCGAGCCCAGCACCTGGTTCAGCGCGTCTTCGTCCTGAAGGCCGTAGACCTCGCGCAGCCCGGCGTCGTCGTTCTGTTCATAGTGCGGGTCGTCGAGTGCGGCCCGGAACCCCAGCCGGCTCTCGGTGATGTTCTCGCTGTCCCAGTAGTAGATACCGGTCGAGACGATCCGCTCGTTCAGCATGCCCTCGACGTGCCAGGAACCGCCGGGGTACTCGGGCTTGTCCGGGGTGAGGTGGACCGTGGCCAGCTTGACGATGACCTGGAGCCGACGGCCGCGCAGGTCGACCCGGGCGGAGGCGTCGGGCAGTGCAGGCGGGCTGAAGGCCGGGGCGTCCGGGACGATCGGGCAGCGGTTCTCCCACCAGGCCTCATAGGCCTCTTCCCAGGCAGCGCGGGCATCCATGTAGGCCGCGTTGTCACCATAGGACGACTGACGCGGATACTCCGGTTCCGAGTCGTACCAGCCGTAGGGATCGGCCTCGATCCGCAGGGGCCGCGGGTGCCGCAGATCGGTGAGCACGTTCTCGAACAGCGGGCGCAGGCGCGCGAACACGTCCGGCAGGACGGACGCCAGTGCGCGATGCGCCTCGGGGTGGACGTTATTGACGTACGAGCGGAAGGCGACGGTGCCGTCGTCACTGACGTCGACGTCCGTGGGCAGCCACTGGAACCTCTCCGAGAACTCGTACTTCGAGTAGTGGTTCGTCGGGTTCTGCCAGGCCCGCTCGGGCCCTCCGCTCACCTCCCTCACCAGGCAGAACAGTGAGGGGTGCACGAGATCCAACACCTGGCCGTCGGATCCGGGATGCCAGTCCCGCTCCGCTTCGGGGACCTCTTCCAGGACCCGGACCGCCTCACGCAACCGGGACCTGAGCTGCTCGTCAACGAGGGTGTCCGACTGCCAGACCCCGTCGACCGCGGACACCTCGATGCCAGTGCGCGCGTCCCGCAACGCGGCGTAGTGCCCCAGCTCGGCGAGAACGTAGCGCACCTGCGCTTCGGTCAGGCCCTGCGCCACCGCTTCCTGCGTCCACCTGGCGACGATGTCGGCGTCGTTCATCTTGTCGAACCAAGCGGGCTTGGCGCGCAGGTGCGAGCTGCACTGCATCATCTGCAGCTCCCGCAGCGTCCGGGGCGTCGCGAACGCCGGGGAACGGGAGGTCTGGAACGGCAGCGGGAAGGCGGACAGGCCGGTCACTTCTGGTGGTCCTCACGATCGGTGTGCGGTGCCCGGAAGGATAGCCCGGCCCACTGACACCACAGCCGCGGCCCCCGGGACGCCGCAGGTCTCGGGCCAGCCGCGGGTACACACACCGGCTACCCAGAAACGACACCGACCCGCACCGAACGACGCCACGCACTTCCTGAGCAGCCCATCCCGGCGCCTCGACACCCGGTGAACGGCTCTGTCGACGGCCTATGAAGCATCCGCGACGCCCATCGGCTTCACTGACCGCCGACACCCCATGTCGACGACCAGAGGACCTGCACAGCCGCCGACACCGAACAGCACATGGAGTGACGTACCGGGGACCCCACCCGAGCAATGGCCCAACGGCCCCTGCGGCACTGCGAGCCGGGCGGATCTTGACGCATAGGATCCCGGAATGGAAATCGAACTGTCTGACGTACTGGACGAACTGACCGAGCTGCAGCAAGCGACCGACGAAGCGCACGCCGAGTTGACACGCCTCCAGGAAGAACTCGGCGACGCGGCCCAGTGGACCGACGAGCAACACGTGACCTGGCGGGACGCATGGGAAGACGCCCGCGAGCCCTGGTGGCTGCTTGACACGGCCCTGGACCACTACGCGGAGACGATCGGTCTGGACCGCGATGAGCTGGAGGCCACAGTGCAGAAAGCGGCAGGCCACATCCCGCTACCAGACGAAGACTGACGACCCCACCGGCAATCGAGGCAGCCTCACGCACGTCCACCCCGTAGACACCCGCGCAAGGAGGGTCGGCGACCCACGGCGCCGCCCCGCGCCCCCGGCCGACCCCCTGTGTGAACAGGCACGCCCATGACAGCCAGCCGTCGCGTGCCGGGTCGCATCCCGGCGCCTGGGGGTCGCCGCATCATCCGCCGCACACAATGAATATCGCTGACCTGCATCGATGCAGTGGTCAGTCGGCAGGCTGGGCAGGACCGGGAAGTTCAGCTGAAGCTGTCGCCGAGGCCGGCGAATTCCTCGGGGTCGAAGATGCGGATGCCCAGTTCTTCGGCCTTGGTGCGCTTGGAGCCGGCCTACTCGCCCGCCACCAGGGGCCCTCGCCGTCGTTCGCGTGGGTCGCGGGCTTCTGCGGCTCGGCGGCCTGCGTGACGACCTACTGGGGCCTGGAACGTGTCGAGGAGCGGGCGAGTTACGAGTTCGGCCGCAATGACGCGGGCCTTCTCGGTGCCGCTGCCGTCGGCCCCGGCCAGCATGTCCGCGTCGGCGGCCCGGTTCGCCACCGCACCTTTGAACTCGCCAGCCTTGCCGGCGACCACCTTGCCGATGCCACCGAACAGGACGTCCTCCGCATCAACCACAACCCACAACTGCCCTGGTCCTTCCTCACCCACACCGGCCTGACCATCCACCCACCACACCCACCGAACTTACGAAAAGATCACCCGTCGCTCCTCGTGAAGGTGCCGAGACCGGTCGTGTCGAGGTTCTCGACCCGGACCTTGTCGGCGCGTCCGCCGGACCCGACGGTGAAGGTCACGCCGGACACGCCGACGGCGTTCTCGCCGGTGGTGGTGTAGCTGAAGGTGTCACCGTTGTAGTGGCGCAAGGCGAACCGTTGCTTCTTGGGCCCAAGCTGCATGGTGAGTTCGTCGCCCTGGGCGCTGACGGTCATCGGGCCGTAGTACTCATTGGCGTACGTGCCCGTGTAGGCGCCGTTCGCCTTGGCGGGTGCGGGCGAGGCCGGAGGTTTGCCGTAGTCGACCGGCGAGCGTTCCCCCGCCAGGGTTTGCTTGATGATCGGCCCGAGGAACGTCAGCCAGTCGACGGTCGGCCCGCCCGTCTGCGCGGTGTCGAAGAAGGTGGCTGTGACCGCCTCGGGCAGGCCGACGGGCTCGCCGTTGGTCAGGACGACGATGCCGAGCTTCTCCCCGGGCAACAGTCCGACGTTGGTGGCCGCCCCCAGCGCGAAGCCGCCGGAGTGACCGAGCCTCAGTCTGCCCTGGTCGTCGTAGCTCACGTTCCAGCCGAGCCCGTAGAACCCTGCCCGGCCTGCAGGCGAGTGCGGCGGCACGGAGACGATGTGCGGCAGGTGGGTCTGCTCCAGCGCGGCGGCGTCGATGATTTGCCGCCCCTCGAACTTGCCGTTGCCCAGCTGCAGGCGCAGCCACTTCGTCATGTCCCGGACCGTGGAGCTGGCCCCGCCGGCCGGGCTCTGGGCGTCCGCGTTGCGCACGTACATGGCGCGCCAGGTGTCTCCGGTCTGCACGTGCAAGGTGGCCTTGTTCTTCGCCTTCTCGTAGTCGGCGAAGGAAGAGCTGGTGGAATCCATGCCGAGCGGCCGGTACAGCTTATCCGCGGACAGCTTCTCCCAGCTGGTCCCCGCTGCCCGCGCGGCGGCGACGCCGGCTTCGGTCAGCCCGAAGTTGGTGTAGGCGTAGTGGGCACGGAAGGGGGCCAACGGTTGGTAGCGGAGGTGGTCCAGGATGTACGTGCGGTCGTAGCCGAGGTCCTCCAGTAGGTCTCCGGCGTGGTCGGGCAGGCCGCTGCGATGCGAAAACAGGTCGGCCAGCGTGACATGGCGGGTGACCCAAGGATCCTTCAGCGCGAACCCGGAGCCGTGGTCGGCGACAGGGTCGTCCCAACCGACGGTCTTCTCGCCCACGGTCGCGGCGACCACGGTGGACGCGATGGGCTTGGAGACCGAGGCGAGCTGGAAGACGGTGTCCGCTCCGACCCGGTCCTGCGTGCCTGCCTTCCGCAGGCCGAACCCCCTCAGGTACAGCACCTTGTCTTCGTGCACCACGCCCACGGCGACTCCGGGCACACCTGTGCGGCGCATGTAGTCCCGTACGACGTCGTCCAGCTGGCTCACCGCGGTCTCGACCTCGGCCCGGGTGAGCTGTGGCGGCAGCTGGGCGGGAGGGACGGTGGGCAGCGGCGAGGTCTCGACGCCCGCACGCCCGACGGTGGTGTTGGCATCGGCCCCGGTGCAGCCGACGGCCAGCGCCGCTACCATTCCCAGTCCGCCCAGGGCCGCGGTAGCACGAAGGGAGCGGGGGTATACACGATCAAATCGGGTCACACATCCCATGGAACTCCCTCCCCTGGCACCTGTCACGCCTTGGCAGGCCGTTCAGGGGATCCGGCGTACGCCGTCAGGTGGTCAATGCCAACCGTCGATGCTCCGCCCTCTTCCGGCCTCGGAACCATGGTGATCCGACCGGACCGGACACCCCACACGCGACTGCTGCGTCCTCGCTCGTGAGCCCCGCGGCGATCTTCACCCAGAATGCACGGTCCACATCTCGCCGGACCGGCGGTCTTCCCGGCGACCGCATTGCCGGCCGGCCCGTCACCTTCGTGGTCCACCCCGCGGCACGACCCGTGTTGCACCAGCGGCGGTTCCGCCGCGGTGGTGTGTCTAAAGTCGGCTCATCCGCACTTGGCGTCTTCGCATGGGTGGAGGCGGTCGAGGTCGTCGCGCTGGGTGAGAGCCACGGCCCCCTCCCCTGCCAGAGGCAGCGAGGAGGCAGGTCTTCGGCGCATGACTGCAGGGGGAGCGCTTCCTCGCCACAGGGTCGTTCCCCCGCCCGCAACCTATGTGCTGCACATGACGCACACGTGCCCGTATGCGAGGCTGAAAACAGGAAGAGAAGAGCCTGCCGAAAACTGCCAGGCCCGTGCGGCCCGGCTGATCGGGGTAGCGTCATGCCCACGCGACTTGCCTTCCGCAGTATGCCGCCGGCCCTCGCCGGTGTCGCTCTCGCCGTCCTGGCATCAGCTCCCGCCGCATCGGCCTCCACGTTCGGCACGCCCGTGGCCGCCGCCCACCAGCTCGTCGCCCGAATCCAACCGGCCACCATGTCGATACCGGCTATCGGAGTGTCCGCACTGCCCGTGGTCCCCTACTCCGGCAGCCCCGACGACGCTCCGGGCACACGGATCCAGGACCAAGGCGTGGCCGCGAGCCCGTACGGTCCCACTGGGGGAGTCGGCCCCGGCGATGTGGGGAACTACATCGTCACCGGGCACCGTGTCACCGCCGGCGGCCCACTGAACGCCCTGCCGGCACTGCCAGCCGGTGCATCGGTGTACATCACCGCCGGTGGTAAGACGTACGAGTACACCATCACCGCGACCCGGACGACCTCCTTCCGCTCGCCGGCCTCAATGGCCGCGCAGCGCGCGGCGGTCCCAGGCTCCCCAGGTGCCGCCCCCACACGAGCGATGATCACCGTGACCACGTGCCTCACGCCTGAGGACGACGCGGCGGGCAACTTCTGGAGAGACGCGCAGAACAACCCCGAACACCGCCTCGACAAAATCGGCGTCCTCACAGCCACCACCTCCTGACCCATTGAGCAGGTGTACGCACGACGCAGCCATCCCGACCCTCGGGGCAGGGAGCCTCTCAGGTCTCCGCCACAGAAGACCCGACCCTTCCTCTGTACAGCCGTGCGGGGCAGTACCTGGCCAGGGGCGACTACTGGTTTGACGAGGACCACGCCGACAGCCACGACGGCGTCAACAGCCGCCCGCACGCATGAGCCGGTGGCGGACCGGCGGGCGCCCGCACGGTGCCCGCCGTGTTCCCGTTCCTCCCTCGGCGCGTCGTCGGGGATGACGACGGGGGTCGGCCCTCAGGGCCGGCGCCACCGGTCGTGGTCCACGTGCGACCCGGGCACGGGCCCCCATCCCGCAGCATGCCGCCGTCCACCGCCCAGGACGCGCCGGTGACGTAGGCAGCCGAAGGTCCGGCCAGGAAGGCGATGACCGCGGCGACCTCATGCGCTGTTGGGACCGGTCGGCTGCCAGGGGCCGAACGCGTTGTTCACCGACTTCATGGACGGACGCAGCTCCGGGAAGTGGCGCAGCAGCACGCTGGACATGCTGTTGTTCTCGATCCAGTCGAGGCCGGTACCCGTAGTCACCGCCTCTAGGGCGTGTATCGAATGTGCTGATCACAGCCACTCATGGATGGCTGCGATGAGAACGGTCGCTTCGTATCGGACTGCAAGCTTGTCGTACCTCGTGGCCACGGCCCGGTGTCGCTTGAGGCGGTTGATGCCGCACTCAACCGCGTGGCGTTCGCGGTAGTCGATCTTGTCGAACTTCGGAGGGCGGCCACCGTGCGAGCCGAGCTTCTTGCGGTTCCGGGCCTGGTCCGCCTTGTCTGGGATCGTGCAGCGGATGCCGCGCCTGCGCAGGTAGGCGCGGTTCTTTCGGGAGGCGTACGCCTTGTCGGCGCGGACCCGGTTCGGGCGGGTGCGTGGCCTGCCCGGACCGGGGCGGAAGACGCGGATCCTCTCCAGGACGGCTTCGAACTGTGGAGAGTCCCCTCGCTGTCCGGCAGTGATCACGATCGACATCGGCTTCTGGCCCTGCTCGACGGCCAGATGCAGCTTGGTGGTCAGACCGCCGCGCGAGCGTCCAAGGCCGTGGTCGTCCGGCTCCGCCGTGCCGACCCCGCCGGGTGGCTCCTTTTGCAGATCCCCCATTTCCGCGCACCGGCGGCGTGCTGGTGGGCCCGGCATACACTGGAATCGACGTTGATGTCCCAGGTGATGAGTTTCTTGGCATCCGCCCGGACCTGAAGTTCGGCAAGGATGTTCTGCCAGGTGCCGTCCCGCTGCCAGCGGCGGAACAAGTCGTAGACCCGACCCCAGGGGCCGTACCGCTCCGGAACGTCACGCCACGGGACGCCGGTGCGGGTCCGAAACCGTATGCCGTCGATCAGCTGCCGCCTCGTCCATATCGGCGGGCGTCCCAGCTTCGTGCCCCGGGCAACAACGGTGCCAGCCGCTCCCACTGGGTACCCGTCAGATCTCCACGCGCCACCGGGCGATCATCGCAGAGGCTGATCGACTTCAGAACTGGACGTCAGACCGGTCACAGACAGGATCGCCTCGACTGTCTCTTCAACCGTCTGCGCAGCGTTGTCGATCCAGACTCCCTGCTGCCCGAGCTCGGAGCGCATCGCCTCATCCAGTGGCGACCAGTCCACGGCCAGTGCCTTCTCACGAGCCTGGTTGCGCCGCCATGCCTCTGCCGGGCCAGGAGCGAGGACGACGATGTGGAGCGGCACGGCCGCCAGCGTCATGCGGTAGAAGTCAAGGTGGGAACGACGGACCACGACATCATCGAGCACCGGGATGAATCCGGCCCGCACGAAACTGTCCGCCAGAAGGCACGCGTTGCGGGCCCTCAGGAAAATCTGCCGGTCGGCTTCCGCGTTCGCGGCCGGTGAGGGCCATTGCCCCCCGCTGACGATCATCTGCTGGAGTGCGTCCACCTCGATATGGGCCGCCATCCGGAACCGGCTGGCCAGCGCAGCGGCCACCGTCGACTTCCCACTCCCCGGGATGCCGGTCAGCAGGACAGCCCCAGCAGCCGGCTCGCGGTCAACGGGCACCAGATCCAAGCTCATACGAGTTCTCCAAGCACAAACGATCAAGACCTTGGAAGAATACGCGCTGCCCCATCACCCGCCCAGTCAGCGACCGCTTGATCCATTTTCGACACACGCCCTACGGCGCGTATCGAGTCGTGATCATCGGGTGGTCCTGGTGAGGTCTTTGATCCAGATCATCGAGGCGTGCAGGTTGAGACTGGCGAGGTAGCTGTCGGGAGTCTTGTCGTATCGGGTGTCTCACCGTCCCAGTTCCGGCCTCCTGGTACGTCCCGCTCTGGGGCGGGTGAGGCACGTGGAGCCGACGTGGGCCGACCGGTGCGCTGATGTCCGGGCGGGGACTCATGGGACATGGCCCGGCACCCGGCTCAGGTTCCGGGGAGGATACGGCGCGTTTCGTAGGCCCACATCGCGATCTCGACCCGGTTGCGGGCTCCGAGTTTGGCCATCAGGCTGGCCAGATGCGTCTTCACCGTGCTGAGGCTGATGTGCAGTGCATCGGCGATCTCGGTGTTGGTCAGCCCGCGAGCGACGGCGAGGAGCACCTGCTCCTCGCGGGCGGTGACGGGAGAGACCGGCTGGGCCACGGGCCGGCCGGCGGGAAGGTCCGCGAACGCCTGGAGCAGACGGACGGTGACGCTGGGCGCGATGAGCGCCTCACCGTCGGACGCCGACCGTACGGCCTGCGCCAGAAGGTCCGGTCCCGTGTCCTTGAGGAGGAATCCGCGGGCGCCCGCACGCAGTGAGCCGTAGACGTACTCGTCAAGGTCGAACGTGGTGATGACGACCACGACCAGCGGGTCGGCGACGCCCGGGCCGGCGACCAGCCGGGTGGCCTCGAGCCCGTCGAGTACGGGCATGCGGATGTCGAACAGGCAGACGTCGGGGCGTAGTTCGCGGGCCAGACGTACCGCTTCCCGCCCGTCGGCGGCCTCGCCGACCACCTCGATGCCGGGCTGGGCGTTCAGCATGATCCGCAACCCGGTGCGGATGATCGTCTGGTCGTCAGCGACGAGGACGCGAATGGACACCGCTCTCGCTCCTCGCGCTCGGCAGTTCGGCTTCGACATGCCAGCCCCGGTCGGTACCCGGGCCGGCTCGTAGTGTGCCGCCGAGCAGGGTCGCGCGCTCGCGCAGTCCGGTAAGCCCGTATCCGTCGCGCCCCCGGCCGGTGCGCCGGCCGTTGTCACGCACGCTCACCCGTACCGTGTGCCGTTCCGCGGCGACCCGAACGACGAGCTCGGTCGCGTCGACCGCATGCCGCAGCGCGTTGGTCACCGACTCCTGCACGATCCGGTAGACGGCCGCGTCCACGGCCGGGGGCAGCGCGTCCAGTTCGCCGTCGAGCCCCAGGTCGACCCCGAGGCGACCAGCCGGGGTGCGCACCAGGCGCTCCAGATCCGCGACTCCGGCAGGGGGCGCCAGCTCGGCGCCGACCCCGCGGTCGCGCAGCGTGGCGACCATGGCGCGCATTTCCTCCAGCGTGCGCGCCCCTTCCTCCTCGACCCCCTCCAGCGCCTCGACGGCGGCGGACGGGTCGGTGCCCGCGAGCACCCGGCCCGCCTGGGCGATGATCACCATGGCCGACACGTGGTGGGCCACCGTGTCGTGCAGTTCCCGGGCGAGCTGCTCGCGCTCGCGGGAGCGCACCTGCTCCAACTGCCGCTCGCGAGCGGTCACCCGGAACCGCACGGCAGCCCCGACCACGCCGGGCAGCAGCAGGAAGGCGAAGCCCACGACGTTCTCGACGAACGGGGTCTTGTCCGTGACGGAACACAGCGATGCGGCCGTGAGGATCACCGCGCCGCCCAGCACGATCTCGCGGCCCGATCCCCACCGGGGCAGCGCGTACACCAGCACGAGCACGACCGCGCCGGTGTACAGGCCGACGGGCTCGCGCGGTGCGGCGACGAGCGAGGCCACCGAAAGCAGGGTCACCGAGCCGAACGCCAGCGTCACGATCGCCAGCGGGCGGGTCCGGCGCCACAGGGGCAACAGGCACAGCCATACGGTGAACACCACCGCCACCGGCCGCCACACGACGTTCTCGCGCAGGGTGGCCTCCAGCGCCACACCGGCGAGGCCCGCGGCGAGCAGCGCCCAGTCCCGCCCCACCCGGGCGGGCGCGTCGGGCGGCCGGGGTTCGGTCCACAGGGTTCGCAGGTCGTCTCGGAGCACGGTTCTCAGCCTAGGGGCCGCGGCGTGCCGCGCATCGGCCGAAAGGATGGGGACTCACTCCGACTTGGGGCCGACGGATCCGCGGCCCGCGGGCCGATGCCACGGGGCGCCGTGGCGACGAGCCTCGTATCGGCGGCCGTGCAAGGACGGCCGACGAGGTGGTTGGAGGACCCCGATGCTCTCGAAAGCCCTGTTGCGCCTGGGCGCAAGCGCCGCCCGTCATCCCTGGCGGGTGATCGCGGCATGGCTGATCGCCGCCACGCTCGCCGTCCTTGCCGCCGTCGCCTTCGGCGGGCGGACCGCGGACTCGATGACCGCTCCGGGACTGGACTCCCAGCGGGCCGCGGAACTGATCGAGCGGGCCGGCACCGGCCAGGAGGGGATGACCGCCCAAGTGGTCGTCACCCCTCTCGACGGCGCTGCGACGTTCTTCGACCACGGCAGCGCGCGCACCGCTCTCACGCGGCTGCAGACCGAGGTGAAGCGGTTGCCGCACGTGCTCGGCACGAGCGACCCGGCGGGGGCGCTCGACGCGGGCGGGGACACCGCCGTGCGCGGCGGCCTCGTCTCGGCCGACGGGCGGATCGCGGTCGTCCGGGTGCAGTACCCCGACCAGAGCCGGCTGTCGGCCGAAGACCTCGACGCCCTCGTCGCACTCGGCGACCGGCTGCGCGCCGAACTGCCCCTGCGCGTCGAGATGGGCGGGAGCCTCTTCTACGCCTTCTCCGACCCCGACGGCGGCGTGAGCGAGTTGATCGGCCTCCTCGCCGCGGCCGCGATCCTGTTCCTGGCGTTCGGTTCGCTCGTCGCCGCCGCGCTGCCGATCGGCATGGCGGTCTTCGGACTGACCGTCGGGGTCGCCACGATGACGGTACTGGCGGGGGTGACGGACGTCCCCACCTTCGCACCGGTCCTGGGCAGCATGGTCGGGCTCGGAGTGGGCATCGACTACGCGCTGTTCGTGCTCGCCAGGCACCGGGAGTACCTCGCGCGCGGGCTCGATCCGCAGGCGGCGGCCGGACGAGCGGTGGCCACGGCGGGGCGGCCGGTGGTCTTCGCCGGCGGCACCGTCGTCGTGTCGATCCTCGGCCTGGCGGTCGCGAACGTGCCGTTCATGACGGTGGGCGGGCTCGCCGTCTCGATCGTCGTTCTGATCATGGTGCTCGCGTCGGTCACGCTGCTGCCGGCCTTCCTCGGCGCCGCCGGCCCGCGCCTGGCCCGGGCCGGCCGGATCGGCCGGGCTCTGCAGACCAGGAAGCTGGGCCGACTCGCACGGCGGCAGGACCCGGAGGCAGGCGCCGCCCGCGCCGCCGGGTGGCGTCGCTGGATCGGGCACGTCAGCCGGCACCCGGTGCCGTACGCGGTCGGCGCAGCGGGGCTGCTGCTGACGGCGACGCTGCCGGTGCTCGGCCTGCGCGTCGGCCTGCCCGACGACGGGTCGCTGCCTCAGAGCCGTACCGAGCGCCGCGCGTACGACCTCGTCGCCGAGGGGTTCGGGCCGGGCACCAACGGTCCCCTCGTCATCGCCGCGGACCCCGCCGGTGAACCGGGCGTGCTGGACCGTCTCGTCGCGAAGGTCGCGGCGGATCCGGGCATCGCATCCGTCGCGCCGACGCACGTCGATCGGGACACCGGCATCGCGACCCTCGTGGTGTTCCCGACCACCAGCCCTCAGGACAAGGCCACGGCCGACACCATCGCCCGGCTGCGCACCGACGTGCTGCCCACTGCGATCGGGGACGGCCCGGCCAGGGCCCACGTCGGCGGCGCCGCCGCGAGCCTGTCCGATGTGGGCCGACGCACCAGCCAACGCCTGCCGGCGTTCGTCGCCGCCGTGCTGGCGATGTCGTTCCTGCTGCTGATGCTGGTCTTCCGCTCGATACTCGTACCGCTCAAGGCGGTGCTGCTGAACCTGCTGAGCATCGGCGCGGCCTACGGCATCATGGTCGCGGTCTTCCAGTGGGGCTGGGGAGGCGCACTCATCGGGCTGGAAGCGACGGTCCCGATCGTGTCGTTCATCCCGATGTTCCTCTTCGCCATCCTGTTCGGCCTGTCGATGGACTACGAGGTGTTCCTCCTCTCCCGCGTACGCGAGGAGTACCTGCGCACCGGCGACAACGGCACGGCGATCGTCGAGGGCATCTCGCGCACCGCCCGGATCATCACCTCGGCCGCCCTCATCATGGTGGCGGTCTTCCTGTCCTTCGCCGTCGCCGACGACCCCTCCGCCAAAATGTTCGGGCTCGGCCTGGCCACCGCGATCTTCATCGACGCCACGGTCGTACGCATGGTGCTGGTACCGGCGACCATGACACTCCTCGGCCGGACCAACTGGTGGCTGCCGGGGTGGCTGGACCGGATGCTTCCCCGCGGCCCGGTCGGCACCGACGGCACCGACGCGGACCCGGAATCCACGGGTGAGACCCCTCGTCCACGGCTGGTCGACCGTTGACCCCACTCCTGCCGCCCTTGGCGTCCGGCACCTCAGCGCGTCACCCAGGGGCATATCGAGTCGTGATCACCGGATGGTCCTGGTGAGGTCCTCGATCCAGATCATCGAGGCGCGCACGTGGAAACCGGCGACGTAGCCGTCGGGAGTCTTGTCGTACCGGGTGGCGATGCCTCGCCAAGCCTTGAGCTTGTTGATCAGGCGCTCGACGGTGTACCGCTCCTTGTAGATGCGATCTCTCGCTTTCGTGTCAGTACGTGACCTGCACATCCCTCACTCGACGACAGCGGACAGCCCCCGGTCTCTCACATCCATGACGGTGGGCACCGCAGAAGGCACGTCCCTCTGACCACAACAAGCCAGTACCGGGCAGCCGCACCACTGACACAACCTCACTGACACGAAACCGAGAGAGAGCACAAGACGATCACGGCCGCCGCAAGCGCACTGGACTGCTTCCCAGGCGGACGGATCCTCGTCACCGTCCCGACCCGGGACCTGCTCGCGCAGACCGCCCAGGCGCGGCGGCTGGTGGGTGGGCCACCGGGCCCCGATGGTCGCGGTGTGCTCACTGGAGGCCGCTCTGGCGGGCGGGGAGCGGCTGTACGGGCAGCAGATGGACGGCTTCGACCTCGCGATCGTCGACGAGGCCGCTGCACCGCCGGTGACCTCGGACGGCCCTGGGCGGCAATCCACGACAACGCCCCCATCCCCGCGGACTTCCGCTCTACCTCACCGCCACGCCGCGCATCCTGGCCGCGGCCCGGCCGCAGAAGGGCACCGGCGGCCAGGAAGCGGAGATCGCGTGCATGACCGACGACCCGGACGGGACGTACGGAGCGTGGCTGGCCGAGCTCGGGCTGTCGGAGGCGATCGAGCAGGGGATCCTCGCGGGGTTCGAGATCGACGTCCTGGAGATCCGCGACCCCTCCCCCGTCCTGGGCGAGTGATCCACACCAACCGGCCGATCCTCGGCGACAAATGCTCGCGGCCAGCGTCAAGCCACGCCCCGGTCGCTGCGGCCGGGTCGTGGCGCGGCCCCGCAGCCCTCTGACCAGGCGCGATCAAACTTCTTTGTCATTAATTGTCCGGTGGTCAAACTCCAGTGGCATTCGGCGAAACCTCGATGGCACAGGGCAGTTGTCCCGTCTCACTGACCTTCACCACGTCTCATTGAGCGCGATCAAGCGCGCCCGACGGCATGGGCGCAGTCGGGGCACCTCTTCGTCGCCCGCAGACCGGTATTGCCAGCCGTCGCCGCAGCACGCTGGTCCTCGCTGAGCCGATCCCAGAGTCCCGGGTCCGGAGTGGGAATCCACCCCCAGCCAGCTTGTTGCGGCGACTCCACAAAGTGGATGCATGCTCCGGGAATGTGGGCGTATCCCGTCCGAGACACCAAGATCATGTCAGCAGCTCCCCTCCTAACCCGGGGGCCCACGCTCGCGCCGTCTACTCGCTGCGGAGTACTGCCGTCCGGCGGGCAGTCGCATCCCTCCCCGACGATGAAGTCACATCTTTCGCATCGTGTTCGCTTCATACCTTCATGATCAGGCCCGCTGCTCGCATGCGTGGAGGCTGCCACCTCTGACGGGTGACGGCCCTCGGCCCGCTGCCCTCCGGCTCTATTGAGCAGGCGCGAACTCCACGTCGGTGCCGCCACAGCCGGCCGCGATGTCCAGCAGCTGGCCCCTCTCCGGCATTTCCACCGCCAGGCCCCACCAGAGCTTCGTCGCCGTCCACTCCGCGCCGTAACGGCACAGCGCCTCCGGCGACGGCGGCAGCCACTGGGCCGGATCCTGATCGGACTTGCTGCGGTTCGAGCGGGCCGTCACCGCCACCAGAGAGGCGGCCCGGCCCTGGTCGGTCGCGTACGCCTCGCGCCTTTGTGCGGTCCACGCACCGGCGCCCGAATCCCAGGCCTCCGCGATCGGCCATGTGGTCGATGTCCAGCCGCGCCGCGTCGGTCACCGGCGACGTCGTCGTGGTACGACACCCGCACCCCTCCGCCCCCTCCGACCCCTCCGACCCCTCCGACCCCTCCGACCCCTCCGAGAAGGAGACCGTACCCACGGTGTCTCCCGTCGGGGACTCCACGCGGAACACCCGGCCCTCGTGCGCAGCGTTCGCGCTCATGGCCGTCCAGCGGCGGTGGCGGGCCAGGAGGGCATCCTCCACTTCAGGGCCGCCCAGGTGGGCCGCCATCTCCGAAGTATTGTGCCGCCGGAGCGCTGTCCGTCCAAGGGCGCAGACGCACCAGTCTCATCGTGTGCATCGGGTGAGGAAACAGTCCCGGGCAAGTGGCCCGCACCCAATCTCTTCGACATCAGGCGGCAAGGACGCTGGTCCGCGTCAGCCGGAACGAACATCGCAGTCGGCGTCGCTCGTCCTCTCAGATCACCCGCCCCGATCTCGGCTTGACGAGCGGGCGCGCGGTCCCATCGCGGCGGCCACCATCGCATGATCGACCGGACAGTTCCGAGCTCTGATCGGAAAGGTTCACCGTCTCGCGGCGGCCGGCTGGGCGCCTCACCGCGTTGCCGGACCACCGAGGCACGTCCGGTAGGAGCCGTGGCCTTCCGTTAAATCGGATGTGCGTGCGGCGCGGGGTTGTTAGGTTCGCCGTGTGCCGAAGCTGAATCAGATCATCGCAGTCGAAAAGGGCGTCAAGTCCAAGGCCCTCCAGGAACTCACCCAGGCCCACCAGGACGTGCAGAAGCCCGCCCTGCTGGCCGGCATCTCCCGGACCTACCAGCCCAAGGACGAGGAGGGCGAGCAGCTGCCGCCCGAGTCCACGCGGGTGCAGATCAAGGCCGAGGACGCTCTGCGGGCGACCGCCGGGACGCTGACGCGGCTCTTCGACGTGACCGCGACGAAGGACTGGGCGAACCGGTCCGCGGCCGCGGACGTGGTGGTCGACGGTACGGTGCTGCTGCCCCAGGTGCCCGTCCCGTACCTGCTGTTCCTGGAGAAGCAACTCACCGACCTGCACACCTTCGTGCGCAAGCTGCCGGTGCTCGACGCCTCCGAGTCGTGGAACCTGGACCCCTCCACGGACTCGTGGAAGACGGACCCGGTGCGGACCATCCGCACGAAGAAGGTTCCGCGCAACCACGTGAAGGCCGAGGCCACGGAGAAGCACCCGGCACAGGTCGAGGTGTACTACGAGGACGTCCCGGTCGGTTACTGGACCACCGTGAAGTTCTCCGGCGCACTGCCCGCACGGCGGGTCAACGAGCTCCTCGACCGCGTCGAAAAGCTCCAGCAGTCCGTCAAGTTCGCCCGCGAGGAAGCGAACAACACCGAGGTCACCGACCAGCGGGTCGGCGACGCGGTATTCGGCTACCTCTTCCGGTAGCCCCACACACGCCCTCCGTCGCGAGCGGAGGGTGCGCGATGAGCGCAAGCTGAAACTGATGTTGAAGCTGATCAAGGGGTGTCAGTTGGGGGTTCGAATCCCTCTCCCCGCACCACATGCGGGGGTGGCCCAAGCCTGGCAGAGGCGGCCCCATGAAACTCAGATTCTCGCTCCAGTCTCAGTATTCGCCGCCGAACACCGGATCGACCGAACGTGGGCGAACATCGACGGATGGGGGTTCAAGTCCCCCCGGCGCCTCTCTCGTGGCGCTGTAGTTCAAAGGCAGAACACGTCGATCTCAACATGACCCGCGGTTCTTAAACGCCGCCGGTGTGCGCAAATGGGTGGCAAGCTGGAGCCCGGGAGCTGGACATGCTTCCGGGCTCCGTCACGTTTCCGGCGACGTGGCCTCGGTTTGTCGGGTTCGCCGGTGCGCGGCCCGCCGTGCGCCAGTTTGGGGGCGGCTCGGCAGGAGCGGGAGGAAGGGCCGTTGAACCGGGCCCAGAGCGGCGTCCAGTCGCGGTTGTACAGGACGAGGTTGGTGTCCTTCTGGACCCGCAGCCAGGCCCCCTGATCGCCACACCCGTACGTGCCCGTGTTCCACAGCGGGTTGCCCGCGCCGTCGTAGACGACGACATTGCCGTCCCGATGCATCCACAGCGACGCGTTCGAGCCGCGGGTTCCGGTCTGCCACCTGGCCTGGTAGCCCAGAATGCCGTCGTGGAAGTAGAGGACGAGATTGCCTTCGTCCTGCATCCAAGCTCGTACCAGGAGGACGCGTCTTTGTTGGCGGCGATGTACTTCCCCCGGGTGAGGCACTCGCCGGGGTTGAGGTAGTCGTGGTATCCCCAGCCCTGCGGGGGCGTGGCGGCAGTCGTGTGCCGGGCCGGGTGCGAGCCGCCCGAGTACGCGGGCGGCTCGGCCGCGGAGGCCGTCGGTACACCGGTGGTAGTGAGCGCGAGCGCGGCGAGTGCGACGCCCACAGCAGTTCTTCTGAGGTTCATGCGGCCATGTGGCCGCCGCGGACGCCGGTGACGACATCGGCTGGACCGTCTTGGTCGACTGCACCGTCGTACGCGTCCACCAGCCGATCCAGCGGGCGATCTCCGACTCGTCCCGCTCGACAGCCCGCCGCTCGGGCCGTTGCAGGCTCCATCCGAGCCGGCCGGTCAGCAGCCGCCACACCGACGCCCTCGACAACACCACCCCCGTTGCCCGGGTGACGACCGCGCCGACTCGTTCCAGGGTCCACAGGTCGGCCTCGAAACCATGCGCCTGGGCACCTTGCTCCAACGCGGCCCGGACCGTCTCGACCTGGGTGTCGTCCAGCTTGGGTGGGCGTCCGGTGGCTGCCCTTCGCCGCAGGGCCGAAGCACCGCCTTGCTCCCACACCCGCCGCCAACGCCGGACACTCTGGCACACACCCCCACCGCCCTCGCGATCTCCGCATTCGAGACGCCGTCCTCGAACAACTCGACTGCCCGAACACGACGCGCCTCCGCCAACTGAGGCCGAGACAAAGGAGGAAGGGAGGAGCCGGCAGCCGAAAGGGAAGGTTGATAAGCCACCCCGACAGCCTGACACCCCACACGGCCACCACACCCACCGAACTTACGAAAAGAGTCAGGTAGGACGTCGTTTCATTTGGTGAGGCGGTGGTGGCAGATGAGGGCTGCGGCTATGCCGACAAAGGAGGAAGTGTTCGGCCTTCCGCTCGTAACGGCGGTGGAGCCGACGACATCCGGCGAGCCAGGACACGGTCCGTTCGACGACCCACCGGTGGCGGCCCAGTCGTTGCGAGGACTCGATTCCTTTGCGGGCAATGCGGTGGCGGATGCCGCGGTTGCGGAGCCATCGTCGAAGGTGGTCGTAGTCGTAGCCCTTGTCTGCGTGCAGTTTCGCCGGCCGTCGCCTGCGGAGGCCGCGTCGGGAACGGACGGGCGGGATCCCGCGCACGAGCGGTTCAAGGCCGAGGCTGTCGTGCATGTTCGCGCCGGAGATGCCCAGCGAGGGAGGCAGTCCGTTCCGGTCGGCGGTCAAGTGGACTTTCGATCCGGCTTGGCACGGTCGGTCGGGTTCGGTCCCGTCAGAGGCCTCCCTTTGCAGCCCGCATGCTGACGCAGTCGATCGCGCACCGCGACCAGTCCAATTCCTCACGGGCACCGAGTTCGTCGAGGATGACGCCGTGGAGACCGAGGTCGCCACGAAGACGATCGCAGCCAAGACTTCGCGGTCACCGGCTCGACGCCGACGGCCTGCGGACGTATCACCTCCGTCGGCGGCACCATGCGCCGGAAAAGACCCGCAACTCGTCAGGCGCCAGCCGCTCGACCAGATCCGTCATGCACGGTTCAACGAACGATCACGCCAAAAGAAGCGACGCCTAATACTGCAACGGTCTCCCGTACCTGCTGGGGAGCGAGGATGCGAGCCTGGCCGGGTCGGCGGCGAGCACCATCGCCCTGCCAGCGCTGGCGGTCCTGAAGCTACGCGCGACGACCGACGGTCGCGTTGCTCGCCTTCGTCGGCCAGTTGCCCAACTTGTTCGCGCTGTGGTCCGGGACCACCTTCTCGGACCGGTACGACAAGCGGCGTCAGCTGATCGGCGCCGATCTGGTTGCGAACGGCGTACTGCTCCGGTTCCCGCCCCCCAGGCGGGCGTGCTGACCATCGGCCAGCTGTAGGTGGTTCTCCTCGTGCTCGGCGCGGCGCACCCAGCCTGAGGTACCCGTCCGTCGTCGGATCACCTCCGCGTCGGCGGGGAGCGCAGGGAGCCCTTGGGCATCTGCTCGCTGCTGCGTTGCAAGGACCCAGTCAACCCGGTCAGTTCCATTTGTGCCGCGCCCGGTTCAACGGGGATTCCTTGTCATCAGGAAGCCCGCCACGGGCCTTTCCGGCGGTGTGCCCCGGAGTCCAGCTGCATGACGACCGGATCGCTTCCGACTACTGCTCAGATTCGGTGAGCGGCGACAATCTCGGTGCTGGTCGTCAGCACGGTTCTCGGTATCGCCTGGCGTTCGCAAGCCGGCGGCTGCTCACGCCGGTCGCGGAGCAGCGTCGAGGGTCCTAGGGGCTGTCGTCAAAGTGATCTTGGGTTGTGGATCATGGTGTCGTGATACGTCGCCATGAACTGTCCGATGCCGAGTGGGAACTCGTGCAACCACTGCTGCCCCGGCCTGATTTCGGGCGGCCGCGGCTGGACGACCGGACGGTTCTCAACGGGATCGTGTGGAAGTTCCGGACCGGGGTCGCATGGCGGGACGTGCCTGAGAGGTACGGGTCG